>CAYWRA010000031.1:0-25752 GCA_964460305.1 uncultured bacterium
AAAATCACATCACCTCAATTGTGTGCCTATACACCCCATAACTGTCCCATTACGGACGGCATTTTTGTCTCCACGAAATGGATGGTAAGCGATGGGATCTTTCACCCTCTGGGCGCTTGTGAACCGGAAATGTTAATCTTGTAGGGGCTTGATTCCCGCCTGAGGCGGGCAAGCATCAAGCTTGCCACGCGAGATGCGTGGCCCGCCAAGCGGGTCGAATGAATCTCTGCCCGACGAAGCCTCAGCGCGCAGTCTGGCCTGTCCGCCGCAGCCTTGGCGTAGATGGGCGACTCCTACGCTACCCGCCATTTCGGGGGTTGGCCTGAGGGGTGGAGGTACGCGCCTGGTCCCTCTGACGATCAAAAAAATCAAAGTAATCGGGTGCAAGAACACCGGAGGGTATTATCTAACTCCAAAATGCGGGCTTGTTATGGCGGCGCGTCAGATGTCCAGGAGCAGTGATTCCGGCGGCGGGGGGATGTGCTCGGGACGGATCTCTTTCTTGGAGACGACGAACCGTTCGAGGACGACGTAGTCCATGTCCGTGGTAGCGAAGCAGCGATATGCCTCGTAGGGGGTGAGGACGATGGGTTCGCCACGGACGTTGAAAGACGTGTTGATGATCACGGGAACGCCGGTTAGCTTTTCGAATTCGGCGATGATGTCGTAGTAGCGGGGGTTCGACTCCCTTCGCACGGTCTGCGGGCGGGCGGTATTGTCCGCATGCGTCACTGCGGGAATGACCTTTCTCTTGTCAGGCCTGACCTCTCCCACGAGGAGCATGTAGGGGGCATCCGTGCAGCCGATGTTGAAATATTCTCCAGCTTTCTCCACCAGCACGGCGGGGGCGAACGGCCGGAACTGTTCCCGGTGCTTGATCTTCTCGTTCAGGATGTCCTTCATTTTCGAGTTGCGCGGATCGGCGAGAATGGAGCGCGCCCCCAGCGCGCGCGGGCCGAATTCCATCCTCCCGTGGTAGAAGCCGACGACGTTTTCCCCCGCGACCAGCTTTGCCACCGCTTTCGGTAGGTCTTTCTCCGAATATTCCGTATAGGGGATCTTATGCTCGTTTAGCCACTTCCTGATGGACTCCTCGCTGAAGGATGGCCCGAGATAGCCGTGCTTCATAACCCACTTCCGAGGGTTCCCGAGGACGGTGTTGTAGACGTAAAGGGCAGCGCCGATGGCGCCACCCGAATCGCCGGCGCCCGGTTGTATCCAGATCTCCTTGAAGGGCGTTCTGCGCAGGACCTCCCCGTTTGCGACGCAGTTCAGGGCCACGCCGCCCGCCATGCAGAGGTAATCCATTCCAGTCTCTCGGTGGATGAATTCCGCGGTCTTCAGCAGCGCCTCCTCGGTGACGTCCTGGATGCTGTGGGCGATGTCCGCGAAGCGCTGGCAGTTGCGGGCATAGGCGTCGTCCCAGCCAGGCAGGTCCTTGTTCGGATACAACGCTTCGGTGTAGAAGACCGACTCCGGCGCGCGGGGGGGGCCGAAGAGCTCAATGAATTTAGGCGTGAGGTTTTCGAGCTTGTAGTGGTAGGCGAAGTAGTCCATGTTCAGCTTGAAACTGCCGTCATCGTTGATTTGGACAAGCTGTTTCACCTGATCGACGTAGCGTGGGACCCCATAGGGGGCCATGCCCATGACTTTGTATTCCCCATCGTTGACCCGGAAACCCAGGTAGCCGGTGAAGGCGCTGTAGAGGAGACCGAGAGAATGGGGGAAGTTGATCTCGTGCGTGAGCTCGACCCGGTTGCCCCTGCCCACCCCGCGTGCAGCCGTGTTCCATTCGCCCACGCCGTCGATGGTGAGGATGGCCGCCTCCTCGAACGGCGAGCAGAGGAAACAGCTTGCCGCATGGGAGATATGGTGGTCAGCGTAGAGGATCTTCCCCTCGTAACCGGTTTCTTTTTTGATGATGGAGGGGATGTGCATCTTGTCCTTTATCCAAACGGGCATGGCCGAGATAAACGATCCGAGGGACTTCGGGAAGGTGGCAATGTAGGTGAGGAGGAGCCGCTCCATTTTTATGAACGGCTTTTCATAGAAGACGATGTAGTCGAGATCGGACACCTTGAGGCCGGCGAACTCGAGACAGAAGTCGATTGCATGCTTCGGGAATCCGAAATCGTGCTTCTTCCGCGTGAACCGCTCTTCTTCCACCGCGGCAACGATGGTTCCGTCCACGCAGAGGGCGGCCGCCGCATCATGATAAAAGCACGATATGCCGAGTATGTTCATGTGGGTATCATTATTTGGGATTTGGGGTTTGGGATTTCTCTTTGTTAGAACTGCCTCATCAACGTCTCTATCGTATCCTTTTTCTTTTTGCGTGGATGCCATGCAGCCTTATCGTGCAGCCCGAGCAAATCGTGCCTCATGCATTTCGAAATGAGCGCAGCGGCTGCGATGGCGGTGAAGTAGGTGATGGTGAGGATAATCACGGTCTGGATGTGGCCGATCTTCTTGGCAACGCCGAGCCACCAGATCCGTAAGGTATCGAGGGCCTTCTCAATAGGCCTCGGGAACCGTCTCCTCTGCCAGACGAAGAGCGAGAGCACGGCAATGGTGGAAAAAAGTGTGAGTACGATCTTCAGCTTGAGGGTCATGTACGGAGTGTGTCGATCCCTGGTTCATTCATCAATTTCGAGGAGCTGATAAGTTTACTCTAGCGCAAAAAACCACCCATCTCTCTTGCCTCCCGCACCAGACGCGTTGGCGCGGGGCAGGCTAGAAGAGTGTGTATACAAACGGCAGGACGGCCGAACTCTCGGTGAGAAATATAAATATGCCGAGCAATAATAGTATGATGATAATCGGCGCCAGCCACCACCGCTTGGTCTCTTTTAAAAAAAGGAACAGTTCCTTAAAAACGCTTAATCTTGTCATAGGTGGCATATATTAACACCGTGTGTCGTCCTTCGACAAGTGCAATTTTTACGGCGGCTCACCCATGCAGATACATAAAAACCTTCTCGGGTGTCAGGGGGAGTGAGGGGAGTTCTTTGTCTTTGCGCACGGAGCGCAGGGCGTGCAGGAGGGCGAAATAGGCGCCCAGGCCGTGGATGAACGGAGGCTCGCCCACCGCTTTGGAGTTGCAGACCGCGAACGGGTTGTCGGAATTAGGCAACAGCGTGACCGAGAAATGCGGCGGGCAGAATCTGATGTCGGGCACTTTATAGGCGTTGACCGCGGTGAGCACCCTGCCGTCGGGGGCGTAGCGGATCTGCTCGATGGTCGACCACCCCATCCCCTGTATGACCCCGCCTTCGACCTGGCCGCGGTCGATGACCTCGCAGAGGGACTTCCCAACGTCGTGCACTATATCAACGGCTTCGATGCAATAGGCGCCGCGCAGGCAGTCGACCAGCACCGAGGTGAGCGAAGTGCCATAACTATAGTAGGCGAACGGACGGCCGCGCTCGGTTTTCTGATCGTGATACACATTCGGTGTCGCATAAAAGGCGTGGCTCGACAGGTCGATGCGCGCCCATTGCGCCGCCGCCACGAGCTTTTCCCAGTCCAGTTCCGTGCGCTTTTCCCCAATGCACACCACCCCATCCGGCCACGTGATATCGCCGGGATTGTCATGCCCGAGATGCCGGGCGGCGAATTTCCGGAGCCGCGTGCACAGCTCCTCGCAGGCATACTTCGTCGCCATTCCGTTCAGGTCCGCCCCCGTGCTCGCCGATGTCGGCGAGGCGTTGGGGACACGGAGGGTATTGGTCGTGTCGACCCGCACCTTGTCCGCGCCGATACCCAGGGTATGTGCGGCAATGATCTGGATCTTGGTATTTACGCCCTGCCCCATTTCCACGGCGCCCGTGCTCACCACCACGCTCCCGTCAACGTAGATATTGACCAGCGAGCCGGCCTGGTTGAGCGCGGTCTGCGCGAAGGAGATCCCGAAGCAGACGGGAACGACCGCGAGCCCGCGTTTACTGTCGGTATGGGTGCGGTTGTATTCCGCAACCATAGCGTGGCGCTCGGCGAGATTCACCTGCCGATCGAGCGTCTCCCAGCAGCGGATGGCGTTGGTCTTTTCCAGCTTCATCCCGTATGGCAAAGTATCGCCGTTTTGCAACAGGTTCCGGCGCTTGATGACAGCCGCGTCCACCCCCATCACCTCCGCGGCGTGTGTAATCGCGGTCTCTATGGCGAATGTTCCTTGCGGCACCCCGAACCCTCGGAAGGCGTTGTTGGGAGGGATATTGGTGCGGCAACTGACGGCGGTTGCGCGGAAGTTCGGGATGCGATACGACCCAGACGTATGCAGGAACGATCGCCCGAGCACCGCGACCGAAATGTCCGCGCAGGCGCCCGCGTGCTGGTAGAGGTCGACCTCATAGGCGAGTATGTTCCCCTCGGCATCCAGCCCTATTTTATAGTCGTATTGATAGGCATGGCGCTTGCCCGACGTCGCGATGTCTTCGTTGCGGCCAAGCACAAGCTTCACGGGCCGTTTGAGCAGGAATGCCGCCAATGCGGGCGCCACGACCCAGACCGCCGTCGATTCCTTGCCGCCGAACCCGCCGCCGAGCCGGCGGATTTCGAACTCGACCTTCGACTGGGGGATGCCCAGCACCTCCGCGATATGATGATGGAAAGCGCCGGGCGACTGCGAGCTCGCGCACACCTTGATGGTATCGTGCTCGCCGGGCAGGGCCAGCGCGCGCTGGGTCTCGAAATAGAAATGCTCCTGCGGACCGCTTGCATGTTTCCCTTGCACGACGTATTTGCATTCGGCAAATGCCGCTCCCGTGTCACCTTTGACGAGGATGCGCTTCTGGCCGTGGATCATGCCCTTAGCCGCCGCAACGCGCGGATCGAATACCGCCTCAAGTTTTTCGATATCTGCGGTGATGAGTTTCGCCGCGCGCAACGCCGCACGCCGCGTTTCCGCCACCACCAAAGCGATCGGTTGGCCGATATATTCGACGCGGTCGACGGCGAGCAGCGGCTGATCCTTGAATACGTGCCCGACCTGGTTGAGCCCCGGCACGTCGCGGTGCGTGTAGACCGCGACCACGCTCGAAGCGGCGGCGGCCTTACTGGTATCGAGAGCGAGTATTTTCCCGCAGGCTACGGTAGAGGTGTAGAGCGCCGCATGCAGGCAACCCGCGGGCGTGACAATGTCGTCGACGAACAGCGACGTGCCGCGGACGTGCATTGCCATGTCTACATTTCTCATAGCGTCACTCCCGTACTACAAATGAGCAAAGGTGTGTTTTTTAGAGACTTTTTTCACCACGCCCCAAAGGGGTTCCTTCTGAAAAAACCAGATATTCTTCGTTCCCTTCGTGGTAAAGATAATTTGGTTGCGGCCGAAGGCCGAGCTGTGTTAATTCGTGGCTAATGCCCCGTGTGCATCCGTGTTAATCCGTGGTTAAAATTAAGCTTGGGTTTATTCCTCAGTGGCCTTAGTGGTTTCGCTTAGTGTACAGTTAAGGTCTGACCCTGCAAAATGCGCGAGCACCAGTTGCCGGAGCAGCAGTTTCTTGTACGCCGCCGAGCCGCGGATGTCATCGATGGGCGCGGCCGCATCCGCCGCCGCCCGGGCGATTGCCGCCACCGTTTCCCCGTCCGCCTTCCTGCCGTGGAATGCGTCAAGGCCTTGGATCAGCAGCGGAACGGGCGCCACGCCCCCCGCGGAAATCCGAATGTCCGTGATGCGGCCATCGGGCGCGGTCGCCAGGCGCAGTGCCGTGTTGACGGCGGCGATATCAAGCGTCGTGCGATTCGAGACCTTTTCAAAATTGAACCTGGCGCCGTTGAGGAATGGGATAGCGATTTCGCGCACAAGCTCGCCGCAGGATAAGGCCATCTTCTTGTAGCCGAGATAGAACTCGGCGAGCGGCGTCTCTCGGGTCCCACCGTCCAGGCCCTCGATGACGAGGCGCGCGCCGAGGGCGAGAAGAATGATCGTCACGTCGCCGATCGGCGAGGCATTAACGATGTTCCCCGTCAGCGTCGCCTTGTTCCGGAGAATGGTGGAGGAATGGAGCAGGAGGTCGCTCTTCATCAACGGGAAATACCGAAGCGCGCCCGGCGAGGCCCGGAATTCCTCGATGGTCACCGCGCCGCCGACCCGGAGAGCGCCGGCGTCGGCGCGGATATAGTCGAGGTCCGTCCGCCGGGAGAGAAAAGCGAGCCGCGCCTCCCGTAGCTCTTCGGGTTTCTGAACGAATAGATCCGTGCCGCCCCCGACCAGCACCGTGTCCCTGCCGGGGCGTTCCCGCACCGAAGCCCCAAAAGCGGTCTCTGCGGCGAGCGCCCGCAGCCGGGCGGGGATCCCGAGGAAATACCGGGGCAGGGCCCCGGCGTCCACCAGCGCCGCGACGCGGTCCTTTGGACCTACGACCTCCGCGCGCAATTCCTCGCAGAGACAGCGTGCCGCGGCTCGAATCGAGGCGTAGCCGGTGCATCGGCAGATGTTACCGTCGAGGGCGTCGATGGCGTCCTCGTAGGAGAGGGTCGCACTGGTAAGGCAGAAGCCCGTCAGGGAGAGGACGATTCCAGGAGTGCAGAACCCGCACTGGGAGGCGTTGTTCTCGACGATAAGCCGCTGCACTGTTGTGAGGCTCGCGCCGCTCAATCCCTCGACGGTCACGACGTGACAGCCGTTCACGTCGCCGAGCGGCAGGATGCACGAGGCGCAGGCCTTGTAACTGACGCCGGATGGCCCCAGCGCACCCACCAGGACGGTGCAGGCGCCGCATTCCCCCTCGCGGCATGCCTCCTTGGTCCCGGGCAAACGCCGTTCGTCGCGTATGAAATCGAGGAGGACATCGCCGGGGGGCGCATCGGTGCGAAGCCGAGTATCGTTGATAATGAGGCTCAGCATGGCGGTCTCCGTCCCGCGACGGCGGTATTTGAAGTGATCCGATCGTCGGTCGTGGTCATCGAAAGCCCCATGCGTTCGACATTGCGAACAGATGTATCGCTATCTCTTACCCTGTAACGCCCGCCATACCTTCTCCTGGGTAAATGGCGCTTCGTACACCCGGACCCCTGTTGCGTTGCACAGGGCGTTGGCGATGGCGGGCATCGCGCCGTTAATGGAAATTTCCGAAACGCTCTTCGCCCCGAATGGGCCGGTATCCTCGTAACTCGGCACCAGGATGGTTTTGAGTACGGGCTTATCCCTCATGGAAAATATGTTGTACGTAGCAAGCGACGCGTTGGACATCCTGCCAGAGCCGTCGAATCGGTATTCTTCCGTCAGGGCATAGCTGATGCCGTTTAGAACGGCGCCCTCGGTCTGCCCCTCGCACAATTGCGGATTGATCGCCGTGCCGCAATCCACCGCCGCCACGTATTTCAGGACCTTGATCTTCCCGGTCTCCATGTCCACCTCGATTTCCACAAAATGCGCGGTGAAGGGGGGAGGGGATTTATGCGTTATGTGCGAATCGATGGCGGCGATCTGAAACTGGTTGCTCTCGTACAGGGAATGAAGGGCTATATCGCCGTACGATACCTTGCAGGAACCGTCGAGGGCCACCACGTGCGCATCGCACACGTCCACCTCTTCTATCTTCTTGTGGAGCATGGCCGCCCCGACCATGAGTATCTGCTCTTTGACCTTGGCCGCCGTTTTCCTCACGGCCTCGCCCGACAGGTACGTGGTGCTTGACGCGTACGCGCCGACGTCGAAAGGCGTAAAATCCGTGTCCGAGGAGTTGACGATGAATTTGTCCGTGGTGGTCGCGAGCTCTTCCGCCGCGATCTGAGCGAGGATCGTATCGCTTCCCGTGCCGATGTCCGTCGCCCCCATAAGAAGGTTGAACGAGCCGTCATCGTTCATCTTGATGAAGGCCGCGCCCATGTCTATTTCGGGAACGCTGGAACCCTGCATGTGAATGCTCATCCCGATGCCGCGTCTGTATCTTCCGGTTTTTGCCGTGTGTGGGGTTCTCCTCTCCCAGCCGATTTCCCTGGCGCCCCTGTCTATGCATTCGTCAAGGGCGCAACTTCCTATCGACATGGGCGCGCCCGGCTTCCCCTCGCCGAGGGCTTCAAACGCGGGATGGCTTTCCCCGGACACTATGTGGTTCCTCTTCCTGAACGCGATCGGGTCCATCCCGATTCTCTCGGCCAATACGTCGATCATCGATTCGACCGCGAAATACGTCTGGGTCGCGCCGAATCCCCGGTAGGCGCCGCATACCGGCAGATTGGTATATATCGATATGGCGTCGAAATGGATGTTCACGACGTGATAAAGCGGTATGACCTTGCTCCCCGCGCAGCTCATGACGGTCAGCCCATGCCCTCCGTAGGCGCCGGTATTGTTTATCAGATCGAGCCCGAGCGCCGAGATATCGCCGTTATTTTTGAGGCCGTACCGGATCCTGATGCGCATCGGATGCCTGGTCCTGCCGCTTCTAAAGACCTCGTCCCTGGTCAACGCCCAGAGCGCCGGGCGGCGGGTCCGCAGGGTCACCATGGCAACCACGTCTTCAAGCAGCATCTCCTGTTTACAGCCGAAGCCGCCGCCGATCCTCGGCTTTATCACACGGATCTTTTGGACCGGTATGTTAAGCGTCCGTGCGACGATCCTTCTCGTATGGAACGGCACCTGGGTGCTGGTGGTGATGAATATCCTGCCGTACGGATCGAGCTCCGCCCATGTTATGTATCCCTCAGCGGGGCAATGCTGCGCGTAGGGGGTTTTAAATATCTGATCGAATGTGAAATCGGATTCGCGCATCGCTTTTTCAAAATCGCCCGATTCCATCCCGACCTTGGCGACGATGTTTCTTTTGGGTTCGTACGGAATCGGGATCGGGACAAACGAGTCCTCCTCGTCGTGGATCACCGGCGCGCCCTCCCGCAACGCCTCGTCATAATCGAACACCGGCTTCAGCACCTCGTACTCGACCTTGATGGCCTTCAGCGCCTCAGCCGCCTGTTCTGCCGTTTCGGCCGCCACGGCCGCCACCCGGTCGCCTACGAACCTTACTTTATTGTCGAACATGAAAGTATCGTACGGAGAGGGCTCCGGATACCCCTGGCCGGCGGTGCAATGCGCGATCCGGGGGACGTTGCCATGATACAACACGCATTTCACTCCGGGCATTTTCTCGGCGGCGGCGACGTCGATGGATTTGATCTTGGCATGGGCATGCGGGCTCCAGAGCATTTTTATGTGTAGCGCGGCGGCGGGGGCCAGATCGCCGGTAAACATGTGTTTCCCCTGCGAGAGGGCAAGCGCGTCGATTTTCCTGACGGACTTGTTGACCACCGTCATTTTGTCCACGGGTTTCATTGCTTACGCCCCTTCCGGTGTGCGGCGGAAACGTTTCTCAAGGCATCCCAGATTTTTTCGTATCCGGTGCACCGGCATAGATTACTATCCATCTGAACCTTGATGGTTTCGTCGTCGGGCGCGGGGTTTTCATCGAACATCGCCTTTGCCGAAAGGATGATGCCCGGTATGCAATAGCCGCACTGAACCGCTCCCGCGGCAATCAAAGCCTCCTGGATTTCATGCGGCTTGTCGCCGTTCCCCAGCCCCTCGATGGTTACCAGCTCGCGGCCGTCGGCTTGAAAGGCAAAAAGCAGGCAGGACGAAACCGCCTTGCCGTCCATGATTACGGTACACGTGCCGCATGCGCCGGACAGGCAGCCATACTTGGCCCCCTTGTATCCGTTGCGCCGCAACAGCTCCAGAAGCCGCTCGTTCGGATCTATTTCAAATTCGACCGGGATGCCGTTTAATTTAAATGATATTTTCTTCTTACTCAAGGGGCCCCCCGGCAGCCTCTTCCATGGCTTCGCAAATCACGTCGATGACTTTGACTTTCAGCAGATGCCGGCAATATTCCAGGCTCATGCCCTCTCTCGGGACTAAGCGGTATTTGTCCATTTTCTCAAAACTCACGCCCTCGATACTGGCGCGTACGGCCTTTTTCCCCTTTAACGACTCCTCGATCTCAAACAATCTCATGGGGAAGGGGAGTGCCGCGCCGATGGCGACTCTGACGTCCGAAATGAGTCCACCTACAATTTTAACATACGCCGCCGCCGTAGCGGTGCTGAATGCTGCGTACGTCCTTGTATCTTTAGAGTACCCGAACCCCATTCCTTTGCCCAGTTCGGGGATTTCGATGAATTCAAGGAGCGCATTGCGGAATGCCTCTCCGTGGGCCGACAGGTTGAGAAAGGCCTCGGATATCTTTACGTTCCTCGACGTTTTGCCGGAAACCCTGATCGTCCCTTCAAGAACGCGCAGTGCCACCGGATAATCCGACCAATAGAATATTCTTGAGACGTTCCCGCCGATGGTTGAGACGTTTCTCACGTGCTGATTCGCAAAAACCGATGCCACCCGGTCCAAGACCCATCCTCTCCCTTTGTATTTCATCATGTCGTCGATGGTGGTTCCGGCGCCGATTCGGAACATGCCGGCTTTCCTGGAAATCCCATTGAAGGGGATCCGGCTGATATCGATTACCACTTTTGCGCTCCTTGGGTCCACAAAACACGTGGAAGTGCCGCCGGCTATGTAATACGCGGCATTGCCGAACTCCCGATACATGGAACGCGCTTCCAATACCGTGGAAGCGAAAACGAAATCCTTTATCTTCACGCCAGGCTCCTTATGGCGGACTCATCCAGTTGAAGCTCAATTCAACCGCCGCCGACTGGTAGAAAGAGCTTTATCCCATCGCCATCTTGTAATACGTACGGTAACGTCACTTGCTTCCCGCCCACCATCACGATAATGTACTTTTTATGCTGTTCGATGATCCCCAGCTTGGAAAGCAGCTCGCTTACGCTCGCGCCCTCACGAAGATTCACGGAGGATCCACTGGTTATGTTTTTTACATTTACCAGACCGGTAAAATTGACGGTTACGCTTATGCCATTCATTGTCATTCCGCCCCCCCAATCGCACGCACCCTAGCACCGGAGCCCGTGTATTGTACTACCTCCCCACCTTCCTTCCAACATAAAACACCTCGCAAAAAATCCTCTTTTAGACATCCGCACTCTTTTACATTAACTTTACCCCCTCCCTGCGCTATAATGCTTTAACATCACATCAAGCCCATCTTCACGTAAATCCATGCCCTGCGCGGCGGAAGAGGAGCGTGCATTCATGGCGATGAGAGAAGCGATCGACCAGGTTTTACATGCCGAGGCCGAGGGGAAGAAGTTGGTCGCGGAGGCGAGAGCGAAGGCAGAGAAGTTGCTCGCGGACGCCGACGCGCGCGCGAAAGAAATCACGGAGCAAGCGGTCGCGGCGGCGAACGAATCGGCGAAATCCCGGCGCGCCCTCGCCCGCACCGAAAGCGAGGCGGCGGGGGCAAAGTTCCTCGCCGATGCCGATGCGCGAGTCAAGCAGGATGCCCTGGCGCGGTCGGCGCGGGTGGAGGCGGCCGTGCTGAAGGCGCTGGAGTTTCTCCTGCGATGAAATCGCTGAAGCGATACGTCTATCTGAACGCCCTCCTCAGGGCCCGGTTGAGCAGGCGTCTCGGCGCGCACGAAATGCACGCCCTCGCAAACGCGGCTGACATGAGTGAAGTCGCGTCGCTACTGAGAAACACCGATTACCGGGAACTCTCACCGCTCATTGAATCGGGCGCTCCCTTGAAACTCATCGAGAAGGCCCTCCTGAAGATAGAGATCGGGCGATACCGGAGCGCACTCAGGCACGCGCGGGGCGCGGCGGCGAATCTCATCTTCTCGCTCATGGAGGTGTACGACGTTGGGAAGGTGCAGGGGTTGCTCAGGCTCTGGAAAGAAAAGGAGATGGAGGAACGGGACGGCATCATTGAAGAAAAGATATGCTGGGATATACCGGCTGACGACATCCTGAACGCGGCGAGCATCGAGGAGATCATCCTCCTTCTCGACGCCACCCCTTTTAGAAAGGCGCTCATGTCGGGCTACGAGCGATACCGCCGATCGGGACAGCTCTTTCCCCTCGAGGCGGCCGTCGAAGCCGATTACTTCAAAAGATTATGGGAAACCATCGGCACGCTCGGCGCCCTGGACAGGTCGATGGCTTCCAGGATCATGGGTATCGAGATCGACGTCCGAAACGTCGAGAGCCTCATCAGATTGAAACGGTACGCCGGATTTTCTGCCAGCGACGCACGCGACGCGCTGCTGCCGGGCGGGCTGAATCTCGGCGAACAGCGCCTGATGGACGCCTATTCGTCACGGGACCCGAGAACGCTCATCGCCATGCTAAAAATGATACCGCCGCCTCTCCCCAAGGCTATGGGTGGGGAGAGGGGCACGATCGATCAGTTGCGGCTCATCCATGCGTTCCTCGAAGACGTTCTCGAACGCGATGCGCGGAGGGCGCTGGGAGGATATCCATTCACCATCGGCACGGTGATAGCCTATTTCACACTCATGCGGATGGAGTCCCACGCCGTGCGGAGGATAATTGTGGGAAAAAGCATGGGTATACCGACAGAGCGTATAATCCGCTCTGTCGGAATTTGAAATTTCAAATTGTAAATTGTAAATTTTGGATTTGAACTCTATGGAAAACAAAGCGCAAGAATTATCAGCTCGATTACTCGACTATGGAGCAGAAATTGTAAAATTATGCGCCCACTTAAACAGATCAATTGTCGGGAGACACATCGGTAACCAGTTACTACGTTCCGGGACATCTGCCGGAGCTAATTACGAAGAGGCTCGCGGGGCCCAAAGCAGGGCTGATTTTGTTCATAAGCTCCAGATCGTATTAAAGGAAATCCGTGAATCACTATACTGGCTAAGACTGATCCGAAAGGCAGAGCTCATAGAATCCTGCAAAATAAACAATATTATAGATGAGACAACACAGTTGGGCAAAATTGTGGCGAAGTCTGTCATGACCACAAAACAAAATAGCTAAATTTGCATTTTCCAATTTACAATTTGAAATTTACAATGCCGGAGGCACTGTGTTTACACCCGAAAAGATGCGGCAGGTAAACCTGCTCGTACTCAAAGAGGACACGGATGCCGTCACCAAGGCAATCGCCGAGGACGGCGCAATGCACCTCACCGACTACAGCGAGATCGAGGAATGGGCCCAGGATTTGAGCGCGGTCCGCGCCTCGGAGGCCATCGAGCGCGCAGGCAAACTCGAAAAGAAACTCAGAGAGCTTGCGGCAGGAATGGGCATCCGGGATCTCCCGAAGACGATTTCCTCGGCCGCGCAGTACATGACCTTCACCGACCTCGACAAGGCCGAAGCTGAGCTCGTGAAAATAGAGGCGGCGGCGAGCGGCCTGATCTTGGAACGGGATTCAAAAACCCAGGAGCTAGAGAAGCTCCTCAAAATATCCGAGGAGCTGAAGGCGTTCGCCCCTCTCCGCGGAATCGAATCGGGGGCGCACTACTCTTTCCTAGACGTCGCCACCGGGAAGGTGCCGCAACGCAATCTCCCGCTGATCGAGCGGGCGATGGAAGGGGTGCCCCTCATCCTCATGCCGTTTCATACGGAGGGGGATACGGTCACTCTCATGGCGCTCACGCTAAAAAAGGACAGGGCGGCCCTCGACCGCGCGCTAAAGGACGCATTGTTCGAAAAGGTGATACCCCCCCTTGAAATATCGGATATTTCAGAAGAAGCGCAAAAGGGGCTCGCCCAAAAAACGGAGACGCTCAGGCGTGAGCTGAGCGCCAATGACGAGGAGATCGCCTCCGCAAGGCGTCGTTATCGCCAGCCCCTCCGGGAGATGAGCGAGCGGGTAAACTGTACAAAACTCCTCTCGCGCGCACGGGGCTACTTCAGGAAGACGGGGAACGCCTGCCTGATTTCCGGCTGGGTTCCGGAGAATAACGCCTCCAAGCTCTCCCGCGCGATCGAGGCGGCCACCTCCGGGCATTACTACCTCGAGACGCGTGTCCCCGACGAGATCCCCGCAGTGAAAGGAGGGCGCGTCCGGGTACCCGTCCTCCTCAAGAATCCCCTGCTCGTACGCCCATTCGAGCTTCTCACCGCCACCTATGCTCTTCCCGAATACCATGCGACCGATCCCACGATATTCGTCGCCGCCACGTTCCTGATCATGTTCGGCGTGATGTTCGGCGACATAGGAGACGGGCTGGTGCTGGCGCTGCTCGGCGTGTTTCTGACCGGCCGCCGCCATAAGGAAAAGATGAGGAGGATCGGGGCGCTGGTCCTATCATGCGGATGCTCCTCGGCGGTCTTCGGTTTTCTCTATGGCAGTTTCTTCGGCGTGGAGCGCTGGTTCCCATCGCTCTGGATGCGCCCGATGGACAACATATTCTTCTTTGTGAAAACGGCGATCTATTTCGGCATCGCGGTCGTGAGCCTGGGGATTCTTATCAACATCATCGATGCGCTAAGGCGCCGTGACTGGATCAAGGGGCTCTTCGACAAAGCGGGCCTGCTCGCGGGCGTCATCTATTGGGCGGGGATAGGCCTGGTCGTCAATCTGCTGGTGCGCGGAGGAACGGGGATCAGCCGGCCGATGGTGATGCTGCTCGTGGGGGCGCCGACGCTCCTGCTATTCATGAAGGCGCCCGCCCAAAAGCTCCTGGGCAAAAGTGATAAGCTCTTCCCCGAGGGAATCATGACGTATATTATGGAAACGATCATCGAGGTTGTGGAGATATTCCTCGGCTTCCTCGCCAATACGCTCTCCTTTATACGAGTGGCCGCTTTTGCACTGGCGCATACCATGCTATTTATGGCAGTCTTTACCCTTGCCGATGCGGTCAGAGGAATGCCCGGCGGATCTCTTGCCTCACTGTTCCTGATCGTCCTGGGGAATTTACTCATCATCCTTCTGGAGGGTATCATCGTCACCGTTCAGGCGATCAGGCTTGAGTACTACGAATTTTTTGGCAAATTCTTTGGCGAAGACGGCGCGCGGTATGAACCGGTGAAGATCGGCTGAAATTTCACCGCGGAGGGCGCACCCCGAAAGGGCCCCTTCGGGGGATGTAAAAACAGCCTAAGGTTTAAAGCCGGGAGCCCAGAAATGTAGCTGCGCTTTGAACTTTTCGCTGTGGTTATAATCCGTGAAATCCGTGGATAAAAACGTTGAATCTGTGGTCGCAAGAAATGAAAGGAGGAAGCAAATGAACATCGCGGTCGAGAGGAGGTTGCGCAAATTCATGCGGGTCTCTCTCCTCATCATGTCAACCATCGTGCTGGCGGTCATCCTGGCGGGGGGGGCGTATACGGTCTATGCCCAGGCCGGAAGCGCAACCGTAAAAAACGTCGACCCGTCGGTGGTGCGATGGGGCTTTCTCTCGGCTGCCATTGCAGTGGGCGTGGGGTCCGTCGCGGCGGGGCTTGCCGTGGCGTACGTGGGCGCAGCGGCCTTGGGAGCAATAGGAGAGAAACCGGAGCTCTTCGGCCGGGCGATCATCTTCGTGGGACTGGCTGAAGGTATCGCAATCTACGGTTTGATCATCGCCATATTCATCCTTACGCGCATCTAGCAAGAAACCGCGGATGAAATAGAATCCAGGAGCCAGAATTCAGAAGACGAAGTTCAGGAGACAGCATTCGGAATTCTGGATTCTGTGGAGAGCAAATGTCTTACTTCGTCATCGGGGATGAAGAAACGGTGATCGGGTTTCGGCTCGCCGGCATCATTGGACGCGCCGCGCGAAGTCCATATGAGGCGCGTGAGGCGTTAAAGGTGGCTACGGCCACCGAGGGGGTCAATATCATCGTGATCACCGAGCGTCTCGCCGCCGAGGTGAAGGCCGATCTGAAGCAATACTACCCGCTCAACTTCCCTCTGATCATCCAGATCCCCGACCGGAAGGGACCGGTGAGCGAGCGCAAGTCGATCCATGACATCATCAAATCAGCGGTGGGGGTAAAGATATAATGGAAGACAAAGGCGTCCAGGAGCTATGCCGGCAAATCGCCGAAGATTCTAAGGCCCAGGCCGCGGAGGTCCTCCGCAAGACCGAGGAGAAGACTTCCTCACGCCTCAACGAGGCGCGTGAGGCGGCATCTCGCGCTGCGGGTGAGATCCTGCAGGGGGCGGAACGGGATGCCGGGCGCGACATGAAGCGGGCGGTATCGAAGGCTCAGCTTGAAGCGCGGAAGATCGAGCTTCTGGGGAGGGAAGCGCTCATTACAGAGGTTGTGAAGCAGGTCAGCGCGCGAATCTCAAAGCTCCGCAACACACCAGAGTACGCCGACATCCTGAAACGCCTGGCCATTGACGGCGCGACACACCTCGGGGAACAGGAGGTCGAACTCATGGTCGCAGAGGAGGACCGGGGGATACTCACCCCTGCCTTCATGCGCCAGATTAGCGATGAACTTGTACGGAAAGGAATCACGGGAGCGAGCCTTACCCTCTCCAAGGACACGATCCGGGAGACGGGCGTCGTCGTAAAGTCGCGCACGGGCAAGGTCGAGATACGCAACACGCTGGAAGGCAGGATCAACCGCATGAGCAGGGAGCTCAGGCTCCTCATCTCGAAGGAAATTTTTGGGGACGGAAAAAACGCATAAACTGTGGATCGTTTTAGTTAAATTCCACCACGGAGGCACGGAGGACGCGGAGAAAGTAGTGAAACTGTTTTACAAAGAGTAAAAGAGGAAGGAAGAGGATTCAGCAAGGTGACGGTTATGGGGGACAAGAACCACCCCCACCCATTCCTCCCCCCTTGGAGGGGGAGGGTTGGGAAGGAGTGCTGTTCCGCTTTATTTCTTTCCCTCTCTTACTTTTTGTGCAAATCTGGTCTCCCTGTGTTTTTCTCCCCCGAATGGGCCCATTAGGGGCGTGTTCTCTCCCGAAGAGACCCCTTTGGGGTGTGTCTCCGTGGTGAAAAACCACCGTAGTGGTTATCAGCGGTTGATAAATAGATCGGACAAACTTAATGAAGGCTGACAGAATCATCGGACAAGTGAGCCGGGTGGTGGGCCCTCTCGTACAGGCGAAGGGGATCACCAACGCCCAGATGCTCGAGCTGGTCGAGGTCGGGGACGACCGTCTCGTGGGAGAGATCGTGCGCATGGAGGGGGACAAGGCCTCCATCCAGGTCTATGAGGATACCACCGGCATCAGGCCGGGAGAGCGCGTGTATGGATCGGGGATGCCGCTTTCGGTCGAGCTGGGACCGGGATTGCTCGGCACGATCTATGACGGCATCCAGCGCCCGCTCCAACTCATCCGTGACCGGTCAGATCAGTATATACAGAGAGGCATTCACCTGCCGGCGCTCGATAGGGAGAAGCGGTGGTACGTGACTCCGCGCGCCCGAAAGGGGGATCGCGTCGTCGGCGGACAGGTTATTGCCTCCGTCCAGGAAACGCAGATCATAGAGCATCGGGTGATGACGCCGCCGGACGTCTCGGGCACCATCAGCATGATCGCGCCCGAGGGCGAATACCGGCTGGACGACACCATCGCCGTCATCCGGACTGACGCCGGCGAGCGCCCGCTCACGCTCTGCCAGCGGTGGCCCGTCCGCAAGGGGCGTCCCTACAGGGAAAAACGCTCCCCTGCGCAACTGCTCGTCACCGGGC
Source organism: uncultured bacterium (assembly GCA_964460305.1). GTDB lineage: Bacteria > Auribacterota > Tritonobacteria > UBA1439 > UBA1439 > JAPLCX01. The sequence continues at coordinate 17,489 of CAYWRA010000031.1, forward strand.
AGCGCGCCATCGATACCCTCTTCCCCATCGCCAAGGGAGGAGCGGTGGCTCTCCCCGGAGGATTCGGTACGGGGAAAACGATCATCCAACACGCCCTCGCCAGGTGGAGCGACGCCCATGTGATCGTGTTTATCGGCTGCGGGGAACGGGGCAACGAGATGACCGACGTGCTCACCGAATTCCCCAAGCTGGTCGACCCGCGCACGGGGAAACCACTGATGGAGCGGACGATCATGATCGCCAATACCTCGAACATGCCGGTCGCCGCGCGCGAGGCGTCGATCTACACCGGCATCGCGCTTGCCGAATACTATCGCGACATGGGATACCACGTCGCAGTGATGGCGGATTCCACGTCGCGTTGGGCGGAGGCGCTCCGCGAACTCTCCGGGCGCATGGAGGAGCTGCCGGCGGACGAGGGATTCCCCGCGTACCTCCCGACGAGGCTAGCGGAGTTCTACGAGCGCGCCGGCATGGTGGTCAATCTCGGCGGGAGCGTCGGCTCGATATCGGTCATCGGTTCCGTGTCGCCCCCGGGGGGCGATTTCTCCGAGCCCGTCACCCAGCATACCAAGCGGTTCGTCCGCGCCCTCTGGGTGCTTGACCGGCAGCTCGCCAACGCCCGCCACTACCCTGCGATTAGCTGGCTCGATTCCTATAGCGAGTATGTCGACGACCTGGGCGCCTGGTGGAGCGACCAGGGGATGCCGGAGTGGACGGAGCTTCGCCGCGACATCATGGGCCTCCTCCAGCAGGAGAATCGCCTCCAGCAGGTCGTTAAATTGGTGGGCCCCGACGTGCTCCCGGATTCGCAGCGCATCGTCCTCGAGGCCTGCGCCCTGTTCAAATCCGCTTTCCTCCAGCAGGACGTGTTCATGGAAATCGACATGTATACCCCTCTCGAAAAACAGTTGAAGATGCTCAAGCTCATCGTCCTTTTCTACCAGCTCGGGAGCCGCGCCATCCAGCGGGGGGCGACCCTGGTCGCGGTGCGGGGTCTAAAGATATACCGGGACATCATGCGGATGCGGTTCACGGTGAAGAACGACGAGCTGTCCAAACTCGACCGGATGAAGGCCGACCTGGAACGGGCAATGGGGGAACTGGAGGCACGCTATGGCCACGTTTGATCGCGGCACAAGTGAACGGGAGTACGTTGGGATAAACGAGATCGTCGGCCCTCTTGTGATCATCCGCGGCGTGGGTAACGTCGGCTACAACGAGCTCGCGGCGGTGACCGGTCCCGACGGCGAAGAGAGGCTCGGCATCATCCTGGAATCCGCCGACGGGCTTGCCGCGATGCAGATATTCGAGGGGACGATGGGTCTCACGCTACCCGACACCAGGGTCAGGTTTTTCGGGAGGCCCCTCGAGCTCCCCGTATCACGCGGGATGCTCGGCCGGATCTTTGACGGCATCGGACGCCCTCGCGACAACGGGCCGGAACCGATAGGCGAACAGTGCTTAAACGTGAATGGTCTCCCTATCAATCCCACCGCGCGATTGTATCCCCGCACGTTCATCCAGACCGGCCTCTCGGCAATCGACGGCATGAATACGCTCGTCCGCGGCCAGAAACTGCCCATCTTCTCCGGCAGCGGCTTGCCGCACAACCGCATCGCCGCGCAGATCACCCGGCAGGCTAAAATCCTCGGTGAGGAGGTGCAATTTGCGGTCGTCTTCGCCGCCATGGGGATCAAATACGACGTTGCGCGTTTTTTTATAGATGGCTTTGAGGAGAGCGGCGTCCTGGAGAACGTCGCCCTCTTCCTCAATCTCGCCGACGACCCTCCAATCGAGCGTTTGACCACGCCGCGCGCCGCCCTGACCCTCGCGGAGCACCTCGCCTTCTCTATCGGCATGCACGTGCTCGTCATCCTCACCGACATGTCCAACTACTGCGAGAGCCTTAGGGAAATAGCCACGGTGCGTGGCGACATCCCGAGCAGGAAGGGATACCCCGGTTATCTCTACAGCGACCTTGCAAGCATCTACGAGCGGGCGGGCATGATTCATGGCTCGGAGGGTTCCATCACCCAGATACCGATCCTCACCATGCCGAATGACGACATCACCCACCCCGTCCCCGATCTCACCGGTTTCATCACGGAGGGACAGATCGTCCTGGAACGCGGGCTGTTCCAACGCGGCATCTATCCCCCGATCGCGGGCCTCCCCTCCCTCTCGCGCCTTATGAAGGACGGGATCGGCGCCGGCATGACGCGGGCGGACCATGCCCATCTCGCGAGCCAGCTCTTCGAGGCATATGCGCACGTCCGCGACCTCCGCGCGCTCGCATCGGTGATCGGCGAGGAGGAACTCAGCCCCCTCGACACGACCTACCTAAAATTCGGGACCGAATTCGAGAACAAATTCTTGAGACAGGGTGAACATGAAGAACGCTCCATCGAGCAGACGCTCGATCTCGGATGGACCGTGCTCTCCCTGATCCCCCGGGACGAGCTGCATCGGATGACTGAGGAGGAGATAGACAAGCACTACGGACGGAAGTAACAAGTCGAACCTTAATGTGGACCACAGAGGACACCGAGAGATACACAGAGGGCACGGAGAAAGCGGTGTAGTTGTTTTACAAAGAGTAAAAGAGATGGAAAGAGAGATCAAGCAAACCAAGTAAGGTGACAGTTAGGGGATAATAATCATTCCCCCCCTGGAGGGGGAGGGCCGCCTTGGCCTCGACTGCCCCTTCGCTCTTTTGCTCTTTGTGCAAATAAAGAGGCTTTTTTACTCCGTGTCCTTCGTGCCTCCGTGGCAGATTATACATATGGCCCAATACACAGTAGCGCCGACAAAATCGAACCTGATCACGACAAAGACGAACCTCGTCTTCGCCCGGGAGGGGTACGAGCTCCTCACAAGGAAGAGGGACATCCTCATTGGGGAGCTGCTGGGGCTCATGGCCGAGGCTGCCAACGCCCAGCGGCTCCTCGAGGAAAAGCTTAAGGAGGCGTTCGCCGCGCTAGAAGAAGCCATCCTGGACAGCGGGCTGCACGCCGTGAGGGAGGCTTCATGGGCCGTCGGCATCGGCGTCGAGACGAGCATTACCGAACGGCGGGTGATGGGCGTCAACATGCCAACGGTCGATTCGGCGCTAAGCGGTTCCCAGCCGTTCTACGCGCCCCGCTCCACCAGCTTCTGGCTCGATGAGGCGCAGCTCCGCTTCAGGGAGGCGCTGGAACGGCTGGACGACGTCGCCGGAACGCGCATATCGATCATCCGCCTTGCCAAGGAGGTAAAAAAAACCATCCGGCGCGTGAACGCCCTTGAAAAAATATATATCCCGGATTACGCAGACATCCTAAAATATATACAGGACGCACTCGAGGAATCGGACCGTGAGGCGTTCTTCATCCTGAAGCTGATCAAGGAGCGGCTCTCGAAGAGCGCTTAAGGTTGAAGATACGGCGCCGACGGACATGCATTCCCTTTCCCCGGCGCTCGTCCGTCAACCATGAACCGGCGGTCGCACCATGGCAAACGGCCACGGCATTAAAAGGATTATGGTCTTCATCGAGGCGAACGAGGCGTCCCTCCTCGCGGCCAGGCATGCGGTCTCTCTCTCGAAGATCGCGGGGGCGGAACTCATCGCCGTATACGTCGTCGACGTGAAGACGCTCAACGACCTGCTTAAGGCGCGCATCTTCGTCCAGATGGAAGAGATGGATTACGAGCGCGACATCGAAGAAGACGGGAAACGGTACCTCAACCACGTGCAATGCCTCGCGGAGGCCAAGGCCGTCGCCGTCACCACCCTCCTCGAAAAGGGGGACGTCCATTCGGTTGTCGTGGGCAAGGCGAAAGAGCTCGGCGCCGACATGCTGGTGATGGGCGAACTCGATACTCCGCTCTCCCGCCGGGACAGCTACTATAACGAGGGGGAAAGGATATTCCGCGAAGCGCACTGCCCCGTGCTCGTCGTCAAGGGAGAGGAGGCGGTCCAGGCGCTCTATGACAGTATATAGCAGCGCGGGCATGCGAACAGCCGAATGCCGAATCCCGGTAGTGGGCCATTTTTGTATCGTAGGGGCGCGATGAATCCATGCCCGCTGGCTGGCAGGCGGGGAGCCCCTACATTGCTGAATAATCTGGGTAATCCATTATCCGAATACACCATTTCCCGGTGCGCCCGATGGTTTATAATACGTTTATAATATAAGGAACAACCATGAAACTATCTCAACTGCTCACGGAACAACTGATCAAAATAGGCCTGAACCGCGGAGACAAGAGGGGTATCATCGAAGAGTTGGTGGATATCCTGGTTTCGGCGGGGAAGGTACGTGATGGGTCGAAACTCGTCGACGCCACGATGGAGCGGGAAGCGAAGGGAAGCACCGGCCTTGAAAACGGGGTCGCCGTGCCGCACTGCAAGGTGAATGGCATAAGCGAGCTCCTCTGCTCCATGGCCGTCTCCCGGGAAGGGCTTGATTTCGATTCTATCGACGGCAAACCGTCTCACATCTTCATCTTCCTGGCCGCACCCATCGGGATGTCCGGGCCCCACGTAAGGGCGCTCTCCAACATCGCGAAGCTGTCCCAGAGCAATGAGTTTCTGATGAAACTCCGCGGGGCGTCGAGCCCCCGCGAGGCACTCAGGATCATTACGGAAGAAGAAACGCGCTCCGATTGAGTGTTTCACTCGCCGATGCATATACGTTCACCACTCATATTGGCAACGTTCGTCATCGCGTGTGGTGCGAGCATCCATTATTGGCATCGCATCGACACACGCCCGCCGCTCCAGGACGAGGCGATACGACTGCGTGCGAGCCTCCGCTGTCTCGATGATCTCCATCTCCCGCTCGCGGAACGCTTCTCGTCTCTCGCGCTGAAAAGTTTCGATAACTCGCCCCCCCTCCTCTACCTAGTTACGATCCCCTTTTATCTCTTGGCCGGCACGGACAGGGGGGCGGCGGAAATGGTCAACGTTCTTTTTGTCTCTTTAATGATCCTCTCGGTCTATGGCATCGGGAGGAGGCTGTACACGGAAACGGCGGGTCTGATCGCAGCCGCGCTCCTCGCGTCGTATCCGGCCATCGTGGGATTGTCCAAATTCTATCTGGCGGACGTCCCGGAAACGGCAATGGTTACGCTTGCGGTGTATGCGGCGCTACGCGCGACGTCAACTCCCCGTACTTCACGGAGCATTCTCTTGGGACTCGCTTGCGGCGCGGGACTGCTCGCCACATGGCGCTTTGCCATCTATTTCGCGGGGCCCATCGCGTATCTCCTGCTCTCTTCGGAGAAGAAGCTGCTCTCCACCTCCTCCCTCGCGGCGAGAAGGCGTAATCTCCTCCTCGGCGGGGGAGCCGCGGCACTCGTGGCAGGCCCATGGTACGGCGTCCATCTTCCGGAACTGATCTCATCCATCAGTGGGGTGAGATGGGGTTTCCCCTCGTCGACCGCTTTCCTCAAAAGCCTCCTCTTTTATCCCTGTGCCTTCATCGCCATTCTCCTCCTCCCCATGACCCTGCTTTTCCTCGTCGGCCTTGCCGCCACGCTCATGCGCAGAAAGGCCGTTCTCCTGCCGGCGCTCTGGCTCCTCGTGCCGATGGTCCTGCTCCTCCCTGTCAGGCAAAAGACGCCGCGCGCGCTCACGCCGGTGCTGCCCGCAGCGGCGCTGCTGACCGCGGCGGGCATATCCATGATGAGAACCGTCCCTCTGAGGCGAGGGCTCATGGGAGCCGCCATGACGGTAGGCGCATTGAATTTTATCGCCATCAACTTAGGCCTCCCGTGGGGGGTGGGCGCCCACCTGTTCGCCATCCCTCTCCTCGGCCGAAAATGCGCGCCGTGCATAACGCCCTCCGGCGAGACCTCATTTACGGAAACCGCCCTCCGCGACATCGGGCCGCCGCGGCGCGAAGACTGGGGGCTTAAAAAAATCCTCTCCGACGTTGTCGCCCTGGGAGGGGGTACGCGCGCGCGCGCGGCGGAGCTGGGATGGTTCATCGCCCCCCATCGCCGTTTCAACCGCTACTCGCTCCTCTACTACATCGACCAGGGTGAATATCCAATCGGATGGGTGCGCCCGGATGAAGCTACGCTCATTCTCTCGCGGCTCGTCACCGCCCCCCAACGCCGGCAATTCGGCGAGTGGGGAAAATCGTGGGCGCTCCTCCAGAAACTCAAGCGGTATCCCCTCCCTGATGGGTCGGAGGCGGTCCTCTACCGCGTCTCGGCAAGCCGTCGGAGACACTATGATGCCTCAAACATGTCCCTCGATACGGGAGAGACGGGAATCGAAGATCCTGAGTCATCGAGCGGGCTGGCCCGATTCGCCGACCGCGACAAATCCGCCGCGGGAGCGCTGGTGCGAGGCCCCGACCACCCCCTCGATAAGGGCGCATACCGACTGCTCGTCAAAATCAAATACGACCGCCCGGCGGGGAGCGGGGCCCTTTCCAGGATCGAGGTGCGCGCCTCAAGGACGGACAAACCGATCGCCGAGCGCGCGCTCAACATCCCGGAGCTCGGCCAGAAAGGCAGCTATAATCCCGTTCAGATCGATTTCGAAATACCCGGACGTGATCGCGTGGACATAAGGATCATCCACACGGGCCGGGCGGACCTCTGGGTTGACTCCATAGACATAATCCCTCTCGGCAACGGCGCTTCGACATAGGCTAACGCATTTTTAATCTAAATTATTAACAATATTGTGAATAATTTAGATTAAGCAACGGATGTATTTTTCTTGCCGCAATTTTCATCTGTAATTTTCTCCTTGACAGCCACCACCGATTTATATATTGTGCCGCATCTTCAAGAATTAAACCCTGGATTCTCAGCCAGCGCGCATTATGGGGGAGGCGGAGATATGCACAGCATTGACGTGTGGGGAAGCAACGCGGACAAGGGAAAAGAGACGCTGCTCAAAAAATTCCGGATGAAGTGGAGCAGGAAGCGCAAGCTTTTCTTCCGGGAAAAAATCGACAAGCGGGTGCTCAAAAAAATCATGGATTACTGTCTCAAAAACAGGATCAATTACAGGACCGACGACGGCAAGAGCTATGAGGTAGTCCAATCCGAGGTGGTCGAGACTTCCAGCCGGGAGCTCAGGGACTGGGGCCCCGATGTCTCCAAGGGAACGCCCTCGATCGAGGAGATAGATTACGAGCAGATGTGGGACGAATACAAGGAAGAAGAAGAATAACCGCTCGGACCCTGTAGTTCATCCCGTAGTTCCTTTGCCGATCCCGCGTACGAAACTATCGCCGAACCAGAATAAAAAGCCAAAGCCTGCCGTAGCAGCACCGTTACGGAGTGGCGCATCCTATTTCCTGCGCCATTTCGCTCCGGACAATCTACTTACAACCTTCTTACATTTCCCTGACAATTCCGCCTACCTGGTTATGTATGCTTAAATGTGGTATAATGATGTGTGAATATGGGAACGGGTGATCATAAAATGTTACGATCCCATGATGACTAAGCCATATCTGAAAATAGCATCGTCTCTACTCGCCTTGGGCATTTTACTATACTGGGCGCCGCCAATAATGCCCGGTGAGAATGGCGGCTCCGCGCTTTCCCTGCGCATCAGCAATGACACCATCCAGCCCGATGAACCATTGACGTTATCGCTCGATATCGGCGCAACCACCCTACGCGCATCCGGCTACGTAGTTTTTGTCGCGCCCGGGGGCGAAACATATTCATTGTGCGGCGACGGTTCCTTCGCCCAAGGGATCCACCCCATCATCACGGACGCGGGCCCGATGGATCGACCCGTGACGATAGACGTCACCGCCATACCACCTTACGCTATCGAGACTGGTCCATACAAGGTCTATGCCGCTCTCGTCTCATCTCAAAACAAATCGTCGTCGAACGAATATCTCGGCTTCGACTCGGCTGCATTCACCGTCATGGAAGAGGCAAGCGCAGCAGAAGAAGCGGCCGTCTCTGCGGGGACACTGACCATTACTACCTACTCCGGTGGCGATGAGGGCCATCGAATTACCTTTCCCGATTCGACAACAATGGGAATCGATTGCGGGACCGGGAACATAACGACTTTATCCCATGACCACAGCGATCATTGCAACGGCAACGGCCAACAATACAGATGGGATAACGTTTCCGTAGGGCAAATCCTCTACGAGAAAGATGGTGTGACGGTGGAAGTCGTTGCCGCAAACGGCAGCGCAATCGATGGAGGGAGCTGGAACTGCTCGACCGACCCTAATCCATGCAGCATGGCCATTTGGGTCAAATATGGAGGATTCGACTATTTAACC
>CAYWRA010000032.1:0-9976 GCA_964460305.1 uncultured bacterium
GTCTTTGAAAACAATATTTATATGTCATCGTATTTATGACAGAGTGTACTTAGGCTTTACTTCCCTGGAAAAGCATGTAGAATAACATCCCTGTGGAGCGGCTGCTGAGCCGTAAATGTCCTATGCTTTTTATTTTATCTTCCAACATTATTGGGATTTGGGATTTGCCTGCCCGCAACGCTCTCGCTTGCGAGGCGGGCGGGGGATTTGGGATTTAATACCATGCTCTGGACCAAAGCATTAATACCGACGTTGAAAGAAGATCCGGCGGAAGCCGAGATCGTCAGCCACAAGCTGATGATCCGCGCCGGGATGATGCGTAAGGTCGGCGCTGGGATCTATACCTACCTGCCTCTCGGATGGCGCACGATCAGAAAGGTGGAGGGGATAGTCCGTGAGGAGATGGACCGCGCAGGCGCGCAGGAACTGCTCCTCCCCATCCTCAGCCCCGCCGAGCTCTGGAGAGAGAGCGGCCGCTGGGCCGAGTACGGCAAAGAGCTTATGCGCCTGAAGGACCGGCACGATCGGGAGTTCGCCCTCGGCCCCACGCACGAAGAGGTGATCACGTCGACGGTGAGAGGAGAGGTGCGGTCGTACCAGGAGCTCCCCCTCTGTCTCTACCAGATCCAGACGAAGTTCCGCGACGAGGTCAGGCCCCGTTTCGGCGTCATGCGCGGGCGTGAGTTCACCATGAAGGACGCCTATTCCTTCCATCGTGACGAGGAATCCCTCGACGACTATTACCGGATTATGCATGAGGCATATTCGAGAATATTCACCCGCTGCGGTCTCGACTTCAGGGCGGTGCTCGCCGACCCGGGGATCATGGGAGGGAAGGTGACGCACGAATTCATGGTGCTGGCCTCGTCGGGGGAGTCGGTGGTGATTTCCTGTCCGAACAAAGAGTGTGGATATGCTGCCACCACCGACACCGCCAACGGCACTCCTTCAGTAACTACGGAGCGCGGAGGCTCTCCGGAGCAGTTACGCGAGGTGCATACGCCGGGACAAAAGACGGTCGAGGAGGTCACTGCGTTCCTCAAGGTCGGGCCTGAAAAGCTTATCAAGACCCTTATATACCAAGCGGGAGAAAAGTGTGTGGTGGTGCTCATACGCGGAGACCGCGACGTGAATGAGGCGAAGCTGCAGAAGGTGTTGAAATCTCACGAGGTCGCGCTTGCGGACGAGGAGGCCATCAAACGGGTCACCGGCGCCCCTCTTGGGTTTGCAGGTCCGGTCAAGCTCCGTTTACAATCAAGCGAGCTCCGCATCATCGCCGACGAATCCACGATCAGGGGAATCCGCAACGGCGTGACGGGGGCTAACAAAGCGGACTACCATCTTGCCGGCGTTTCCGAGGGACGGGATTTCCAGGTTGATGAATGGCACGGTCTCCTGCTTGCCCGCGAAGGCGATAAGTGCCCACAGTGCGGTCAGGCGCTCACCGCCTATCGCGGGATCGAGGTGGGCCAGATATTCAAACTCGGGAAGAAGTACAGCGAATCGATGGGCGCGACGTTTTCCGACAAGGACGGTGTCGCAAAGCCGTTCGTCATGGGCTGCTACGGGATCGGCGTCACCAGGATCGTCGCCGCGGCCATCGAGCAGCATAACGACGGGAACGGCATCATATGGCCGATGTCCATTGCGCCATATCATGTCGATGTCATCCCCATGAGTGTCAAAGATGAGGCGACCATGAAGGTCGCAGGGGATATTTATCGGGCGCTGGGCGAGAAGGGGATTGAGGTGATGATGGACGACCGTGACGAGCGGCCTGGCATCAAGTTCAAGGACGCGGACCTCGTCGGGATCCCGCTCAGGGTCGTCATAGGTTCGAAGGGTCTCGCGCAGGGCAAAGTCGAGCTGAAGCGCCGCGGCTCGAAAGACGTCCGACTCATCGATCTCTCCCGCGCCGCGGAAGAGATTGCGGCGGCGGTGAGGGGGGAGATGGAGAAACTAAATCCCAAATCCCAAACCCCAAATCCCAAAGGTTGAGCTCACCTCGGGCAGATCCCCCCGCCTGACAACCGGCCTCGTCCCAAAGGGATCCCTTTGGGAAAGAGGCCCCTTCGGGGAGGGCAGGCAAACCCTACATGTCACATATCCGGTGCCCAGTGTATGTACGACAAAAACTGTGCCAATTGTTCACATTTATATTATGCTATCAGTCTTGTCCAAAATAGGAGTTACATATAGCTAATCCGACTTTCTCACATTTCACCCATTTTTGGGTAAAGTGGAAATATTTTTGTAGAGATTACAGGGGTTTGAAGGCATTCAAGTTGTTTTGAGGCGTGTAGGGAGACCTAGCCCAAGTTTCGCTATTCGAGCAGTTATTTGTCGTAACTCCTTGGAAACAGGCAGGTCATTTGTCTAGCCTGATCTATTCATCAACTTTGATCGGCCGATAAATACTTACTGTAGCGCAGATAGTTATGCAAAACTGCCAACATTCCGCACCAGACTAGTCGGTGTGGGGCTAACTATACGCATCAATAACTAACGCCATTTTCACCCTTGCAAAATCTCAACGTATCTCCTGCTGCTGTCCGCATGTGGCTCTTGAGGCTAACCGCTTATCGCGACGGTAAAACGTTTGACTCCCAAACCAGAATGGAGTATACTCCATTCTGGTTGAACTAAAATGGATGACACTCCAATATGGTTAGGATAAAAAGGATCCTGGATTTAAGATTGCCGGCGAAGCAGTCCGCTTTTTTGTGGGGCGCCCGCAAGACGGGCAAGACCACTTATCTGAGAGACAAATTTCCCAACAGCCTTGTATACGATTTTCTGAAAACTGACTTGTTCTTAGAAATATCAAAAGATCCCGCGCGTTTGCGGGAGCGCGTCCTTGCGCAGAGCAGCAAGGAGCTCAAAGAACCTGTGATACTCGACGAGGTGCAGAAAGTCCCTCAAGTGCTCGACGAGGTACATTGGTTGATAGAGAATAAGGGCTTGAGGTTTATTCTCTGCGGTTCAAGCGCCAGAAAACTTAAGAGAGGGCATGCCAACCTCTTGGGCGGAAGGGCGTGGCGGTATGAGTTATTCCCGCTGGTCAGCGAAGAGCTTGGGAAGGTTGACCTGTTGCGGGCTTTGAACCACGGTCTTGTTCCGCTGCATTATTTGCAGGATGACGAAGATTGTAAAAAATCTTTACGGTCTTACGTGCAGGATTATTTGAAAGAGGAGGTTTTTGCCGAGGGCCTGGCGCGCAACGTTCCGGCCTTCTCCAGGTTTTTTGACGCCTTTGGATACTCGCACGGCCAGATAACCAATTATGCCAACATAGCCCGTGATTGCGGCATCGATTCCAAGACGGTAAAGGAATATTATCAGATCCTTGTGGATACGCTCGTGGCTGTCAGGATCGAACCTTTCAAAAAAAGGCAATCGCGACAGGTCATCACAAAGGCTTCTAAATATTACCTGTTCGACGTCGGCGTCGCCGGCCATTTGACAAACAGGTTTATAGCGGAGACCAAGGGCGTAGAATTCGGAAGCGCATTTGAGCATTTTATCTTGATGGAGATAATCGCTTTCAGGTCTTATGCGAATAAGGATTTCGGCATAAATTTCTGGAGGACCAAATCCGGCCTTGAGGTGGATTTTGTGCTGGGCAAGGGAGAAATCGCCATAGAGGTAAAGGGCGCCGGTCGCATTGATAAAAGGGATCTTTGCGGCGTGGATGCTTTTACGGAGGAATATTCTCCAAAAAGAAACATTATAGTATGCAATGAAAAAGCAAAAAGATTGAGTGGCAAGATAGAGATATTGCCGTGGGAGGTTTTTCTGCACGAGCTATGGGCGGGAAGGATCCTATAGCGGACGTTTTAGGCAATTTCTTACAGGCCAAGTTGATGTGTACAAAATATGTTGTAAAGGGGTAGGGGAAGGCGGTGCTTGCAGTGATAGTTTGTGTGTACCAAGCTGGGAACCGAGGGGTTAGCTAATACGCCTGCCGCAAGTCTATTGCATTATATAGACAATTATGGCAACTTATTACCATGAAATGGGTCGATTTCTTGAAAATCGTGGCAAATGAACCGGTGTTTACGCCTGCTATTCTTATGGCCGGCGACGTTTCGGTGGTTGATACCCGACGCCAGTTATCCAGATGGATTAAGGCGGGCAGGATCGTTCCCTTGAGGAGGGGGCTGTATACCCTTGCGGTTCCCTACAGAAAAATCGACCCTCACCCTTTTCTGATGGCCAATGCCATGAAAACCGCCTCCTATGTGAGCATGCAATCTGCGCTTGCACACTACGAATTAATCCCCGAATACACTCCGGTTGTCACGAGTGTGACCACCGGGCGTCCCGAGCGCATCAAAACAGACATGGGGACGTTCTTCTTCTCCCACGTCAAAAAGCCGTGGTTCACCGGATATCGGCAGGTGGAAGTGGCGCCGGGGCAGCAAGTGTTTCTGGCAAGTCCGGAAAAGAGCCTGCTGGATCTGGTGTACCTGACGCCGCAGGCGGAAAGCCGGGAGTACCTCCGCGAGCTCAGGATTCAGAACCTCGACCGTTTGAACATGAGGAATCTGATGGACACCGCACAGGCGAGCGGAAGTTTGAAACTGATCCGCGCCGCCGAACGCATCAGAAACCTGGCGGACGAAGAAGAATATGAGGAACTATGAAGGATTATCTGAAACAACTTATCTCCGGCGGACAAGCGGGGCCTCTGGAACGGGGCGTCGTCAGGGAGTATCTCCAGGCGAGGATCCTCCAATCACTTCAGGACAGCGGCGCCTTCCTGAACTGGGCCTTTCATGGCGGGACCGCCTTGCGATTTCTTTATTCCACTCCACGCTATTCTGAAGACCTCGACTTTGCATTGGTCGATCCGGGACAGCCCCACCGATTCAGGGACATTGTGGATAAAGTGAGAAATATTTTCGAGGGGGAGAACTACGCCGTCGGTCTCAAGGTCAACGACCGCAAGATAGTCGTTTCCGCATTTGTTCATTTCCCGGGTCTCCTGTACGAACTCGGGATCTCTCCGCATCGGGCGGAGGTACTGTCGGTCAAGATCGAGCTTGATACGAATCCTCCGGCCGGCGCGGTTACGGAAACCTCGCTTATCAGGAGGTACGTTACCCTGAACCTTCTTCACCACGACAAATCGTCATTGCTTGCGGGGAAGCTACATGCTCTCCTGACGCGGGGATACACGAAGGGGCGTGATCTCTATGACCTTGTGTGGTATCTGGCTGACCGCACCTGGCCGTCTCCCAACGTGCCTTTCTTGAACTCGGCGCTGTCACAGACGGGATGGGGGGGACCGGTGATCACGGAGGAGAATTGGCGGAACGTCGTGGCGGAACGACTGAGTAAGGTAAAATGGGACCGGGCGGTTGAAGGCGTCCTTCCGTTTCTGGAGCGCCAGGCCGACCTGAAACTGCTCACCAGAGAAAACTGTTTACGCCTGTTGCAGTAGCGGACGTTTTAGGCAATTCCTTGCAGATCAAATAGATGTGTGCAAAATATTTTGTAACAGGGTAGGGAAGCGCGGGTGGTGCAGGGGTATTTAGTATGTATCAGCCTGCGCGGCAGGTTGTTAGCTAATACGTCTGCTAGACGAGGTTTACCTCGTCGATGTAGCCTACAATGACCGCCCTGACGCAGCCGTCGGTCCAGTCGAGAACCTGCCGGGCAGAGTTTCCCTCATCCACGAAAAGCACCCGGTCGCCCGCGCCTGAGTGGACCGTATCCACGGCGATGACGGGCGTCTCCGTCTTCTTTCCGTGGGGATCCTCAGGACGCACGAGGAGGAGCTTCCGCCCGTTGAATCCCTCGTGCTTCAGGGTCGCCACCACCGTGCCGATGACTGTTCCGATTTTCATGTTTACTTATTGCACCTGATTACTCTGATTTATCAGATATCTCAGTAATATCAGGTTCAGGCTATTTTATCTCTTTTGTCACCCTGTCTATGATGCCGATGATCGCGGCGTCCGACGGGTTGAACGGCTCCGGGAGCGGCAGCGATGCCTCGCGGCCGCCGATGTAGAAGACCGTTTCGCCGGGGCCTGATTGCTGTGTGTCACACGCAACGACCGCCTCGCCGGCGGGAGTGCCATCCTCGTCGAGAGGCTGGACGAGGAGCAGTTTCACGCCCCTGAGCGACTCCACCTTTTTGCTGGCCACCACCGTGCCGATGACTTTGCCGATTTTCATGTTTAGTTATTGCATCCGATTGCTCTGAATTCCCCTGCGCATCAGGTATGTCAGTAAGATCGGGTGCGGATTATTTCCGTGAGCCGTCCGCCTTGGATTTATTGTATATCTCTTTGCCGCCGACTTCCCACGTATCGACGATCGCCATGACCACGCCATCGATGGGTTTCTTATCGGTGGGCTGTGTCTGCCGGCAGGAGCTCCCCTCCGAGTAAAGCACCACGTCGCCGACCCCCGCCTGGACGACGTCAGCGGCAACGACATAGTTATTGAGAGGCTTGTTGGCGGAGGAGAGCTGCTGGACGAGAAGGAGCTTCAAGCCCTGGATATTCTCGCTCTTATGCGTCGAGACGACGGTCCCCATTACCTTGCCGAGTTGCATTAACTCCTCCGGAGTAAATCCCAAATCCAAAATCCCAAATCCCAATAGAGGGGGATTGATGATGGAACTGGGAGGAGTGCGGTCAATCTTTCGCTTGCGGACGGCCCAGGGGAAGCACCGTATCCACGTTCACATGCGGCCTCGGGATCACGTGCACGGAGACGAGCTCGCCGACCTTCTCCGCCCCGCGAGCGCCGGCTTCAACGGCTGCGCGGACCGCCGCGACGTCGCCCCGGACGATCGCGGTGACGTAACCGCCACCAATCTTTTCGTAGCTTACCAGTTCGACTTTCGCCGCCTTTACCATGGCGTCAGACGCCTCTACCATGGCGGCAAACCCCCGCGTTTCGATCATTCCCAGTGCTTCAGCCATATCTTAATCCTCCGTGCAATAAGTGGCGGTATGACA
Organism: uncultured bacterium; assembly: GCA_964460305.1. Classification (GTDB taxonomy): domain Bacteria; phylum Auribacterota; class Tritonobacteria; order UBA1439; family UBA1439; genus JAPLCX01. The sequence continues at coordinate 6,978 of CAYWRA010000032.1, forward strand.
CCTTTCCGCAACGATGATTCAGATAGGGCGTATGATAGTAAAGCTCTCGATGGACAGTCAAGAATGGATTGCGGCCCGAAGATGGCGGATAAGCGATTGCAACCTACAACCACTTGGTGTGCATAAACTGGGAATATTAATCCTGTAGGGGCGTGATTCCCGCTCTTGTCGGGCAGGTATCAAGCTTGCCACGCGAGAAGCGTGGCCCGCCCGCCGGTTCGGATGAATCCTTGTCCGCCGCAGCCTTGGCGTAGGCTGGCTACCCCTACATTATTCTCCATTTCGGGAGAAGCGCCTTTCTTGATTGTGCCGTGAGCCGTGTGATACTATTACCGCGGCAACTACAGTTACGGGTTTCGAATTTCGGGTTACTTGTTGAATACATTATTTTTGGGATTTTCCCCTTGGGCTTTATGAAGATACTCATCACCGGCGGGGCTGGTTTCATCGGTTCTCATCTCGTTGAGCGGTTGCTTGAACGGGGGAGGGAGGTGGTCTGCCTCGACGATTTCAACGATTCGTACGATCCGGCGGTGAAGAGAAGAAACATCTCTCCCGTCCTCGGCAATCCGCTATTCACGCTCGTGGAGGGCGACATACGAGACAGGGATCTGCTACAGGGGCTCTGCCGGGAACACTGGTTTGAGACAATAGTGCATCTCGCCGCGCGGGCGGGCGTGCGCGAATCCCTGAAGGATCCGCTGCTGTACGAAGAGCTCAATTGTCACGGAACGCTCAACCTGCTCGAAAGCGCCCGCCGGCATGACATACGGCATTTCGTTTTCGGTTCGTCATCATCGATCTATGGCGCCAACACCAAGGTGCCGTTTTCCGAGGAAGACAAGGTTGATCGGCCGATATCCCCGTACGCGGCTACAAAGAGGTCGTGCGAACTCCTCTGTTATACGTACCATCATCTCTGCGGGTTGAACGTCACGGCCTTGCGTTTCTTTACCGTCTACGGCCCGCGGCAGAGGCCGGAGATGGCGATCTACAGGTTCACGCGTAGAATTCTCGGCGGCGAGCCGATCGAGCTGTACGGCGACGGAACGAGCCGGAGGGACTACACCTATGTGGACGACATCATGGACGGCCTCCTGAAGGCGATTGATCGGCCTTTCCCATTCGAGATATTCAACCTTGGAGAATCACAGACCGTTGAGCTTGCCGGCCTCATCCGGATCATCGAGGAGGCGACGGGAAAGAGGGCGGTGATCAAGCGGCTCCCCCCGCAGCCCGGCGACACCCCCATTACCTATGCGGACATCGGCAAGGCAAGAGCGATGCTTGGGTACAGCCCGCGTGTCAGGATTGAAGAGGGGATCGGGAGGTTTGTCTCGTGGTACAAGGGCTGCGCAGTGAGTTGACGATCCGTCCCGCAATAGTTTCCACCACGAAGAGACCAGATTTTCACAAAGAGTAAAAGAGAGGAAGAGAAGAGCCTAGCCCCGCACCGACTAGTCTGGTGCGGAATGTTGGCAGTTTCGCATAACTATTTGCGCCACGGTAAGATTTTCATCAACCGAGCAAGGTTGATGAATAGATCAGGCTAGACTCTCACTTGAATTACTAACCAACGTCTGATTTTAACCACGAGATTGCTGATTGGAAGCTGGTTGGAACAAGTCTTGTGCTAATCTTGTGTAAATCTGTGGTAAAAAAACGCGGCACCTTGAACTTTTGGTTGTTGTTATCTATCTCTTTCACTCTTTGTAAAACATCTTGCCACGGGGGCGGGGGGCGATTTGAGCGGTGTGAGCGGGGTTTTTAGGGATATCATTCCGGATGCCGGCGACGATGGAATCTTCAGACGGCTCCGCATGAGCGCCGACGTATACCGCCGCTCCGATGAAATGGGTGAACTGTTCCGCACGACGGTTGCGTGGGGCCGGCGCCTGATAGCACCGGCGGCTGTGTGCAAAACGTTGGCGATCCTGGATAGCGCGGACGCCGTTGTCCGCTTCCGGGACACGGGATTCCACGTCCGTAGCGGCGGCGTCGCCGCATTGCTCGATGGGTGCGCCAGCGCCACCCTGATGGCTGCGACTATTGGATCTGCGTTGTCTTCGGCGATGGATGGGTTGATGGTGGAGAAGAGGATGACGGAGGCGGTTATCATGGACGCGTTCGGTTCCGAGGCCGTTGAGGGAGTCATCAACGGCCTGTGCCTGCGCCTTAAGGAGTCGGAGCGGGAGTCGGTTCCAACTAGGAGGTTCAGCCCCGGTTATGGGGATTGGGACCTTTCGGCTCAAGGCTCGGTGCTTGAGGAACTCGGTGCGGCTGAGATCGGGATTGGGGTAAGCGAGAGCTCGATCCTCATCCCGGAGAAATCCATCACGGCAATTATGGGCTGGAGGTTGGGAAAATAGCTCACCGCAGAGACGCACTCCAGAGGGGCACCTGGGGGTAGGGCGCAATTGAGTTAGAATCCAGTAGCCAGAATCCAGGAGCCAGCATTCAAAATTCTGGATTCTGAATTCCGTGGCCTACTATTAATAATGAAACCAATTCTTGAAGCGCTTAAAGAACGCATCCTCGTCGGAGACGGGGCGATGGGCACCATGCTCCAGGAGGGCGGCCTCCCTGAAGGGGGATGCCCCGAAGAGGCGGTGCTCGGCCGTCCGAAGCTTATCCTTTCCGTCCATGAGCGCTACATCGATGCCGGCGCAGATATAATCGAGACGAATACCTTCGGCGCCAACCGGTTCAAGCTCGCGGAATATCGCCTTGGGGCGGAGGTCGAGCGCATCAATTGCGAGGCGGTTCGCCTCGCGCGCGAAGCGGCCCTGGGACGCGTGTACGTCGCCGGTTCGGTGGGGCCGCTTGGGAAACAGCTTGCGCCTCTCGGCGATCTTACGTTCGGGGAGGCAGTGGACGCGTTCCACGAGCAGCTTAAAGCCCTGGCGCGCGCCGGTGTGGATCTTGTATTTCTTGAGACGTTCTCCGACCTGAGAGAGGCCAAGGCGGCGCTCGTTGCAGCTATGGAACTGCCGGGTCTC
>CAYWRA010000032.1:9986-25344 GCA_964460305.1 uncultured bacterium
TTCGGAGAAGGGGGGAGGACCCTTACCGGCACACCGGCGGACGTTGCGGCCGTCGTGCTATCCGCCATGGGGGCGACGGCGGTGGGGGCGAACTGCAGCACCGGGCCGAGGGAGATGTGGCCCGTTATGGAATCGATGGCGGCTGTGACTACGTCCTTACTCTCGGTGCTTCCCAACGCCGGCCTCCCGGAGTTGGTAGGGGGGAAGACGGTATTCCGGGAATCCCCCGAGGATATGGCGGGGTTCGCCGAGCGTTTTGCGGCGCTCGGCGTGAACATCATCGTCGGATGCTGCGGCACCACGCCCGCCCACATCAGGGCCATGGCGTCGGCGATCGAAAAAAGGAAACCGGCGGTGAGGAGCGTTCAACCGCGCCTACGCCTCTGCAGCCGGACCAGGATGGTTGCGCTTGAGACCGCCTGCTCGCCGCTCGTCATCGGCGAGCGCATCAATCTCAGCGTCAGGAAAGAGATGGCGCGCGCGTTCATCGCCGGCGACGCCACTCTAATGCGCGAGGCCGCAGTCGACCAAGTCCGGCGGGGGGCGCACCTCCTCGACGTGAACGTCGGCGTGAGCGGCGAGGCGCTCGGCATGGAAAAGGTTTCCGAGCGGGCGCTCATGGAGAAGGCCGTCAGGCTTATCCAACAGAGCGTCGACGTTCCGCTCGCTATCGATTCTAACAACCCCGAGGCGTTGGAAGCGGGGTTGCGCGAGAGCGCGGGGAAGCCGATCATCAACTCCATTCCGGCGGATGAGGAGAAGATGCAGAAGCTCCTTCCGCTTGCCCGCCGCTATGGAGCGGCGATCGTGATACTCCCGCTCTCGGACAGGGGCATACCGGATAACGCCGCGGAGAGGGTGCGGCTTGCCGAGGAGGTGCGGTCGAGCGCATTGAAGGCCGGCATCCTCCAGGAGGAGATCCTTATCGATCCGTTGGCGATGGCGCTCTCGGCGGCGCCGGAGCAGGGACTTGTGACGATCGAGACCCTGAAAATGCTAAAAGGACGGGGATACCAGACGGTCCTCGGTTTAAGCAACATCTCCTTCGGCTTGCCGGAGCGGAGCATGCTGAACGCCTCGTTCCTCGCCATGGCGATGGGGGCTGGATTGGATCTGGTTATACTCAACCCCTTGGATGAGCCGGTAATGAGGAGCCTGCGCGCGGGGCGCGTTCTCACGATGGCGGACCGGGGCGCGCGGGAATTCATCGCCGGGTTCAAGGTCGGTGCGGCGGCCGCGGCGTCGGCTGCGGTCCTTCCGAAGACGAAGCCGGAGACGATCAGGGAGAGGCTCCTTTCGGCGATCGTCGCGGGGGACCGTGACGGCGTGATACCGCACGTAGAGGAGGCGCTCAGGCAGGGGATCCCGCCGCTTGAGATCAACGTATCGATGCTCGCGCCGGCCCTCGAGGAGGTGGGGAGGCGGTTTGAGAGAGGGGATCTGTTTCTCCCGCAGATGATCCTCGCCGCCGAGACTGTGCAGAATGCCTTCGTCCGCCTGAAGCTGGAGATGAAGGGCGAGAAGATGCCCTCCCGCGGGAAGATAGTCATGGCCACCGTGAGGGGAGACGTCCACGATATCGGCAAGAACATCTGCTGCACGGTGCTGGAGAATTACGGCTATGAAATCACGGACCTCGGCCGGAACGTCCCCTCGGAGGTCATCATAGAGCAGGCCGCCGGCGTGGGGGCTGACATCATCGGTCTCTCCGCACTCATGACGACCACGATGAGGCAGATGGAACTGGTCATCTCGGAGCTCCGGAAACAAGGGATGAGTCAGAAAGTAATGGTGGGAGGCGCGGTGGTGACCGCCTCGTACGCGAAGAAGATAGGGGCCGATGGCTACGCGAAGAACGCCGGGGAGATCGTGCGGCTGGTGAACAAGCTGGTTAAATCCCAAATCCCAAAGAAATGAGTGATTATTTTCTCGATAGCTCGCTCCCACATTTTTCTTGACACCGATGGTCGCCGTGGCAATAATACCCTCCCCTGGAATAGCGCATAACACAAGGAGGTTTTGTATGAAGCATCGTTTGACGCGTATCTTCACCATCGCCGGCGGGTTGCTGATGCCGCTCGCCGCATGGGCGCAGCAGGACGCGGCTGCGGTAAGCCCGAAATTGCCGGTTTATTGGCTAATCGCCCCCCTCGCTTCAGTCGTAGCGCTTATCTGCGCGTGGTTCTTTTATCACTCCATGATCCGTACCCCGGAAGGCACGGATCGGATGAAAGAGATCGCCTCCTACGTAAGATCAGGGGCGCGCGCGTATCTCAGGCAGCAATATAAGGTTGTCTTCTGGTGCTTCATTGCCGCAAGTCTCTTTTTCGCGTTCCTTGCCTTCGGCCTTCATGTCCAGTCCAAGTGGGTTCCCTTTGCGTTTCTCACGGGGGGCTTCTTCTCCGGCCTCTGTGGTTTCTTGGGGATGAAGACCGCCACCTATGCGAGCGCCAGGACGGCGAACGCCGCCCGCGGATCGCTCAACGGCGCTCTTCAGATCGCGTTTCGGAGCGGCGCCGTCATGGGCCTCGTCTGCGTCGGGCTCGGTCTCCTCGATATCTGTATCTGGTTCTATATGCTTAACAATATCGTTGGCCTCGGGCTCGTGGAGACCACAGTCACGATGCTTTGCTTCGGCATGGGAGCGAGCACGCAGGCGCTCTTCGCCCGTGTCGGCGGCGGCATCTTCACGAAGGCAGCCGACGTCGGCGCCGATCTCGTGGGTAAAATCGAGGCTGGAATTCCGGAGGACGACCCGCGCAATCCAGCCTCCATCGCCGACAACGTGGGTGATAACGTTGGCGACGTGGCGGGTATGGGCGCCGACCTCTACGAGTCGTACTGCGGCTCCATCCTGGCCACGACTGCGCTGGGGGTTGCGGCATTTTCGGCCGAACCGGCCCTCATGCTCAAATCGATCCTCCTGCCCCTCGTCATCGCGGGTGCCGGCATGATCCTCTCGATCGCGGGAATATTCGCCGTGCGGAGCGGGGAGAAGGCCACCCAGAAGGAGCTGCTCAAGGCCCTCGCGAGGGGCGTCAACCTGAGCACGGTGGGGATTACCATAATATCCGCATTCCTGGTTCGGATAATGCTTCCGGGGCACTTCGGGCTTTGGGGGGCGATAGTCGCCGGCCTCTTCGCGGGTTGGATCATAGGCAAGGCGACTGAGCATTACACCTCCCAGGACTATGCACCGACGCAGCAGGTAGCGTCGCAGTCGCTCACCGGCCCCGCCACGGTCATCATAGAGGGGATCTCGGTGGGGATGCTTTCCACGTGGCCCGGGGTGGTCACGATCGGAGCGGCGACTCTTCTCGCCTATGGATTCGCCGGTGGATTTTCGAGCCCTGAAATAGGCCTGTACGGGATTGGGCTCGCCGCGGTCGGGATGCTCTCCACGCTCGGCATAACGCTCGCGACCGACGCCTACGGGCCGATCGCGGACAACGCCGGCGGCAACGCCGAGATGAGCGGTCTAGAACCGTACGTGCGCGAGAGGACCGACGCGCTCGATTCCCTCGGCAATACGACTGCGGCGACCGGCAAGGGTTATGCGATAGGATCGGCGGCGCTCACCGCCCTCGCCCTCCTCGCGGCCTACATCGAGGAGGTGCGCATGGGGCTCGTCCGCGTCGCATCGACGAGCGCCGACAAGCTGGTCCGCATCGGGGAAAAAACCTTTGACATTGTCACCGTGCAGAAGGCGAACCTGGCCTTCTTCATGGATAAGTACAACGTAACCTTATTGAATCCCAAGGTGCTCGTGGGCTTATTCTTGGGCAGCATGATGGCGTTCGTCTTTTGCGCGCTCTCCATGAAAGCGGTCGGGCGCGCCGCCCGGCGGATGGTGGAGGAAGTGCGCCGGCAGTTCAGGGAGATCAAGGGAATCATGGAAGGGAAGGCCACTCCCGACTATGCCTCGTGCGTCGCGATCTCGACGAAGGGCGCGCAACGAGAAATGATGCTCCCGTCTCTTAGCGCGATCATCGTGCCGATCATCGTCGGGCTCATCCTTGGGGTTGGCGGCGTCATGGGATTCCTCGCGGGCGCTACTGCCACCGGCTTCGTCCTCGCGATCATGCTGGCCAATTCCGGCGGAGCATGGGATAATGCAAAGAAGCACATCGAACAGGGGCACCACGGCGGCAAGGGGTCGGCCGCGCATAAGGCTGGCGTGGTGGGGGACACGGTGGGCGATCCGTTCAAGGACACCGCAGGTCCGTCGCTCAACATCCTGATTAAGCTCATGAGCATGGTGAGCGTCGTAGTCGCCGGACTCGTGGTGAAGTTCGCTCCCCAGATCAGTCATTTCCTGCATATGAGTTGGATGTAGTCATTCCCGTTCACACAAGGAGATGAGACATGGCTAAGCTGAGAATCTATTCCGAGATCAGCCTTAAGGCCGATCTGCCTCTTGGTGGCGTGGACGCGCAGACCCGCGATTATGACGTGCAACGGCACCGGAAAGAGGTGTATGATTATCTCCATGAAAGGCTTGCCAAGGCCTTCGCCGATGCGCAAGACCTTACGATGCACTACGTCGAGTTCAGTGTTGCCAACGACTGATCGTGCGACGTAAGCTTCGCCAGTCGGTAGTATCGCGCCCGGGCGCTTCCCGCCCCGGGATCGTTCCCGTCGAGCGCGATTGAAACAGGAGTGCCATGAACGCAGCTCCCGCGAAACGCAGGATAGTCGTTATCGAGGACGATGCGGACATGGCGGCGATGATTTCAAAGATGCTCGGCCGCCACGGGTACGAGACCATCATCGCCGCCGACGGCGTGGAGGCGATTCCCAGGGTAATGGCGGGGGATGTCCAGATGATCATCCTGGACATCATGATGCCGTTTTTCTCGGGCTACTGGTACTGTGACGTTTTTAAGAAAAACCCCGCGACGAAAGGGATCCCGGTGCTCATCATCTCGGCGCTAGACAGGAAGAGCGACATCGAAAAGGGGCTCAAGCTCGGCGCCGATGCGTACATGACCAAGCCGTTTACCGAGGAAAAACTCATCGAGACTGTTGAATCCATCTTCGCCCGGTATCAGAAGGGCCCCGCCAAGCGCACGAAGAAATAATTGTCAACCACAGAGTACACAGAGGATACACAGAGAACGCACAGGGGATAAGGAGTCGAGACAGTGTTTTTTTACGAAGAGGAGAAGAGAAGGAGTTATCTCTTTTTCTCTTTTACTCTTTGTGAACATAGTGGTTCGCAGTTCTCAGTGTCCTCCCACGTCCCAAAGGGATCCCTTCGGGAAAGGGGCCCCGTTGGGATGTGTCTCCGCGGCAATGCAATATTAGGTACTCGCCATGCAATTTGACAAACTTACCGTACGTTCCCAGGAAGCGCTACAGGACGCCCAGCGCGTAGCAAGCGACGAGAACCAGCAGGAGATTTCTCCGCTCCACCTGATGCTCGCGGTTATGGGGCAGCAGGAGGGAGTCGCCCCGCCGCTGCTGGCCCAGTGCGGGGTGAGCGCTCCCAAGCTGGAGGGAGAACTGCGCAGCGCCATCGGGAAGATACCGCGCGTGCAGGGAGGGATGGCTTCGCCGCCGGCCCTGGGTCGCGAGATGCGTTTTGTGCTGGACGAGGCGTTCCGGGAGGCGGACAAGCTCCGGGACGAGTACGTGAGCGTGGAGCACCTGCTCCTCGCCATGACCGCGCCGTCGGCGGGCGAAATCTCAGGGCTTCTCGCCAAGTGCGGCTGTAACCGGGAGCGGATGCTGAAGGCGCTCGTAAGCGTCCGCGGGAGCCACCGCGTCACCGATCCGTCTCCGGAGAGCAAGTACAGGGCATTGGAGCGTTTCACCCGCGATCTCACCGCTCTCGCCGAGCGCGGCAAGCTTGACCCCGTGATCGGGAGGGACAACGAGATACGGCGGGTCATGCAGGTGCTCTCCCGAAGGACTAAAAACAATCCCGTCCTCATCGGCGAGCCGGGGGTCGGGAAGACGGCGGTCGTCGAGGGCGTGGCCCAGCGGATCGCCTCCGGCGACGTCCCCGAGGGACTCAAGAACAAGAAGCTACTCGCCCTCGATCTCGGCGCATTGATAGCAGGGACGAAGTTCCGCGGCGAGTTCGAGGAGCGCATGAAGGCCTTGCTGAAAGAGATCGGCGGATCGTCCGGCGAGATCCTTCTTTTCATCGATGAGCTACACACGCTCGTGGGCGCCGGCGCCGCCGAGGGGGCGGTGGACGCCTCGAACATGCTGAAACCCATGCTCGCCCGGGGAGAGCTCCGTTGCATCGGCGCCACCACACTCGACGAGTACAGGAAGCACATCGAAAAGGATGCGGCGCTCGAGAGGCGTTTCCAGCCCATATACACGAGCGAACCGTCCGTCGAGGACACGATCGCCATCCTTAGGGGGCTGAAGGAGCGGTACGAGGTGCACCACGGCGTCAGGATCCAGGACGGCGCGCTCGTCGCTGCGGCGACGTTCTCCAATCGGTATATCACGGACCGGTTCCTGCCGGATAAGGCCATCGACCTCGTCGATGAGGCCGCCTCCCGGTTGCGTATGGAAATCGACAGCCTGCCCGTCGAGCTCGACGAGGCGGAGCGCAAGATCACGCAGCTCGAGATCGAGCGCCAGGCGCTGTCTAAGGAGAAAGACAAATCGTCCCGCGACCGCCTGAAGAAGCTGGAGCGCGATCTCGCGGATGCCAAGGAGTCGCGCGACGCGATGCGCGCGCACTGGAAATCAGAGAAGGACGCGATCTCCCGGATCAGCGCGGTCAAGGAGAGGATCGAAGAGGCCAAGACAAAAGAGCAGCTCGCCGAGAGGGAGGGCGACCTGGCCAAGGTCGCGGAGTATCGTTACGGGATCCTCATGGGTTTGAAGAAAGAAATGGAGGCGGCCCAGAAGAAGCTCGCCGACCTCCAGAAAACGCAGAAGATGCTGAAAGAAGAGGTCGACGAGGAGGACATCGCCGAGGTTGTCGCCAGTTGGACGGGGATCCCGGTAGTGCGGCTCGTCGAGGGGGAGAGGGAGAAGCTGGTCAAGATGGAGTCACGTCTGAAGGCCCGCGTAGTGGGCCAGGATGAGGCTATCTCGGCCGTTGCGAACGCCGTGCGCAGGGCGCGCGCGGGTCTCCAGGACCCGAATCGCCCCATAGGATCGTTCATCTTCGTCGGCCCCACCGGCGTGGGGAAAACGGAGCTTGCCAGGGCCCTGGCGGAATTCCTTTTCGACAGTGAATCGGCGATGGTGCGGATCGACATGTCCGAGTACATGGAAAAGCACTCCGTGGCCAGACTCATCGGCGCCCCGCCGGGATACGTGGGCTTCGAGGAGGGCGGGCAGCTCACCGAGCGCGTGCGCCGCAGGCCCTATACCGTCATTCTCCTCGATGAGATAGAGAAGGCCCATCCGGACGTGTTCAACATCCTGCTCCAGATCATGGATGCTGGGAGATTGACGGACGGGCAGGGACGGACGGTCGATTTCAAAAACACGGTGCTCATCATGACCTCCAATATCGGCACGCGCTGGCTACAGGAAACCGGGGTCTCGGGAGAGGAGGCCGTCCGAGAGAAGATCACCCGGGCATTGAAGGAACATTTCCGCCCTGAATTCCTCAATCGCGTCGACGAGATAGTGATATTCCGGAGCTTGAGCGAAGAGGATATCGCAAAAATCGTCCACATACAGATTGACCTGCTCGTGCGGCGGATCGAGGAGAAAAGAATCGCCGTGCGCGTCACCGAGAAGGCCGGAGCGCAGCTCGCCCGCCTTGGCTACGATCCCGCCTACGGCGCGCGGCCCCTTAAACGCGCGATACAGCGCTCCATCCAGGATCCGCTCGCACTAAAGGTTTTGGAGGGCGAGTTCCATGAGGGCGACACGGTCGAGGTGGACGTGGACGGGAAGGATCGGTTCACCTTCCAGAAGCAAACTTGAGGCAGGAGCGGCCCTCCATCACCGATCGGTATTCTTGCATCCCTTCATACCACACCCCCGGTGCGGAATAGAAGCAGATTCTCTCACCGCAGAGTACGCTCAGAAAGACACAAAGAGATCAGATTCTCACAAAGAGTAAAAGAGAATAAGAGACAAGGGGACGGTTATGGGATGGTGATCCCCCCCCACTGGAGGGGTGGGGCGGGGGGGGGGTTACGTTTGTCTTTTGTTCCTTTTGCCCTCTTTTACTCTTTGTGAAAAATTGTTCCTCCCCCGTCCCAAAGGGATCCCTTCGGGAAAGGAGACCCTTTGTGGCGTGGTTAAAATTAATCTGCAGTTTGTTCCTCGGTGCGCTCTGTGTCTTTTCTGAGGGCTCTGTGGTTACCTTTGAGACCGCTGCGGTTAAGTGTTGCCTGACCGGGAGAGAGGGTATAAAATACCCCAAGAATTGAACGGCCACAGGATCGATCGTCCGATGAAAACCTTTATCAGGAGTATTTCCATCGCGCTTCTCTCCATCGCCATCTGCGGTTGCGGTGCTCGGGATGAGCGCCACTACGACTTGGCCATGAGGTACAAGGAGAGCGGCGATTACGACAGGGCGATCGGCGAGCTCCAGGCCGCGATCAAAGACAATCCGCGTTTCAAAAAGGCGTACAACCAGTTGGGCGTCCTATATGGGAGGGTCGGCCTCTATGACAAAGCGGCCGATCAGTTTAGATGCGCGGTAGAGCTGGATCCCTCATACGCTAGCGGTTATTACAACCTCGGCGTGCTCAGTCAGGCTCACCTCAACAAACCCGCCGAGGCCGTCGTTGCATACCAGCGCTACCTCGCGCTAAGCCCCGAGGGCCCGCGGTCGGATGCGGTGAGGAAGGTGGTTCAGGGACTGCTCCAGCGTTCCGATGTAAAGAGCTCGCTCTCGGAATCCCCGGAGGAACAGCAGTTGATCGCCAAGCGTTGTGAGGAGAAGGGGGAATATGCCCAGGCGATAGAGGCTTATAAGAAGGCCGTCGCAAAGGAGCCGAGGGCGGCATCGCGCGCTAACTTGGAGATCGCGAGGATATATGAGGAGAAGCTGAGCAAGCCTGACGAGGCGTTGAAGCACTGCCAGGCGTATTTGGACACGAACATAAACGCTTCCGACGCCGCCGACGTGATGGCGATCGTGGGCAGGCTCCGTGAGAAGACGGGCCTCGCGGCGACGCCGTCGGCGGTCGTATCGAAGGATGCACTCCGAGAGGCCGGAGAGCTTATCAAGAACAAGGAAGCCGCGCGCGCGATAGAAATTCTGGCCAAGGCCCGGGATAAGTCGCCTGACAATGAACAGATCCACGACCTCCTTGCGGAGGCGTTTATGGCCTCCGGCAATCTCGGGGGCGCCGAGAAGGAGTATGAGTGGTTGAAATCGCGCCAGTCCGATTTTGCTTATGGGGCGGAACTCGCATCCGTGTACGTCGCCCTCGGCGATGAATCCCTCGCGAACGGCGAGTTTGCCGAGGCGGGGGAGCGGTTTTCGAAGGCGCTTGAGTCCAAACCCAATGACGGGTCTCTCCATTGGAAACTCGCCCGCACCCTTGCGGGAGGAGGTAAGTTTCAAAAAGCCCTCGAGGAGGCAGCCCTCGCGCAGAAACTGGCGCCCGGCCAAGTGGGTGGAGGCGCGCTCTCCGATCTCTATCTGCGCTACGCGCGTTATCTGTCGGCCCAGGGGCAATACGAGCCGGCCGCGGAGGCAATGGAAGAAGCACGGAGGCTTTCCCCAGGTCTCGATTTGACATCGGATGCCGCCGATCTGTACGAGGGGCGCGCCAAGCGCGAGCAGCGCGAGTCTAATTTCAGCGCTGCCGAAAAGGATTATCTGCAAGCGCTCCAGCTCGACCCGAAGCGAGGGCGGTTGCATGGCGATCTCGCCGCAATCTATGAACGCCTGGGCCAGTACGACAGGGCCGTGCAGGAGTTCGAAAAGGTTGCTGCGGGTGGCGGTCCCGAGGGCGCCGCGGCGTACAAAGAGATTGCCAGGATCCAGGAGACCTACCAGTCCGACAGCGGCAAAGCCACCGCGTACTACCGCAAGTATTTGAAGGAGCAGCCGAAGGCGGCCGACGCGAAGGAAATAGAAAAGAAACTCAAGAAATCGGAGAAAGAGAAGGAGCAGATCGTAGAGTACGAGCGGGCGGTCAAGCGGAAACCGGCTAACGCGCCCAATCATTACAATCTCGCGGTGCTCCTTCAGAAGCAGGGTAAATTCAGGGAAGCGATTGATGAGTACCACCGCGCGCTGGAGCTCGAACCGGCAAACTCCCAGACCCATTTCAACCTCGGTTATAGCTACGACCGTTTGAAGATGTACGAAGACGCGGTCGACGAATACCGCAAGGCGATTCAATATAATCCCCGCTATCTCAAGGCATATAGCAACATGGCGGCTATCTATAAGGAGAAAAGGTGGTACGGCAAGGCGATCGCGACCTTCCAGAAGGCCCTTGAGATCGATCCCTCCTATGCCCATGCCCATCTCGGGCTCGGGTCCATATACGCGGAGGGCTTAAGGGACAGGCGGAAGGCGATATATCATTATCAGCAATATCTTCGTTTGCAGCCGGACGGGACGTATGCCGTGCAGGTGCGCACATGGTTGAGAGGGAAGACATGAGTTTTGGGGTCAGTTCTTTAAGTTTGACATTCAGGTCCGGCTTTGGGGCGCCCCCGAGAGCCGTCGCCCTGGCGATAATCGTCACGGCGATGTTCCTCCCCGGTTGCGGGCCGCGCGATACCGGCCCGGCGAAGGCGCACAAGGGCGCTCTTTACCAGTACAAGCTTGGCGCGAGTAAGTATCGGGAAGGGAATTTTGAGGCTGCGATCAAGATATACGAGAAGGCGCTCCAGATCGACCCGAATATCGCGGCGGCGCACCTCGATCTTGGCATCATCTATGACGACTACCGCACCGATAAGAAGCAGGCGATAGCCCACTATAAAGAGTATCTGCGCCTGGAGCCCCGGTCGGAGAAGGCCGAGATGGTCATGCGATGGATCCATAGCGCGGAAGAGGAAAAGGCCGATGGGGTAGTGGCGCAGCCGGCGTCCGCCCAGACCCCCGGAACGGGCGGGGCGGAGAGCGTTGGAATGCAGGCTGAGCTTCAGCAGGCGCGGCAGGATGCGGCAAGCCTGCGTACGGAAAAAGATGCTTACCTCAAGACCGTCGAAGCCCTCAGGGAGGAGCTATCGCAGGCCAAGCAGCAGATGGGTGCGCTTCTTGCAAAGGGCCGGACGGAAGGGGAGGAGGGGGCGCCGGGCGTAGAGGCGGGCGAGGCTGAGAAGGCGGCCGGTCCGCTCGCCGGCTCGCTGGAGAACGAGAAGGCTCAACTGCTGGAAAGATATCAGCGTGAAAAGGGACAGGTTGAAAAGACCATGGAGGCGCTGAAGGGTGAGATCGCAAGCCTACAGGCTCAAAAGAGGGCGAGCGATGACGCGCTCAAGAAAAGTAACGAGAGGTTCGAAGCGCTGAAAAAAGCGGCGTCTGAGGAAAAGGGCGGGCAGCCCACGGACGATCCCTTGAGACAGAAGCTTGCGCTTGTAAATGAAAAATGCGCCGAGCTCCAGAGAGAAGGCGCCATCTACCTGAAGGATAATAAGACCCTCCTTTCCAGACTCAAGAAGGCGGAAAAGGATATTGAAGAGTCTCGATCGAAGGGAAGCGCTGGAACGACGGCTCCGGCCGCCGCGCCGCTAGTCGCGAAGGTGAAGGCCGATGGCGATAAGGAAAAAGGGGAGCTGAGGCAGGCCTACGAAAGAAAGCTCATGGAGCTCACGAACGCCTCCGCCAGGGAAAAGGCCGAACTCCAGAAAGCGCTGGCCGAGTTGCAGCGTGCGAGCTCCACGCCGCCGCCGCCGGCCGCTCCAACCGTGACCCAGGCGGATTTGGAAAAGACCGTCGCCAGGGTGAAGGCGGAGGTGGATAGGGAGAAGGAGGAGCTACGGCTGCGCTACGAGAAGAAGCTGAACGAATTGAGCGGCACTCTCGGCAGGGAGAAGATCGGTGTGCAGCGGGAGCTTGCGGATGCGCGTCGGGAGGCGATCTACTTCAAGGCTCAGGTCGAGCAAGAGAAGGAAAAGGCCGGCATGGCAAACAAGACTCAGGCTGACGCGATCCGGCGGCTCAACGAACAGCACCGGAAGGAAAAGGCCGAGCTGGAGGAGCGTCTCTATCAGGGAAAAGAGAAGTATCCCGGCGCGCGTACGGCGGCGCAGGGACAGGCGCCGGTAGGGACAACGATCTTTCCCCAACCACGGCCACCGGTTCAAGAAGCAGCCCAAACCTCTTCTCAAAAGGGCGCCGAGTCAAAGGTCCGGAAATCCACCACGGGTGCGCCGGCCAAGCGCTATCAGGTTGCCAGGGGTGATTCATTGCAGAGTATCTCCCTTCGCTTCTATGGCGCCGCCGACCGTTGGAAGACCATTTATGACGCCAATAGGGGAATCCTCTCCAGCCCCAATGCCCCGCTCCGCGCCGGTAAGATCCTGACAATCCCGTAACCTGCACTAAGACACGAAGAGGCCAAAGAGCACAGCAATTCCGGTTCTCACAGAGAGTAAAAGAGGGAAAGAGCAATCAAGTAGGGAGGGAATGATTGCCGACTTATAACAATCCCTTTACGGCTTATTCTCTTTTACTCTTTGTGAAAAAATTGCTTTTCTTCGTGTGCTTCGCAGCGAAAATCAGCCTGGGGTTTAAGCATTACATTCCTCGTTGTACTCAGTGTCTTCTCTGTGTCTTCCCCCCCAAAGGGGCCAGTGGTTATTGTAACGGGAGCTATGGCATGATCAAGGTGGCGAAGAACGCGGGTTTTTGCATGGGGGTGAAGCGGGCGCTGGACATCGTACTCGATCTGGCCCGGGCTGGAGGCGGCCCCATCTACACGGACGGCCCCCTCATCCACAACCCTCAGATAACCGCGCTCCTGGAAAAGAAAGGAATCAGGTCGCTCGCGTCCGCTGGGATCCCGACGGAAGGTCTTATCGTGATCCGCGCGCACGGCATATCCCCTAAGCGCCGTGCGGAGTTGAAACGAATCGGCTTCCCCCTCCACGATGCCACGTGCCCGGACGTCGCGAAGGTCCAGGCCATTGTGAACAAATATTCCGGCCTGGGATATGAGATCGCCATTATCGGCGACAAGGGCCATGCCGAGGTTGAGGGGCTCCTGGGGTACAGCAGGGGCCTCGGAAGGGTGATCAGCGGAACGGCGGAAGTCGAGACGTTGGACAGGAACGCCGGGGTATGCGTTGTTGCGCAAACGACTCAGGACGTGGGGCTGTTTAAGGAGGTCGCGGAACGGATCCGCGCGCGCGTGACCGAGTGCGTGGTGTGCGACACCATTTGCCGCGCGACGAGAAAGCGGCAACGGGAAACGGCCGAGCTGGCCCGCACGGTCGACGCCATGGTGGTGGTCGGCGGGAGGGAGAGCGCCAATACCGCGCGGCTCGCCAAGATATGTAGAGAGGCGGGCGTCGCCGTATTTCACGTGGAATCCGAAAAGGACCTCGATGGAGTTTCTTTCCAGCGGCTTACCCGCATGGGCGTGACGGCGGGGGCGAGTACGCCGCACTGGTTGATCGAACGCGTGGTGGAGGCTTTAAGCGCCCGCCTCTCGCAAGAGCGGGTGGGCGTGACCGGCTATGCCGGACGCATCATCCGGACTTTGATACGTACCTATATCTATACCGCGTTTTCGGCCATGTGCCTGTACGCGGCCGCGTGCCTCTTCCAGGGGGTGCCGGCGCAGACGGCGATTGCGGTGGCATTGGGAGCGTGCATCCTCTGCGTGCATCTCTCAAACATGATCGGGGGAAGGGGACTGCTTGCACACGGCGAGGAGACGCTCGCCAAGGAGTATTATCACAATCACAGAAAATCGCTGTTCCTCTTCGCGGTGGCGTCGGGGGCATTGGGTTTGTGCGTAGCGGCTCGCATACACTACGTCCTTTTCGCGTGTTATTTCTTTTTGATCGTTATGGGCCTCTACTACGCCTTTAAGGGGAAGACGGGGGAGAGGGCGGGAAGCGGAGGGGGTTGGTTGTTGAGGATGTTCCCGGCCACCAAAGACCTTTTTGTCGCGGGTGCGTGGATGGTGGCGATCGTGCTGGGCCCCCGGCTTATGGCTAGCGCGACATGGACGTTCAGGGCGACCGCGGCATGCGGATATGTGTTCGGGCTCGTGTTCATAAGCTCGATCTTCCATGACTTGCGCACCATGCAGAATGACATGATCATGGGGAAGGAAACTATTCCCACATTGGCGGGAATGCGCGGGACGGAGATCATCCTCGGGGGAGCGATGGGGGGCATGTGCGCCCTTCTCGTAGCGTCCCCGATCCCTTGGGGATTAAAGGCCGCTCTGGCGATGCCGTTTGTATACAGCGCGATCTATTTTGCTTTTTCAAGAAGGGGACTTGCGCCCGGTGGCGCGTGGCGCGACACGCTCGCCGACGGCCAGTTCATAGTGGCCGGGATAAGCGCGGTGATATGGAGCGCGGTGGCGCAAGGGTTATGGTAACCACAGAGGACACTGAGGAATGATCACAGAGGACACAGAGCATTACTACGGCAAAAACAGTTTCTGGTCTCTGGTTCATGGAATAAATAATCCGTGTCCGTCTATGTTGATCCGTGGTTAAAATCAATCTTGGATTTATCCCTCAGTGTCTTCTCTGTGTACTCTGTGGTTTTACATAGAATGGAACCAGCCCGATGAAGGATAAACATCGCGCGGTGGCGACGGGAGCGACGAGTGCCTACGTTGCCCGGTCAACTTATGGCGCATGGGTGATTCGCCTGAGCGGAGATAAGATAGCACGGATTGTTCTCCCCCCCACTCCTCCGTCCGGCAGGCGCATGTTTAAATGGCGCGGTGTTTCCGAACGGAAAGGCAGCGCCCGTGCGAGTGGTAAGGGCCCGACCGGGTCTGCAAAGATAGGAAATGTTCCCCCCACGCTTGACCGGCTCATGACGCAGATCGGACAATATTTTTCAGGCGAACGCGAGCATCTGATCGTCCCTTTCGTTTTTCGGGAGGGTTCCCGCTTCGGGAGAAAGGTCTGGGGACGCATGAGACTCATTCCATTTGGTGAGACGATGACCTACGGCGATCTGGCGGATTCCATAGGCGCACCTGGTGCATGCCGGGCCGTCGGGAATGCCTGTGGTGCGAATCCGCTCCCTCTCCTCATTCCCTGCCACAGGGTTGTGGGGAAGGGGGGATTGGGGGGATTCTCGGCTGGGCTCGGATGGAAGAAATTTCTCCTCTCCCTTGAAGCGAATGGCGGAACTCCCTAGGGAAAATCCCAAATCCCAAACCCCAATATTGAGAATGACAAATACCAAATGACAAAACGTAATGGGACAGTTATGGGGTGTATAGGCACACAATTGAGGTGATGTGATTTT
>CAYWRA010000033.1:0-24403 GCA_964460305.1 uncultured bacterium
AGGGGGCTGCGTCGTTGTCGGCGTTATCGTGGGCGTCAACGTCGGAATTGGGGTGGCGGTAGGGGTCTGCATCTCGCAGCATTCGAGCGAGATTGTAGGTATCGGCTCTCCACCTCCGATGTCCTCCCAGTCGCCACCCATCAGATCGACATTACAGGTGTCCTCGGTGAAGTGGTTATAATACTGATTATCAATATCGAGACCGATATACCAGTAATCGCCACCGTCGTACTCAAGGTGATAACTCCAGTTCGACCGGTTTCGGTAACTATCACAGTTATTGTATTCCCCCGAATAACAGTAGAGTCCGTCTACCTCCGAAAAGCCAGCGCCGGAAACGAGGTAGCCAGATGTCCAGGCACAGGTCGGGGGGGGGGTGTTTGTTTTCGTGGGGGTCTATTTATCGGGGGGGGTGGGGGTAGACGTGATTGTGGTGTCCCCCAGAGAATAAAGAATGCCGCGAAAATCACCGAAAATAATATCTCCGCCAGATGATATTGCCGGAGCAGCTTTTATTGTTTCTGCGACACGATAACTCCACCATAGGGTAGCATTAGAGTTGATCGCCGTAAAATAATGCGAGTATCCTCCACCGTAAATATGATTACCGGCATCAGTTATTGCCGAATGATCATTTAAAATCGCAGTGCCGGGGGACTGCCATTCAAATGGGATTTTGTAACTCCATGACAGGAGTCCGGCAGATGACAAACACTTAAAACTATCTCCATATGTTGCATTGAAAGGAACAATATATATATGGTTCCCTGCGATGTCAAAAGCGGGACATGACATACTAGCATCGGCAGTTTTGTACGACCACACTACAGTTCCGTTAGAGTTAAAGGCATAGACAGACCCCTTCTCTGGCCCATCGTACAATAGTCCTGCCGTTCCCGTCGTAATATATATTTTATTTGCATCATCTATGGCGGCAGTGGCGAATGACGATGCATCAAGAGTATAACTCCAACCCATGGTCCCAGTCGACATTAAGGCATAGAGTAGATTGTCCTGGCTGGTGCTAAAATACACTAATCCTAAACTATCAAGCGCAGGCGAACCGGTTATGAGATATTCCGCATCAGTTCCGTTTGTAGGATCATAACTCCATCGCACTGTTCCGTTAGAGTTAAAGCAAAAAAACTGACCTTGTTTTTGTTCTTGCCCGATATAAATATAACCATTCGAGTCTATAACAGGGGATGACCATGAGAAGAAATAACCCCAGTAATAACTCCATGCCTGACTGCAATTAGAATTGATGCAGTAAACATTCGACCCGTTTAATCCAGGAGCCCATGTGGAGACAGTTGCCGCAGCGTCATCAGTGACAATATATACCCGTCCAGAACTATCAAGACTTGCCGCGGTATCTACAAATCCCGAAACGTAAAAACTCCATAACTGAGTTCCGGCTGGACTATATTTCCGCAAGATAGAATCAAAACCTCCACAATAAATATTCCCGTCACTATCAATCGTAGGTTGAACATAAATCCCACAGCCATACCCACCGGATACATAATAAGACCAACTCAAATTATTTTCCGTGATATAACTCCACTTCAAACCGAGGCCCGAAAATAACCTGGAATATGGACTGTTGCCAGTATGCCGACTATTATTTTGGAGCATTGGCCAGGGAGCATAGGGAGTAATTGTCGGGGTGGCTGTGGGGGTATTTGTCGGGGTGGCGGTCTGAGCCAGTAGCGCAGCCGGAACTAAAAGAAGTAGGGTAATAGTAATAACAATTTTCATCGATTCCTCCATTCAATAGTTTGCCTTATAATTCTCTTTGCGAGATAACATGGGATCCTGCATCTGTTTATCTCCATCCCTATCGAAACTATCAGTCCACATGCGGGCATAGAGCTGGCTCTGTTGCCATAATGTCCACTCCTGAGCCTTTGACGTTTTGTCTCCAGTCCGCTGATAGTGAAAAAAAGCCACGAAGAAAACAAGGTCAGAACAATATGCATCAGGAATAGGCATCAATTTTGCTTCATCCTGTTCGCCGGCGGCATATTCCTCAGCGCCGGCGGTATAGTAAATTTCGAACTGTTGATCAGCAGCTACTGTATAGACACCGGTGCTGCCGTATACCCAAATTCGTTTTGTAATAGTTCCCGTCGGTGTATTCGACAGCTTAACCTCTTCGTAGTAGTAACCTGTAGGAGTGGTAACACTGGATGACAGCGATGCCGATGTCAACCCGTCGATCTCACTGCGATTCAATCTTATCAGTCTGAGACCACCATAATAAACCGCTTCAATATCGTGTATTTTTTTACTCGAAACATCGATGTATGACAAACCAGCGGTCAGTATTAACTGATCGATCGCGCGTGGGTACTCGACTCTGTCACACCATTGAGAGCATGCAATATTGATTGCATCTACAAGGACTTGGTCCCTCAGATGCGATTGGCCTTGCTGCGCTAAATAATTACGACAGAGTCGTTTTAAAGTACCCAGTATCATCTCATTCCTCACACGGGATTTTTGAGGGACCTTGGTGACTCATTCGGAACGTAAGCCGCCTGGGCCGCGCGCGTCCTCATGGCTTCGTAGTGCCGTT
Organism: uncultured bacterium; assembly: GCA_964460305.1. Lineage (GTDB taxonomy): Bacteria > Auribacterota > Tritonobacteria > UBA1439 > UBA1439 > JAPLCX01. Next base: position 2,582 of record CAYWRA010000033.1, read on the forward strand.
TAAGATGAGCATCTGTTTTCACACGCTGACAGATAGCGACGTGAGCGTTATATTCTTCGAGATACGCAAAGTCGCTCTTGTCACAATGCTGGCACTTCAAACCCATACCGGTAGCAATCGGCCCGGTTCTCATCGTCTTGTCGTCTGATAGCGAAAAAATCTCGATATCGTACTCAGGCAACGCCCGAATTGCAGCCGCCACATCGGCAGCAGACATATCCTGCTCCGCCTTGCAAACATACCGTCCCGATTCAAACACGATGATTACACCGCGTCTGGACGTTCTCATTCCCTGCGGCGTAATAACTTCTTCAGCCTGCCGCAGATGTCGGGCATGCCGCGATTGATTGCCACTTCCTACCTTGCAAATAAAAACCTCGCCTTCACCGCGGATAGCCGGGGGGGGCGACGTTAAACCGGGATCTGACGCCGGTTTCGTGGTTTTACTTTCAGATCCTGCCATTGCATGTCCTCCTTCATTTTAGATGTGGGGGAGAGCAATTCTTCTCTCCCCCACATCCACCGTCATCCGGTTATGCTATGCCATAAATCTTCGTATGTGACGCACCTTCCTTACACGTGATCATGAACTCAACCAGGAACTCGTCCTTCCGGCCATCATAGTTATTCTCCTTCTTGATGTCAGGATAGAGACGGAGATCGCGGTTACCAAGGGGACGATACGTCAACTTAGACAGGTCGACCAGGATGCAGACCCCGGAGTAGTAACTGCCCTCTAGGAGGTAATGGTTGACGATGTTCAGTTCACCGTGGAAAGTCTTATAGCGATTGATAGTAACGCCATAAGTTTCATCCCCAGGTCGGGTCTGGAGCTTCTCCGCGCCCCAGCCATCGATGGTGTTTATGAAGTTGACACCAGAAATGGCAAGGAGCCTATTCGTACCCGCCCACCGGAAAGCCCGTGTCATAATCTGCCGGAGATTGGACTCGGTAAGGACACCACCGACGTTTTCCGTATTCAGATTATCGACGTTAAGGATCCCATCAGTCGTGGTAACCCACTTACCGTTTATGAGCATCTTGCTCTTCTTACCGGCGATGGTGTTCCACTCCATGTCCATCTTGACGATCTTCAGGGCCTTCATACGCTCGAGGGCGAGATCATCGCCTGTCCACTTCTTGACCTGAGCCATTGTGTTGTCTTGTTCAACCGACCACCGACAAATCACGGTATAATTGAGTCTTGGCTCGATCTGCGTGACTACCGGCTCGCCAGCGGTAGTACCCGTCGGATAGGCGGTACCCAATCTGACGATGGGAGCCCCATCTGCAGCAGCACCACTTCCCTGAGACACGGTGCGAACCGTCAGGATGAGACCGGTAGCATCGATGGTCTCAACCCTCAAATACGCGCCGATATGCGGCAGGTGTAAGAGGCTGTACATGGGGTAGTACGCATGATCGACATGCAACGTCGATGTACTACCGGCCGCTGCAGGAGTATACGTACCGGCTTCATCGATGGTGTCCCAACGCGGCACATACTGATTGTCGAACCACTTGTGCTCGATGTCGTATACAACCTCATTTCTTATTTGCCGCGTGATATGCGTTAGCGGATATATATCCGCGTCATACAACGCGACTTCCGGATCTATCGATGGCATGATCCTTGATTCGGGGTCCGTTCCCCTATGGATCACCCCACCAGGCATGATAGTAGGAGCTGCAAGAGCCACGTTCGTTCCTCCTTAAAAGTTTTTACAGGAGCGGACAACTGCCTTTGGTCTTCTTTTGCCACGCCTTCATCTCGTCGTACGCTTTTTGAGTAGCGTCGATGGGCGCAGATGTCGTAGTGCGATTAGACTGGTTCAGATTGCTTTTAGATCGCAACAACGCCGCTCGTTTCTCTTCGATCTCACGCTTTTCGGTTTCGGCCCTTAATTCGTCCACCGTCTTCTCCTCTGCCACCTCCTTTTCCTTTCCAGCATCTTTAATCGGTGGGGTGGATTTTCCTTCTGCCGCGACTTTCGAGTAAGCTTGGTCAATGATGTCGTCTTTAACATCATCCGGAATATCGACGTTGCAGATAACCCGTTTCGCACCATCGCTCAACTTGGCGTTGATGCTATTGATCAAGTGTTGTGACAACTCGACCTTATGACGTGCCTCAAACCGAGTTTCGATCTCAGATCGCTTCGCACGAGCTGCCTCCATAGCGGTGAGCCGTCTATCAGCGGCACGGTCTGCTGCCTTCTCGATCAGATCAACAAGCAGCTCCGGTTTTTGTGCCATCAGATAGGACAACTTATCGCCATTGGTGCATACGGCATTGCCTTTGCCATCGTCGCCTGTCCAATTCTCCGGAGGGACCTGCACATCTCTTAAAGCTGTTTCAACATCCAGCTGCGTTTTCAGGCGCGGTAGATGTGGAACAACCTCATCTTCAAGCTTCCTCAACCGCTCAAGTTCTTTTTCTTGCTTGAGCGCTTTATCGGTAGCATCGGCAGCAATCTCCCTCGAGAGTTCCAGCTCCTGTTTTGTTCTATCGTATAGAGCTTGATACTTCTTATCTTCCTTACCTTCCGCTTGTTCACCCTTCTCGGGTTCCTCTTTTCCCTTCTCTTCCTCTTCCTGCTTAGATTTTCCGAGTCCCTCGTCCGAGATCTCTTCTTTTGTCTCTTCTTTCATCTTCTCGACCGAAGCCCGATCGTCTTTACCAGGTTCCTCTTGACCAGATCCACCCAACCCATCTTCGTTCCCGCCACCGACGCCTCTATCCTCTGCTTTCTCGGCGGCGGCCATAGCTGCCGTGTCGCTGAACAAATGCGCCATGCCTCCGATAGGGTTACCATCCAATCCTATTTTCGGCATTGCCGGGCCGGGGGAACTACCAGTCGGCTGTTTATTACTACCAGCATCGTCTACTTGGTTCTTATGATCCTTGCCCATCTCGTCCTCCTTCGGTTTGCGATGCTGCGTGTGCATTCCTGATTTCCTCAAACTTCTCCCGCAGCAATCTTGATTTCATACTGTTCGGATCGGCGTATTCCGCACCCTCATTGAGGGCCGCAGCTATTTCAAGCGCAATATATTCCACCTCACTCGCGCGAATTGTAGCTTCATCCCGCAGCTCGCGACTGTTCTTCATGTCCATCGCGATACTGTTCAGGTCTGCCCAATGGTCTGTCAACCATTTGAGATATTCCTTGCACTCAGATATCTCTTGCAACATCCTTATGCGACGTATGTTTTGGTGTGCTTCCTTGATATATTCTTCGGCTGTGCCCGTTTGAATACCTAGTGCCCAGTCCATATATCTTCCTTTCAGACATTGCCCAGAGTCGATTGAGGTGATTCCTGGCCAACTCCTGCAGGGGTACCACCTGGCGGCGCCAACTGCGCTAGTCTCTGAGCTTCCTGGCTTTTATCAACATATTGACGCGCGTCTCTAAAGTCCCACTGTTCGAGTACCCGCTCTAACAGCGGAGCATGTTGCAGTACCCGTTGCCACCCCGGTATAGCCGCCAGCAAGCCCACAAGTTCTTTGATCTCTTCTCTTCGAAGCCCGCGGTTACCGTAGGCGAAGGATGGTGTTATTACAAAATCATACTGGCCTAGCACATCTTCCGGTGTGGCTTTGGTATACCCGTTGATCTCCTCGCCCAGCACTCTGACCATAACCGCGGTCCGCAAAAACTGTTGATTGTACCGGTGCTGTTTCCTAATGACACGTTTGTAGCAGTTGAGTAAACGTTGCATGCGGTGTGATATCCGCATGCCACTGGCTTCATCACGTTTGCTATAGCTCGTGGCCGATTCCCTCGGGCTCGGTTGGGGACCATACCTTACGCCGGCGAGCCCGACGGTGTTCTCAGCTTCGGCGTCGCATTTCTGTTCTTCCATGAGAGTGGATTGGCTCCACGTATCGTTAACTTTCAACTGTTCCAAGCCACTCGTATTGATGCAATCAACGACGCCAAATGGGCGCCAAACCAGATCTTCTTTACGAATCTGTGCATTGCGTAACCGGAGAAACATTGGCATGAGCTGCTTGTTGCGGTTATCGGCTCTGGCATTTTTGAGAAACATGATTTCGTGTTGCTGATCTTCAATCAACTCGGGCGTACTGAGACCACACCAATGCCAGGGAAACAAGAAATTCGTCCAGAACTCATAGGGCATTTCTGCGTTCCAATACGGTATCGGCCCCTCATACAACATGACCTCTCCGCCGCCACCGGTGATGTTGTAATAATTCTCACCAGGAACCCACATGTATGCTATTTCGACGTCCCTTTTCCTGTCGTAATCGACCCACTCTAAACCGGTGGTGCGACCTACCAAATCGTTCACTCTTTTGGTGAAATCCTCGGTAACAAATGCATCGTCCTTTTTCTTCAGTTTCTCGACATTTTTTATACCGGTATTTTTGTCTTTTTGGAGTTGGAGCAGATCGTCATAGGGAACCAATAGGCGGTGAAAAAGGTAGGCACTCTCACGGAGCCTAATTGTACCGGGGCAAGGATAAATACCGTACGGATCCACTGCTCTGAACTCCGGTCCTTTATAGACCGCCTGAAGACGCGAATCATACATGACACCGCTTTTCGTCCCGCCTTTAATGCGATAAGGCACTCTTTGGGGCACATAACCATATCGGTGCACCCAATCCATCGTACACGGTGAAAAGCCGTAAATCAGGCCGTTCAGAATGAACCGCTCCCACTCGTCGTTGAAATCTTCCATCCCCACCTCTTGCTGCCACAGCAAGAGGTTCTTTACTTTCGGGGCGCGGGGGACATCGTCTTCGCTCACAGGATTGACATCGATCGGAGGGTTGCCAGAAACTGAAGCCTGGAAGAACCTAGCGAGTTCAGTATCGACATATTCGAATGCTTTTCTAACCGTCATCTTCGACATATAGGGCCATGTGAGAGCATTGATCCAAGCAAGCCAAATCTTCTCGTTCTTGAACCAACGAGCTTCCTGTGGCGCGCGTGTGCGGATAGCATCTTCGAAATGCTCTCGCGTCGCTCCCCGTCGCTTTTCTTCTGTTTCGAGATGAGTAACTAATGGCATATTGCACTCCGTGCGTTATAGGGGCTCGAGAAACCAACACGTTCATCGACCCCTATTGAATTCGAATTGCCGTCTATAACACGATCATCATTTGCCGAGCCCACGAACATCCATTGCGGATTAAAATTGGCCATATACTTAGCTAAATCTATAAAGTCGCTACGTTTCGAGCGGATCCGTTCGGGTTTGTCATTACGTTCTTTAGATACCCTATTGCGCCAGTCTTCATACACGGTATGCTGGAACTGAAAGATGTTCTCGATGCAGTTATCGAGGATGAAAAATTCGGCTTCCGGCGACGGGGATAACCATTGACGTAAGGTAGTGATCGCACTCTTCTCACTTTTGTTGGCCTGGTCAAAACAGATACCGTAATCCGCGAGTTCATCAGCCTTCGGGCGATCGGTTCTAGGATCATGTTCCCACCCGCTTGTATCCATAATCCGTCCCCAGATCGTCATCCCCTCTCCATTGCCACAAAAACGTCCACGCAACTCCTGTTGTACCGCTTCATCCGGCCATTGCGTCATATCCTGATATTCTTCAAGAGTTATTTGCCTTTCCTTGAGCGCTATCATCAGGGCGATTTCTTTGTACGTTCTGAGATCACGAAACGCTTCATCGATGATAAATTTCTGGCCCTTGCGATTAACCGCCCACCAGACCAGGCACCAAGATTTACGACCATGCGGATCACAAGCCATGTAGTGAATAAAATGTGGCTCTTTCGTCTCAAACCAGGGCTTGACATGGATCCTTGGCTCAAACTCCTTAAACAGAATGCCGGATAGGAAAACGGGTTTTCCATGCAGTCGTGCATTTCTTGAGTCTTCATCACTGCCCCATTTCGCCACGAGGACTTTATAAGCCTCGGGCGTCATGGCGGGATTCCTCTCGGTATCAAACTCGATGTAGAACAAGATGTCGCGCATCTCTGGATCGTAGATGCAGTCATAAATCCAGGGAGCCGAATACAAGACGGTTGCTGCAATACTTACCCGGCCGCTCAGCCCATTGGGCATCGGCATCGATGTACGAGCGATGTTCTCATCGTGAATATCTTTGGGCGGGGGTTCATCCTCATAGATCTCGTCGAACTGCGGGCCGGCATAATCACCCGCATTCTGCTTGTACGACATGAACTGCACGTAGTCATTAAAGTAAGTGTCGAAACCCACGATTTGGCCGCAAGAATTGCGGCGCATCGGTTCGCGAATGAATCCGCTGGGAAGATGGGATTTGTAATATGGGATGATAATGTCATCCAGGCCGTTCTCATGCGACATTGCGCAATGACGGATACGAATAGGCTTGTCACCATATCTACGCCCGGCATATCCAGGAGGGTACTCTCGAAGCAGGTGGAAACAGCCGTCTTCTACACAAACTTTTGTCTTGCCGGATTGATTCCCACCGACACAGATGCGCAATGGCTTGAGAGTGTTATGGAAAGCCCACTGTTCCGCATTTGGACGGTAATTTGCGATGAGCGGAATATATTTCTGGCGGGCTTGATCGTACTCTGCCAGCTTATCGATCAGTTCCGAAGACAGAACACAATTTTGCTTTAAGGCATCTGGCGAAAAACCAAAAGCCTGTATTGCGTCCAGCGCGTCCTGCTCCGTCCGTATCAACCGGGGATGTGCACTCATCGGGGGATGTCGCCTGTCGTATTCTCTTCATCAATTGCTCCATCTTGTCTATCGTCTTTCGGACTTTGCGCCTATCGCCTCTCTTTTTAAAGCGATAGAGCAACTGCGTCCATCTCTTTACATCGAACTCCAAAAGCTTCAGCAGGTAATCTCATTCATCGCGTGTTATCTCTATTTTCATAACGCTTTCATAGCGCTGTATAAAGGGAAGCCCAGCACATTAAATCTGAGATCAACAAAGAAAAGAAAGTACCAAAGAAAAGAAATATTCCTTTTCCTTCTCCTACTCCTGTTGGGAGGTTGCACAACGCAATGCGCTGCGCATGCCTAAACCTATGCCGCTATCCACGACCACTCATATCGATCCCCAGGTCGTCAAGAATGGTTCTACGCCGTTTATTCCATGTCCGATTCGGTCCGCGAATAATGAGCGGCCGGCCTTCAGGTATAATCAGGTTACCAACGTGCAGATCCCTAATCGTACTCATGGTCTCGACCGAGTTCATAGCTGCCCCTCGGGGTTCCCCATGTTGTTCATGAACCTTCTTAATACCTGCAATCACCTCGCTCATCGGTTTACCAATGAGGTGGTTAAATGCATCAGGCTTAATTGCCATGATTATCTCCAATACGGATGTTGACAATACTCCTCCGCGAAGTACCACGAGAATTGTTCTAACCCCAGATGAAAGCGTTCAGCCCCGAAGAAATACCTGTCATTCTTTTTTTTCATTCAGACGCTCCTAAATTGATTTTGTGGCGGGGGGTAAAGGTATCCTGTATCCAGTAATACCCCCCGGCAGGGGGAGAACCACCCCCAGGGGGGTCCCTGCGACTGTTACATTAAACGCTGGCAGCACCAGCAATAACTACTTGACAAAATAGAGATACGCAAATAACCCCGCTAAACTGGCGTAGGGGCCATACCACATACCCTCGTAACACAAATGTAATTGGCACAGACCCGAACCCTTGACTCGTGCAGTATGTCCACGATCAGATACTTGACAAAACGTCCAAATAGTTAACATAAGCTGTATTATGGGACAGTACCTACCGCCTCACTCGGTGCCGCCTGGGCCCCTACGGCCCCTAACCAGCCACCCGGAACAGGTGTTGCGGCTCCTGGGAGCGCTGGTAGTGTCAGGGGCTGGCCGGCCTGCCTCACTGCGGCCAGACTGTGCGCTCCAAACAGTCCCAGCAAAAACGCCAGCAGGGGGTTGGGCTGGTACGCTGGCGGCGGCCCTTGCCGATCCCGCTCCGCCTGTAAATGCCGCGCTACCAGTGAGTCGTGACGCTCAATCATCGCCGAGAGCGTAGATATACCTGCGCGCTGCCACTGATCCGGACGCAGACGCCTGAGCGCTGCATACGCACGCTCCGCGAGGTCAGCATTGCGGTCTACTAGCTGGCGATCCAGAGCCTCTAGGCGGGTGGGTGCCCTAACCCCTTGCAAAGCGGCATATTTACGGACTGTACGCTCGGCACAACCGACCTCCGCGGCTATATCGCGAGTGGTCTTAACACCCTCCCTAACACGGGCTTGCAGTAATGTTATCTGCGTCCCGGAGAGTGTTTGGCGGTGACGAGATGCGGTCGCTACCGGTGCAACCTGTGTCTCGGTGGCGTCTATGGCACACATACCTGTCCCCCTACTTAGGGCAATACTGCTCTCAAAAACCACTATTCCGAGACGTAACAGGTTGCGTGTAAAAACGTTAGGAATTTGAGGAACGTGTCGAAAACCCCGGAGGGGTCGGGCGGCATGCCACGGCACGTACTGCGGCACGTACTACTATATGTATGCGCAGCGCATTGCGCTGTGTAGCCCCCTAATCCGCGGGCCAGCACGCAACCGGTGTACCAACACCACAAAATATATTTTCCGCGGATGTGATTTTGTGCTTGACACCATCCGCGGGGTGTGATAGAGTGGTCGCGTAACAATCGGGAGGACGGTCTAGTGTGCACAGCAGAAGACTTTGAACTAACGGGCAAATTACCTCTACGCGTGGGACGACAACCACGCGTCACGGAAAGAGTATGCCGCACTCGTCCGAGCGCTCAGGAAGGAACACGGAGACGACTTCGAACCTCCGCACTATGTGAGTGTACACCGACAAGCTAATTACAGCGAAGCGCTGGAAGTTCTGGGGGAAGCGCTAGCACTAGGTATGTTTTTAACCCCCGAGGGACGGTTTGAAAAACACGATTGTGTAGAGAAGGCTGAATGACACCGCAAGTCAAACCGGGGTATGATAGGCTTACAGCGATTGTAAAAGGGGACCTGGCGGTAGCTATTCGCATCGCTTCGAAACGCGCCAGTCTCCCGATCGGTGAGTTTCTGGAACCGATCCTCCGGGAAATCCCGGAGATAAAACGTGAGCTAAAATAGCACAATATTTTTTTGCCTGTTGCAGACACAAAATATAAACAGTGGAAAAAGGGAGAGTACCAGACCGAATATAGCACAATTATTTGCAATCCAGTGTGCTAGGGATTTTTTGTAGAAGCAAAAGGTAACACCTACGGTTAGGTAAAGCGATGCAAACTATCACTGAGAGAAAGCTGACTATTGGGCATTGGCTACACGTATCACACCGATACGCGTAGCCTTTTTTTACGGAGTAATCCGATGCTGCTTGAGGCGGTTATAAGCGCACTCGTAGCCGTGGAAACCGGCAATCACCCACAGCCAGATCAGGCCAGGGGCGACGGCGGCCGGGCCCTAGGCATCCTCCAAATCCATGCCGCGGTTGTCACTGACGTAAACCGGCTCACCGGCGCGCAGTACGCACACGGGGACGCCTTGCAACCGGGTAAGGCACGGCAAATCTGCCGTGCGTACCTGATCCACTATTGCGGCAAAACTGCGTCGGCTGAGACGTACGCAGCAGTTTGGAATGGAGGACCCTTGGGCCTTCACAAGCCATCAGCACGGCGCTACGCCGCGAAAGTAAAAAGGCAATTGAAAGAAGGAGGCATCAATGGCATACCGACAAATCTCAGTCGAAACGAAGGTGAGGGCAGTAAAACGTGTGCTTCGCGGCGAGATAACGTCCGCAGTCGCGCACGACATGGAGGTCGATAGGAACTCACTTGGATCGTGGAAGAAAACGGTGTTGGAAGCTTTGCAAACACGTCTCAGCAAGAGAGCCCGTCCAACGCGTGACAAAAATTCTCAGACGGGTCAGCGCCATGACTGGCAAAAACAACTTAATAACACAAAATTCCCGTGCGGTTGTCGTCTGAGGGTCCGGAACACCCAGAACGGTAAAAAGGTAGTGTCACTCCTGCAATGTAGTCTGCACGAATCTGCAGCAAGACTACTTGCGGAATTAAAACATGCTCAGCACAAAGCTCAGTGGGACCTCGACTTCACACATGCGGATAAATACGCTATGCAACAGGCAATTGAGATGACGGAAAACAACTGACCCGCGGGTAGCCACGTTGACCTGTCCCCGACACGCATCGCGCTCAGGTCGCGTGGTTGTCCCGCGGCGTTATTGGATGCCGATAATGAGAGCTATACGGTTGACAATGTTAAGGGAATATGCTAAATTAAGGATCTCGTATCTGGCCTTCCGGAATGGATACATGGAGCCGAATAATCTCACCACATTCTCGCAACTATACCTGTCGTGGTCGCAGTGTAACAAGAAAAGTTTCCGCAACGACGCCATTGCCATGAAACACCTCCTGGATTTTTTTGGAGACTGCAAACTGTCTGAACTGTCCAAGCTGCGTGCAGAACAATACCGACAGAAACGGAGAGATGAAATCCTGGCCAGGCCGAAATACAAAGACCGGGATCCGCGGTCTATACCGCTAACAACAGTCAACCGCGAGATCGCGTGTCTTCGCCACATGATGACGCTCGCGGTGGAGTGGAAACTTCTGTCCGCCAACCCACTCTTAGGCATCCGGATGTTCCAGGAGACACCACGTGATAGAGTCCTCAGCCAGGATGAGTACCATCGCCTCTTGGCTCACTCGGCGCCGCTAACTCGCAACCTGATTGTGTGGGCAAGCAATACGGGGATGCGCGTATCCGAGATTACGGGTTTAACATGGCCTGACATCGACCTGCCGAAGCGCTCCGCAGTGCTGCGCCATACCAAGAACGGTAAGGTGCGACACGTTCCACTCAACACAGCAGCCCTCAATGTTTTGCGCTTGCAGTCGCGCCAGGCCCAGGGTGAGTATATCTTCCACTTCAGGGGCCGCCGGATAAAACGAATCGACAACGGTTTCGAACATGCTTGCCGGCGGAGCGGGATAACTAACCTGAGGTTCCACGACTTGCGTCATTGCTTCGCGACGGCGCTATCGGAGGCCGGATGTAACTTGGTCGCTCTCAGAGATATTTTGGGGCACAGTTCGATGTCAATGGTGGCACGGTATTCGCATCCGGGTCGGGAATATCAGGCACAGGTCGTAGAGCGCATCGTACGCTGAAATATTTTTTTTGAAAATATGCGAGAAATTTGTTGACGAAACTTTAGGCAGTGTGGCAGCATAGCAACTTTCCGTCCTTATCGCGTGGGGGAGCCGAGCGACAGACTGAAAATCTGTGCGTCGGCGGTTCGATTCCGTCCCCCGGCACCATTACTAATAGTAGAGAGTGGAAAGTGTAACGCGATAAAAGTATGAATGTCCCACCTCGTCGGCGGCCGTAGCCCGAGTCTTGCGCGGTGGCAACCCTGCTTGAAGCACCGTCCCCATGATGGCAGAATAACCCCCAGTGGAGTTGGAACACAGCTCCTTCGTACGCTAGATATGAAAATCGAATCGCGCAAAACACAGACGCTTGATTTTGACTACGCCGCCTGCGACGACGAGGCCGTGTTCCAGCGCCTGCGCACATCGGCAAAGGGGCTCTCGGATGAGGAGGCCAGAAAACGCCTGCGGGAATACGGTCCCAACGAACCCGCGAGGAAGCGGAAGAGAACCATACTTATCCAGATACTCTCCAAGTTCGTCAATCCCCTCGTTGTGGTGCTTCTGATCATTGCCGGCTTCTCGCTTTTTTTCGGGGAGAGGATCAGCGCCCTGCTCGTCGTGCTGATGGCGGCCATGAGCGTGCTGCTCTCGTTTATCCAGGAATACCGCGCGGGGAAAGAGGCCGAGAAGCTCAGTGAGATGGTGCGCGCCACCGCCACCGTGCATCGCAACGGGGAGCCGCATGAGATCAAGATCAAGGAGATCGTTCCTGGAGACGTCGTTGACCTGTTCGCCGGCGACATGATCCCCGCCGACCTCCGCATCATCTCCTGCAAGGACCTGTTCATCAACCAGGCGTCGCTGACCGGCGAATCGTTTCCCGTCGAGAAGGTTGCCGGGCCGGTTCGTCCGAAGGACAACTCACCCGCGGAAATGACCAACATCGCATTCATGGGGTCGAGCGTGGTGAGCGGGACCGCGCTCGGCGTGGTTCTCGCGACGGGGATTGCAACGCGGTTCGGTGAGATATCACGAAGCCTCGCGGCGATGAGGAACGAGACGAGCTTCGACACCGGTATCCGCAGATTCACCTGGCTTATGATACGCGTTATGATGGTCATGGTAATTTTCATTTTCGCCATCAACGCCCTCCGCCGCGGCGCCCTCGTCGAGTCGCTGCTTTTCTCGCTCGGCGTGGCCGTGGGGCTTACGCCTGAGATGCTTCCCATGATCGTGGCGATCAATCTTTCGAAGGGGGCGATCGCCATGTCGAAGCGGCGGGTGATAGTGAAGCGTCTCAACTCCATACAGAACTTCGGCGCCATGGACGTCCTCTGCACGGATAAGACCGGTACGCTTACCATGGATAAGATCGCGCTGGAAAAGCACTGTGACGTGGTCAGGCGGGAGGACAATGACGTCCTTCGCTTCGCATATATCAACAGCTACTACCAGACGGGGCTTAAGAACCTTCTCGACCGCGCCATCCTGAACCATCGGAAACTGCTGGTGGAGCAGTATCGGAAGGTGGACGAGGTGCCGTTCGATTTCTGGAGGAAGATCATGTCGGTGGTCGTCGCGACGGGCGGGAAGCACCGCCTCATCGCGAAGGGCGCCCCCGATGCGATCTTCAAGCGGTGCACGAAGTGCGAGCTCGACGGCGAAGTGCTCGACATCGGAGAGATGATCCTCACCGACCTCCGGGAGGAGTGCGATGCCCTGAGCGCGGAGGGTTTCAGGGTGCTGGCGATCGCCTACAAGGACATGGATGGCGCCAGGAGCGTCTATTCAAAGGACGACGAGAAAGATCTCATTCTCAAAGGATACGTCGCGTTTCTCGACCCGCCAAAGCCGAGCGTCAGGCGGGCGATCGAGGTATTGAGAAGGCAGGGGATCCAGTGCAAGGTGTTGACCGGCGACAATGAGCTGGTGACGAAGAAGATATGCAGTTCGGTCGGCATGGATATCAAGGGGGTAGCCACGGGTGACGAAGTGGAGAAATTGGACGACCGGGCCCTCAGGGAGCTCGTTAAGACAGTCACCGTCTTCGCGCGGCTTTCGCCCATCCAGAAGGTGCGCGTCATCCGCGCGTTACACGATAACGGCCATATCGTTGGCTACCTCGGCGACGGGATCAACGACGCCCCGGCGCTAAAGGCGTCGGACGTCGGCATCTCGGTTGACAATGCCGTTGACATCGCGAAAGAGTCCGCGGACATAATCCTACTCAAGAAGAGCTTGCTGGTGCTCGAGGATGGCGTGCGGGAGGGGAGGAAGACTTTCGGCAATATCGTCAAGTACATCAAGATGGGATCGAGCTCGAACTTCGGGAACATGCTCAGCATGACGGGAGGGAGCATGTTTCTCCCATTCATCCCGATGCTGCCGATACAGATCCTGCTCAATAACTTCCTGTACGACGTTTCCCAGGTCGCCATTCCACTGGACGAGGTGGATAAGGTGTATCTCAGAAGGCCGAAGCCATGGAACGTCGACTATATTAAGAAGTTCATGCTCATCATCGGGCCGGTCAGCTCGATCTTCGACTTCATCACCTACGCGGTGATGCTCCTGGTCTTCCACTGCCGGGACAACCCGAGGCTGTTCCATACGGGGTGGTTTATAGAATCGCTGTGCACGCAAACGCTGGTGATTTACGTGATACGCACGGGGAGGGTCCCGTTCATCGAGAGCATGCCGAGCAGGTTCCTTATGGTCACCTCGCTCGCGATCGTGACCGCCGGGATTATCATCCCGCTCTCCCCCCTGGCGGGACCGTTCGGATTTGTCGCCCCTCCCGCCGCTTTCTTCGCCATTCTCGCCATACTGGTGCTCGCCTATCTTCTTTCCGTCCAGGCGGTAAAGGTATGGTTTATCAAGAGGTTCGGATACGAATAGCGGCGATGGCGCCCGCCGCCGATTTTCCCGGCGCCGTTGTTGTGCGGTGCAGATGATGATACAATGCTTCCGCTTTAAACTTTCAACCTTAGGCTGTGGTTGTAAAAACAGCCTAAAGTTTAAAGCTAAAGCAACCGGTGAATAGATCGGGTTAAACTTTCAACCTTCAACATTAGGCTGTATTACATATGTTTACATGGCTATTAAAGCACACGATCGGAACGAAAAACGACCGCGACGTCAAGCGGCTCTGTCCCATCGTCAACAAGGTCAATGAAATAGAAAAGGGCTATCAATCCCTTACCGACGAGCAGCTTCGGGCAAAGACGGAGGAGTTCAAGAAGCGGCTTGCCGACGGCGAGACGCTCGACGACCTAATGCCCGAGGCGTTTGCGGCGGTGAAGAACGCGTGCCGGCGGCTCGTGGGGAGGAAGTGGCAGGTCTGCGGCTTCGAGATCGTCTGGGACATGGTCCCCTTCGACGTCCAGGTCATGGGCGCCATCGTCCTCCACCAGGGGAAGATCGCCGAGATGGCCACGGGGGAGGGGAAAACGCTCGTCGCGACGATGCCGCTCTACCTGAATGCCCTAACGGGCAGAAACGTCCATCTCGTCACGGTGAACGATTACCTCGCCCGGCGCGACTCGCAATGGATGGGGCAGGTTTACGAGTTTCTCGGACTCACCGTAGGATGCATCCAGCACGACATGCCGCATGAGGAGCACAGGGCGGCGTACGGCCGGGACATCACCTATGGCACGAACAGCGAGTTCGGGTTCGACTACCTGCGGGACAACGGCATGGCTATGAGCCTTGAGGAGCAGGTCCAGCGCGGGCACCACTACGCCATCGTGGATGAGGTGGATTCCATTCTCATCGACGAGGCGCGAACGCCGCTCATCATCTCGGGCCCGGCGATGGTTACCACACAGCAATACGATAAGCTAAAGCCCCGGGCGGATGAGCTGGTCCGCAAGCAGACCTTCCTCTGCAACAAGCTGATCACCGAGGCCAGGGAAGAGATCGAGCGCGAGGAGACTCGCTATGCGGCGGGGCGGAAGATCTACCTCGTGAGCAAGGGGGCGCCGAAGAACAGGCAGTTCCTCAAACTTATGGAAGACCCCGATATCAGGAGGCTTGTGGACCGTGTGGACCTCGACCTCAGGGCCGATCTCAAGAAAGCGGAACAATTCAAACTTCTCGAAGAGCTTTACTATGAGATCGATGAAAAAGGGCGCGACATCGACATCAAAGAGAAAGGGCACGCGGTGCTCGACCCGAGCGCCCATCAGGCGTTCGTCATGCCGGATGTCATCACAGGCTCCCAGGAGATCGACGAGGACGAATCCCTCAGCCCCGAGGAAAAGGAGCGCAGGAAACAGCAGCTCCAGCAGCGCCAGATCGACGTCGGGGAAAAGCTGCACTGCCTCACCCAGCTTATCAGGGCATATGCCATCTACGAAAAGGACGTGGAGTACGTCGTGCAGGACAACCGCGTGATCATTGTGGACGAGTTCACGGGTCGGCTCATGCCTGGGCGGCGCTGGAGCGACGGGCTCCACCAGGCAGTTGAGGCCAAGGAGGGGGTGAGCGTCGAACAGGAGACCCAGACCTTCGCGACGATCACGATCCAGAACTACTTCCGCCTCTACGACAAACTGGCCGGTATGACGGGAACCGCGGAGACCGAAGCGTACGAGTTCCACCAGATCTACAAACTTGATGTGGTCGTGATCCCTACGAACGAGCCGGTGCGGCGGAAGGACCACAACGACGTGATCTACAAGACCCGGCGAGAGAAGTACAATGCGGTGGTCGAGGAGATAGCGGCGCTGAATAATAAGGGGAGGCCCGTGCTGGTAGGGACGATAAGCGTCGAGCAATCGGAGGTCTTAAGCCGTCTCCTCCAGCGCCGCGGGATCGCGCATGCCGTCCTAAACGCCCGCTACCACCAGCAGGAGGCCGAGATCGTCGCGAATGCCGGTCAGAAGGGCGCGGTCACCATAGCCACGAACATGGCCGGCCGCGGCACGGACATTAAGCTCGGCGATGGGGTGGTCAGTCTGGAGTGCGTGGTTGCGGGAGCGCGCTGGTGCTGTATGAAGTGCGCGAGAGAAAGGGAATGCAGGCGCGCATCCCGGCCGCCGGAGGGGAAGACGAAGCGGATGTTCGAATGCAGGGACAATCCCCCTTGTGGATTGCACATCATCGGCACGGAGCGCCATGAGGCGCGGCGCATAGACCGGCAGCTCCGGGGGCGGAGCGCGCGCCAGGGAGACCCGGGCTCGTCGCGTTTCTACCTCTCGCTGGAGGACGACCTCATGAGGCTGTTCGGTTCGGACCGGATCGCGCGGGTAATGGACAGGATCGGGATGAAAGAGGGGGAGGAACTCGTCCACCCACTGCTCACCAAGTCCATCGAGACGGCGCAGAAACGCGTCGAGCAGCGGAATTTCGCCATCCGGAAGCACACTCTCGAGTATGACGACGTGATGAACAAACAGCGGGAGGTCATATATGACTTCCGGAAAGACATTCTCTCAACGGAGGACCCGAAGGGGATGGTGTTGGATCTGATCAGGGAAACCGCCGGCGAAAAAATCCCCCTATATATACCTGAGGACGCTCACCGGGATGAGTGGGACCTCGACGGCCTTCTCCGCTGGCTCGATTTAACGTTCCCCGCGTTCCTCAAAGCGGCTGACTTTGAGAAGGAGGGGGTTGGACCCGAGGAGGTCAAGACCGCGATCATGGATGCGCTCACCTCCGCCTACGAACGAAAGGGGAAATTCGAGGATGACTCGGCGCGCCAGGCTGGCCGGGTGGGCGAGGGGACGGCATCGGCGATGCAGCGGCTCGCGCGGGTCCTCATGCTGAGCGTGGTTGACCGGCTCTGGAAAGAGCATCTCTACAACATGTACGCCTTGCGCGAGGGCATTTTCCTGAGAGCGTACGGCCAGAAAGATCCTTTGGTGGAGTATAAGCGGGAAGGTTTTGACATGTTCGCTGAAATGATGGCGAGCGTGAAAGAAGAAATTGCGACGGGCATTTTCCGGATCACGTTCTCTCCGGAAGCGATGCGGAAGATTGTACAGGAGCCGGTGGAGCAACAGTACGTTCACAAAGAGGTGAGCGCCTTCAGCATGGCCGAGGAGGAAGAACCGGCCCTGGCGGGGGTTGGCGCTGGCGGCGCGCACACGCATTCGGCGGGAACGGGCGAGGAAGAGCAGCCCGTGAAAAAACCGTTTGTGAGGAAGGAGAAAAAGGTGGGGCCTAACGAGCCGTGCCCCTGCGGCAGCGGAAAGAAGCACAAGAAGTGCTGCGGGCAATCATAATCGTTTATGCAACCTTATCTCCTTTCGATCTTATCAGGACTGCTCATGGCCGTGTCGTTCCCTGACACGGACTGGAATTTTCTCGCCTGGGTGTGCCTCGTCCCGTTTTACACAGCCATCGATGGCAAGGGCTGGAAGGAGACATTCCGGATCGGTTATGTGGGTGGGATCGCATTCTACTGGAGCCTCTTCTACTGGCTCAATAACGTGACCGTCGCGGGATTTCTTGTTCTCACTCTTTACCTCTCCCTTTACTTCCCCATGTTCGGGATAGGCGTGAACTGGGTGAAACGTAGGGGACGGATGCCTCCCTGGCTTTTCGCGCCGTTTTTCTGGGCTGCGCTGGAATATCTCAGGACTTATCTTTTTACCGGGCTTCCTTGGGGGGTCTTGGGCGCCACGCAGCACCGGTTCGTTCCCCTCATCCAGGTTTCCTCGATAACCGGGGTCTACGGCGTGTCGTTCCTCATCGTGCTCGTGAACGCGGCAGTGTACGATTTTGCGATCGAACGCGGGAGACGGTGTATCGCATCGATTGCGACGGCGTGTGCGGTGGTAGCGCTGTGCCTTGCGTACGGCGCGGCGAGTCTGGCCAAGGGCGCGCCAGGCGTGGAAGCCGTCAAGATCGCCATGGTACAGGGGAACGTGCCCCAGGAGGAAAAATTCGGCGAAGGTTTCCAGAGAGAGATCGTCCAGCGTTTCCACGATCTCACCCTCTCGGTCGCGAGCGAGAAGCCGGACCTCATTGTCTGGCCCGAGACGTCGGTGCCGGGTTACTATATGTATGATCCGATGCTCAAGAGCTCCCTCTCCTCTCTACAGATGGAGACGAGGACTCCGCTCCTCTTCGGCAGCGCGCACGCAGTCACGATGGACGGAGGCACAGAGTATTACAATAGCGCCTTTCTCATCGATTCCAAGGGGGCGCCGGTCGACCGATACGATAAGATTCACCTCGTGCTTTTCGGCGAGATCATCCCGTGTAAGCGGCTTCTCCCATTCTTGAAAAGGTTTGTTCCCTTCGAGGAGGATTTCAGCCCGGGCGAGGCATTGACCATTTTCTCGATTCCCCAGGGGCGTTTTGCCGTGCTCATCTGTTTCGAGGATATTTTCCCCGATCTCGCGCGCGAGGCCGCGCGGCGAGGGGCCCGGTTCATCGTCAATATCACTAACGACGCCTGGTTTGGGAAAACGAGCCAGCCGTACCAGCACGTCGCCTATGCGGTGTTCCGTTGCGTTGAAAACGGGATCCCCATGGTGCGCGCTACCAACAGCGGCCTCTCCTGCTACATCGACCGGCATGGGAGGGTGTATCATGTACTGCGAGATAGGGTAGGGAAGGAGCTCTGCGTACAGGGAACGGCGGTGGATAACGTCGATATCTCCGGTTCGCGCACACTGTATACGAGATTGGGGAATGTGTTCGCGATCCTCTGCGCCATCATCGCGGCGGCATTCCTGATTATGTAACGATTGTAGCCCGGATACGCAGTTGCTATATTGAATTTGTCATTTGGTATTTGTCATTTACCCGGAGGATATATGCTCGACGAACTGATTGACCGACAGATGCGGCTCATTGACGGCCTGCAGAAGCTCGGAGACTATCTTTGACGTTCCAGGCAAGAGGAAAGAGATTTCAGAGCTCGAGGGGAAAATAGGGCAGTCCGATTTCTGGAACGATCAGGCCGGCGCGCGGACGGTAACAGAATCGCTCAGCAGGGTCAAAGAAACGGTTGAGGCATGGGAGCGGATAAGGAAAGAGGCCGAGGATTGTGGTGTTTTTCTCGAACTCCTCCGGGCTGAGAAAGAGGAGGGCGCCGACGCCGAGGTTGCAAAGGATATCGAGCGTATTGAGGGGGAGTACCGCGAACTAGAGCTCAAATCAATGCTCGGCGACCCGCACGACCGGGCGGGTGCGATCATGATGATCCACGCGGGGGCCGGCGGCACCGAGTCTTGTGACTGGGTGGCGATGCTGCTCAGGATGTACCGGCGCTGGGCCGAGCAGCGCGGCTATGCGGTGGAGATCCTCGACATGACCCCCGGCGAGGAGGCCGGGTTCCGCAGCGTCACCCTATCGGTCAAGGGGGACTATGCATACGGCTACCTGAAGGCGGAGCGCGGCGTCCATCGGCTCGTCCGGATTTCACCGTTCGATGCCGCGAAGAGACGGCACACATCGTTTGCCTCGGCGGACGTGGTGCCGGAAGTGGAGGGGGAACAGGAGATCGAGATCGGGGAGGATGACCTGAGGATCGATACCTTCCGGGCCCACGGGGCGGGCGGCCAGCACGTGAATAAGACCGACTCCGCCGTCCGCATCACGCACTTACCCACCGGGATCGTAGTCCAGTGCCAGAATGAACGCTCCCAGTACAAGAACCGCGTGACCGCTATGCGGGTCCTCACCGCGCGAGTGGCGGAGCATTTCCGCCGGATCAAGGAAGAGGAGCTCGCCAAGGAACGCGGTGAGAAGCAGGATATTGCGTGGGGGAGCCAGATCCGATCGTATGTCTTTCAGCCATATCAGATGGTCAAGGACCACCGCACGAAGCACGAAACGGGTAATATCCAGGCGGTCATGGACGGCGAGATACAACTGTTCATTGAGTCATACTTGAGAAGCGGTGAGAAGTAAACTGTGTAACCACACCCTGGAGGGGCCCCTTCGAGGGAGAGGATAATGCGTGTCGGTGTGAAGCGTATGACGTGACGGCGTGACTGGTATTTTCGCCTAACGCCCCACTCCCTACGCCGTACGCAGCTTGGGTTTTCCGGTTAGTCGGAACCAAAGGGCTTTACGCAGGGAGATTGCCCTTGGTACAATCTCAACCAATTTGAAAGGAGGGGGATGTTTATGAGACGTATTTCATGCGCGGTAGCGCTGCTTGTGGCGCTTAGCTCGGTCGCATTTGCCGGTTATTGGGACAACGTCAGCCAAAAGGCGGACAGGGGATTTTCCAACGTACTGGGCTGCTGGCTCGAACTTCCGTACCAGTGCTACGCCGTGCCCAAGGAGAAGGGAATCATAATGGCGCCGCTCGGCCTGGGGAAAGGGGTTGTGATGGTGCCGCTGCGAGTTCTCTCCGGTGTAGCGGATCTTGTGACCTTCCCGATGCCGCTGCCGAAGACGGAGTGGAAGGGATTGGTGCAGCCGGAGTACAATCCATGGGTTGAGTCTCCCGACGAGCCGTTACAGCAGAAGGCCCCGAATGCTCCGCCACCTCCACAGGATCAACCGGTACCGGTGCAGCCACCGCAGGCTCAGCCGCCCCAGGCGAAGTAAGGTTATGGATGGTCGCGTATCGGCGTGAGGCGTATGGCGTGACGGCGCGCCCAGCTTGATCACTGAGTTAGGATCCGGAATTCAGAATTCAGGAGATAGAGTTCAGAAGCCGGTATTCTGTCTCCTGTGTTCTATATTGGGATTTGGGGTTTGGGATTTTAGATTTCCCGTTGGGGTTTTTGGATACGGCTTATGGAAATTGACAGTCTGTACGTGCAAAGGTTGGAGAAACTGAAGCGGCTCAATGAGGCGGGGGCGCACATTTATCAGCGCGCGTTCCCACGCCGCATGCCGGTGAGCGAAGCCATCGAGCATTTTGCCGAGGGCAAGGAGGCTCGTCTCGCGGGAAGGCTCATCTCCGTGCGTGGGCATGGGAAGTCGATCTTCGCCGATCTGCGGGACGAGAGCGGGAAGATCCAGCTTTATCTGAGGCAGGACGTTCTCGGGGGTGACGCATTCGCCGGGGTGAAGGAGCTGGACACGGGCGACATCATCGGGGTGGAAGGTAAATTCTTTACCACCAGAATGGGTGAGAAGACACTTGAGGTAAAGAGCATCGCGATCCTCGTGAAGGCCCTCAGGGAACCCCCGCTCGGCAAGAGCAAGGAAGACAAGCATTGGTACACGCTCGCCGACGTGGAGACGCGCTACCGCCAGCGCTACCTCGATCTCATGGCCAACGAGGAATCCCGGCGAGTGTTTATGATCAGGAGCCGGGTGATCAAAGGCCTGCGCTCATTCCTGGACGCGCGCGGATTCAGCGAGGTTGAAACACCGATGATGCAGCCGGTCCCAGGAGGAGCGACCGCGAGGCCGTTCATCACCCATCATCGGGCGCTCGACACGGACCTTTACTTACGCGTGGCGCCGGAACTGTATCTCAAGCGGTTGCTCGTCGGGGGGATGGAAAAGATATACGAGCTCAGCCGGAATTTCCGCAATGAGGGCATCTCCACCAGGCACAATCCGGAATTTACGATGCTCGAACTTTACGAGGCCTATGCCGACTACCGGAGCATGATGGAGCTCGTTGAAGAGATGATCGGGACGCTTGCCAAGGAGGTGCTCGGTTCGGCAAGCATTACCTACCGGGGACATGGGATTTCGCTTGCCTCTCCGTGGCAGCGCATCCCGCTCCTTGACGCGATACGGACGCACA
>CAYWRA010000034.1:0-24244 GCA_964460305.1 uncultured bacterium
GCCTGTAAAGGACTCTCACCTCCAAGTAAGTGCGCCCTGCCGGGCGCACACAAAAGGCGCGGTAGCGTGCGGCTACCACGTCTTCAATCTCGGGTTCGGCTGCATCCATGAGTGCAGCTACTGCTACCTGCAAGAATATACCAACGCGCCCGGTATCGTCCTCCCGGCCAACGTGGAACATTTCTTCGACCGCTTCATGCGATACAGGTCGTCCTCCCCCGCGGGGCAGCGCGGGACCCGCATGCGCATCGGCACCGGCGAGTTCTCCGATTCACTCATGCTCGACCATCTAACGGAATATTCCATGCCGATAGTTGACTTCTTCACGCGACATACGGACGTCCTTTTCGAATTCAAGACGAAGAGCGCGCGCATAGACAATCTATTGGGGGCCAGCCACGGCGGCAACGTCGTGCTGAGCTGGTCTCTGAATCCACAAAAAATAATAGACGAAAACGAATGGCATACCGCTCCCCTCTCCGAGCGCATCGCCGCAGCGGCTCGCGGCGCTGCGGCGGGCTATCCCATAGGATTGCATTTCGATCCGGTGTTCCACTTTGATGGATGGGAAAAAGAGTATGCAGCCGTCATCGAAGCGGTTTTTGACGCACTGGGGCATAAGGAGATCGCGTGGATAAGCATCGGCACGCTGCGGTTCAGGCCGCGGCTAAAACAGGTCATCGAGAACCGTTTCCCGGAGAACACAATCCTCGACGGTGAACTGCTCCCAGGATTTGACCGCAAGCTCAGATATCCGAAAAAAATCCGGCTCGCCGTATACAAACGCATGGTAGAGATGCTGCAAAAGCATTCCAAGAAACTTTCGATCTATCTCTGCATGGAGGACGGGAACATGTGGCGGGAGATCGGCCTCCCGTTTCCGTTTTAGCCCCATGCAGATCAACGGTTCTCAACGAAGAGTAAAAGAGCAGCAACTACAGCCGAAAGTTTCCCTGAATCCCATCAACCAGACCTCGCCCGGTGAAACACCCCCGAGCGGTGGAGCGGGATGGCGCGCGAGGAGGACGAAGCCCATCTTGGCGAAGAATTTTTTCCCAGGTCCGGTCGGCGTCGATACATGAACGCCATTTATCCCCTGAGAATCCATGCGATCCAAAAACGCTTCCAGCAGCTTGGAGCCGAGCCCCATCCGCTGGGCGTCCGGAGCAATGTCTAGGTGGCAGTGCGCGGGATACTCCGCTATGATCTTATGATGAATGCCGCGGCGGCGAACGCCCACCCCGACGGCGGCGAAGATGATCCGCCACACCCCGATATGGCGCCAGTGGCCGCGCCCGATAAATCGCGCGAGAAGCCGCGGAGCGATCGCTCGCGCAAAGAGCCGCTCGTATCTCCTCGTATCCAGGCACCCGGTGAGGTAGCCAACGACGCGACCATCGACCTCGGCAACGAACAGCGATTCCTTTTCGAACCGCGTATAGTAGCCAAGGACCGCTTCGGCAATAAACTTCCGATCGCCGCAGAGCGGCTCCACGGACCGGCCGTAGAGGGCGGTCCGAAAGCATACGTCGCTCACTACGGCCATGTCTGAGTCGTGATAGGGTCGGATCGTGGCGGTTGCCATTTGTAAAATCCCAAATCCCAATAATACAGATTTAAAAACCACGAGATCACACAGCTTCTCACGAGAATTTGGTGAGAATAAATCTTGTGCTAATCTTGTGGTTTCCTGTCCGCAATTCTTTCTTCTTCGTGCGTGAATTATCCAGGCTAACGCTTCGCTAGCGTGAATAACTGCCAGGGGGTGTATGATTGGGAGACGATGCCGCTCAAGCCGCGGGCTTGAACGAAAACCGCCTCCGGATTCCCGAGCATATGCCACGGGATCGTCAACTCGCCGACGTCGCCGCGCAACTTGGCCTTGAGACCATTCGCCGGGATTTTATGCTCCTGGTCGTAAGCGGTAAGGGCCCCCATCAAATAATCGATGCGCAATTTGGGCATCTTACCGAACGGTGCGCCGTGGCGGTATCCAAAGGTCTCTATGGAGATCCCCAGCGCAAGCCTGAGAGAATGGCGCAGGTCGACCTTGACCACTAGACCCTGCGGGTCGTTGCGGTACGACACGTCCAGAACGTGTCCTCGCGGCTCTCCGTGCTCATAATCCGGCGACTCAGCGCTCGCGACCGCCGCACGATGCCGGCTCCACTCAGCCCCTTCCATAAGCGATACCGGCTCGATAAACGTGAACAATTCATTGCGTCGCGCAAATGCAGTAAGCCAGTAGCCGCTGTCGGACATCTGGCTTTTATAGAGCCGGATTGCCTGGTATTTTCGCTCCACCTGCTCGGGCGTGAGCTCCAGTATCTGGGACTGTGCCCGCTCGTCGGCGAGGCGCTGCGGGAACGCGAGCCATGCGTGCGGATGATAAAAGCGGGGACGGGGCCATGGACCCATGTGTATGGGATAGGTGAGGATCTGGGGGGAGGGGATCCTACCTTCGAGATCCAGAAGCGCCGCGCACAGGAAAAGGTAGTAGGCCCGATGGTCCGGATTGGCGTCGATGGGATGCGTGACGAATACGTGCGTGGGCCGGAACTCCAGCAGTTCCCGCTCGATATCCGCCATAATCGATTCGCCCTTGTAGGGCTTCCCATATCCCGGCGCCTCCCTGTACGGCACATGCGTCGTATTGGTGAGGATGCTGTGTAGCGGCGGCGACTGACCCCAGTGCGCGTTCCAGATACCGAGGGTGTCATGGTCCGGATACCCCAGGAAGACGAGCTTCTCTACGGGAACGCCGAGAAAAGTCATAGCCTCGATCGCCTCGTGGATCCTGGTCTCTCCCATGTTCCGGTTGAGGCGGGGGCTCAGCCATGGGCGTCTCCGGTACAACATGAACGCAAGCTGGTTATGGTCGCCGCTCGTAAGGTATACCACTCGTACCGCGGCGCCGGACGCCACCTCTTGCTGGATGAGCCCGCCGCACCCGAGCGTCTCGTCATCTTCGTGGGGCGCCAGTACGAGGATGCGGTCGCTCACGGCAGCAGGCGCAAGCACACGAAGCTCGGGGCGCACGGGCACGGAGCGGCTGGGAAAGAGCAGCATGATCACCATACCGGCGATTCCCATCAGGAACAAAATGAGAAGCCACCACGCACTACGTACGCGCCGATTCATCGATGATCTCTCCATTCGCGGGGGACGCGCAGCATCGGGCCGTCCCGACTCATCCACCGGGGAGGACGATAATCCTGCACGCCCTCACACAGTAGAAGAACACTATTAATTGTAACTTAATCACTCCGCGCTGAAATCAATAATTCATTCGGAAGTTTGAAACGCGGCGTGAGAGTATGGTACATTATATACGATGAAGATGTCGATCGGTACGCTGCTTGCGAGCTCCCTTGTCGTCGTCGCCTCCCTGGACGCCGATACCATCACCTGCAAAGACGGCAGGGTCATTCATGGCGCGGTAACGCGTGAAACGGAAAATGAAGTGACCATCGGCCTCTATGGAGCCCAGGTGGTCATTCCCCGCGCGCAGATATCTTCCATCACGCGGGCCACGACGGAAGACGATCAGCAGCTTGAGAAAAAGTATGAGCAGCTCGATAAGCACTACAAAGACGAAAGCAGCAAGGCCGACCAGCAGGATGCGGACAACGGCCCCGCGGAACCCATGTCCCCCCCGCCCCCACCCGAACCTCCCCCTGATGGCGATGACGACGAGGAAGAGGAACCGCAAGTCATAGTCTTCCCGGCATATCCATCTTCAGGCGCGGCATCTTCCTCAGATGGGGTAGCATCGGGGGCGCCGAACAGGGTCGAGGAACGATTGTCATGGGAGCAGGAAGTTCGTCAGGCGATATACCAGAAGCGCGTGATCCCCGGCATGACGGAGAGACAGGTGCAATCAGCATGGGGCTTTCCCGACCTCATTCATCCCGTGCATGGAATTTACAACTATACCGACCGCTGGATCTACGACCGCGAGGACGTCGGGAAGGTGAGCGTTTACTTCAACAACGGGATCGTGGCAAGCGTCTACCAGTAGCGCCGTCCATAGTGCATGAGCGCCTTGCGGAGAAGAGGCCGGATTCCGACTGGGCGTCTTTCAAAGATCCCTGGATCATTCCGTAAACCATTCCACCATTGCGAATAGTTCCCATTAATGCTATACTACTAATGTGATGGGAGCGAGGTTGCACATGGAATGCGCCCGATATCTTAACCATTCCAATATCATCCTCAACCTCACCGGCAAAACGCATGACGAGGTTATCGCCGAACTTGTCGGCGCAATCTCCCGTGAGGGCAACGGGGATAGGGGCAAGCTTTCAAAAAGCATCCACACCGTGAAAGACGTCAAAAACACCGCAGTGGGACGAGGGGTGGCGATCCCGCACGGCCGGACCGACGCTACCCCTCACCTCAGGCTCGCATTCGGAAGGTCCAAGCGCGGCGTGCATTGGGAATCCCCGGACGGGCATCTCGTTCAGATGGTATGGCTAATCGTGAATCCCCCACGTCAGGCCGATGAATATCTCAACGTGCTCTCCCAGATAACGAAGATATCCCGCCGCCGGGATTGCCGGGAAGCAATCATGCTTGCAAAGAACAAGGCCGAAATAATACGGATCGTAAAAGAGTGCAAGAGCCGCGATAAGGCTAGGGATTGACGCAGTTTATCGTTTCCTGCTACTCGATTCCCCCGTAACGGATAATGGCAAACGACAAAACCCAATGAGGCTTTGTCATTGGGCATCCGTCATTTTGTATTCATTGCTGCAACAATTCCTCCCCTCTATGGTACAATATTAACGTAGCGAGCAGGAACTATCCTCCGACCGGTTGAAAGGAGATGGTTCGATGTCGATCAGCCCCGTATTGCCCCTCAATCTCGGAATCCATTCCCATAGCGCACCCATCACCTCCAGACGTTGTGGAGAACTCCACGCCCCGGCAACCAGGGCATAAAGATAACGTGAATAATATCTTCGAGAAAACAGAGAAACCCGCCGAGAACGATGTCTACCACCATATTTTTGAACACCTGGGCAGCGCCTTCTTCATAGTCGATGCCGAGACAGGAAACATCGTGGAGTGCAACGCCGAGGCCGCAAAACTGATCGGCCGCACCAGGGACCGGATCATCGGGATGCATCAATCGAAGCTTTACCCGGAGGGCGAAGAAGAGAAATACGGGCGGAAATTTGCCGCACACTTACAAGAGGAACGAGTCGTTAACTATGAGGCCGAGTTGCAGAACAGCGCCGGCAGGCGAATCCCCGTCATGATCAGCGCTAAGGTCTTTGCACTGGGGGACCGCAAACTAATTATGGGAATTTTCGTGGACCTGACCGAGCGGAGGTGCCTCGAAGACGGCCTCAGGCGGCAGATCGAGTTCATTCTGGGGGCGACAAAAACGGGCATCGACATCATCGACTCGGGATATAACATACAGTACGTCGACGGGGCATGGCAGGAGGTATACGGGGACCCCGCCGGGAAAAAGTGCTACGAATACTTCATGGGGAGGAAACAACCATGCCATGACTGCGGCGTCACCAGGGCCCTGGCGACCAAACAGCCGGTCATAACGGAGGAGATTCTGGTCAAGGAGAACAACCGGCCGATACAGGTCACCACCATACCGTTCCAAAACAGCAAGGGCGAGTGGCTTGTCGCAGAAGTCAACGTCGACATCACCGAGCGCAAGCGAGCGGAGGAAGAGTTAAAAAAATATCATGAGCGGCTTGAGGAGATGGTAGAGACCCGGACGAAAGAACTCAAGAGGGTCAACGAACGGCTTCAGAGGGACATCATCGAACGGAAAAGGACCGAGGAGGCATTGCAAGAATCGGAAGAGAAATACCGCACGCTGATGGATGATGCGAGCGATGGGATGGTCCTCACCGATACAAAGGGAAACATCTTGGAGGCCAATAAGCGGGCGGCGCAGCTCTTTGGTTACACGAAAGACGATTTTACCAAGATGCATTTCAGCCGGTTGCATCCCCCGGAGGAGGCCCGGAGGGTGACCGCCGCGTTTCGCTTGTTGAGGAAAAAGGGCGAGGGTACTTTGACGGATACCCTGATCGTGCGAAAGGACGGAACCACCCTTCCCGTAGACATGATGGGAAAAATCATCGTGTATGAGAACAACAAAGTCATGATGGGCGTCTTCAGGGACATCTCGGAGACGAAAAAGATAGCCCAGATGAAAGACAATCTTATCCGGGACGTCTCGCACGAGCTAAAGACGCCCATCGCCATGATGGAGATGGCCCTCGGCATGCAACAGCGGGCGATAGCAGCCGGGGACCATGAGGAGATTCAGGATGCGTGGAGAATAGGATCCAGCAACCTCAAGACGCTCAGCAAAGACGTGAACAACATTTTGAAAATGTTCTCGCTGAGCACCCACGGGGTGGTGCCGCAGCGGAAGCAGATCTCCCTCAAAAGGATGGTGGCCGAAATCGTCAGGGACTTGCGGGATCTCACCGCCCAGAAAAAACTCCGGATAACGGTGGATATCCCTCCGAGGCTCGACAAGATCCACGCCGACAGGAGAATGATCCGGACGCTTATTTATAATATCATGGAGAATGCGATAAAGTTCACGGGTAGTGGCGCCATTTCCATGGCGGCGAGCGCCGCTGGAAAAGAGATCCACCTAAAAGTTA
This sequence comes from uncultured bacterium, assembly GCA_964460305.1. GTDB lineage: Bacteria > Auribacterota > Tritonobacteria > UBA1439 > UBA1439 > JAPLCX01. Next base: position 6,654 of record CAYWRA010000034.1, read on the forward strand.
CGGACACCGGGCGCGGCATAGAATTGAAAGACAAGAGCATGCTCTTTACCAGGTTCTTCAAGCAGGACCCGTCTATACAGGGCACGGGCCTTGGGCTTCCGATATGCAAGGAGATCGCCGCGATATACGGCGGGGCAATCGAGATCGACTCGGCGGGGGCGGGGAAGGGCACCACGGTGACGGTCAAACTGCCGCGCGCATCCCTCAGCAAATTAGCGCGCGTCGGGCGTGGGACAATGGGAAAGGCGCAAGGTGACACGCATACTCATTGTTGAAGACGACCGTGACATGCAGGCGATGTACGGGTCCATGTTCAAGGGCGAGGCCCGCAAATGCGCAGTCCAGATCGTAGACAGCGCTGAAAGGGCGCTGCGCGAAATCGACCAAGCGCATTTCGACCTTGTCATCTCCGACATCGTCATGCGGACGATGTGCGGCGAATGTTTCATCGAGCGAATGAGAAAAGTCTCAAAAGACCGTACGCCGATCCTTGTCGTGAGCGTGCTGAGTCCGGATATGTTGATGAAGCTCAAGAAGATGCCCGACGTCCATTTTCTTCAAAAACCTATCACCAATGAAAAACTGTTCAAAAAAATCAGCGACATCTTGCGGACGAAAGGAGGGGCGCCTTGAAATATCCGATGGTATTGTGTGCGGTGATACTTCTCCCGGGGCTGATCCCAGGTGCGGCGGACGGCGCCGAGGACGCGGGGGAAAAAGTGGTCAGGGATGCCTTCAACGTCCAGGTGGCGCTCTACATAAACGCCACGCAGAGCGATCTCAAATCCGACATCAATTTTCCGAACGTCGGCGTGACCCTTCTTTCTTCCAATATTCAGAAAACGGACTCACTGGTAACTCCATACAAGGGGAAAGTCGAGTACACCGTGGGATGGGATAACCAGGACGAGCAAGGCTCGCGCAAAAACCATCCGTACATCATGCGCTGCTCCTACTTCGACGGAAAATGGGACATCGATCCCCATGGGCATGTGCGCAATAAAAACGTCGAGGACCTTGAACCCCCCGTGTCAAAATTACGCGTCTCCCCGGACGTATAGGACTTTACCACGAAGCAAACCGGATTCTCACAAAGAGTAAAAGAGGGAAAGCGGATAGATGCCGCGGTTGGTTAACGGGTCAGGTTGTCCTCTTTTACTCTTTGTGAAAAATTACCCCGTCGTGGTAAAAATATCGTGGTTCCTTAAATTACAATCCGCGTAATCCGTGAATAAAAAACACTGTTTTTTCAAATCCGCAATATCCGCGGTTCCTTGCTCATTGCGAGCAACCACAAACCAGCTATTAGCCTGATCTTTTCATCAACCTTGCTCGGTTGATGAAAATCTTACCGTGGCGCAAATAGTTAATCAAAATTGTCACATTCCGCACCAGACTAGTCGGTGCGGGGCTAACCCCGGACCGTAGGGTGATTCACATCTGCGCTAATCTGCGGCCAATTTTTTCTCTTTTACTCTTTGTGAAAATCGTTCCTCCGTGTTCTCCCCCTTTCCCAAAGGGATCCCTTCGGGAAAGGGGCCCCTTTGAGGCATGCCTCCTCTGTGGCCTACCGCATGTTCTTCAGTCCGCTGAACTGATTCACCCGCCGGGCAAGCCGGCAAGGGGTTCTCCCTCCTCCGCGGTGAGACTTCGATCACGCTTTATACTTGCCACGCATCATCCCATGGTCTATGATTGGCAATTACCTGTGAGGGTTGACGATATGCTCGCCAAAGTCTATTCGGGAGCCATCCATGGCGTCGAAGCCTACCCCGTCGAAATCGAGACCGACGTCTCTGGCGGCATCCCGGCGGTGGTCATAGTCGGCCTCCCCGATGCCGCGGTAAAGGAATCCCGCGACCGAGTCAAGACTGCCATCCAGAATTCGGGCTTCGTCTATCCCGAGGGGCGCCTCACCATCAACCTTGCCCCCGCAGACATCAAGAAAGAGGGGCCGAGCTTCGATCTCCCCATCGCCGTGGGTATTCTCGCCGCAAGCAAACAGATCGGGAGCGAACGCCTCGGCGATTTTTCCTTCCTGGGCGAGCTCGCACTCGATGGGAGCATCCGCGCTGTCAGGGGGGTGCTGCCAATCACCCTCGCGGCTAAAAAGGAGGGTCGGAAAGGCATCATCGTCCCCCCGGACAATGTTGCGGAAGCCGCCGTCGTAGAGGGGATCGACGTCTATCCCGTGGGGTCCCTTGCTGCGCTCGTCATGTTTCTCGATGGCGAATCCAAGATCGCCGCCGTCAAATTGGACATGGGCGAGGTGTTTACGCACGCGCGCAATTATCCGATCGACTTCTCGGACGTGAAGGGCCAGGCGCACGTGAAGAGGGCCATTGAGGTCGCGGCGGCGGGAGGCCATAACATCATCATGATCGGCCCGCCCGGCTCGGGGAAGACGATGCTTGCCAAAAGACTCCCCACGATCATACCCGAGATGACCATCGACGAAGCCCTGGAGACAACCAAGATCCATTCAATCGCAGGCCTCCTCTCGCCGGGGACGTCGCTCGCGGCCACACGCCCCTTCCGCAATCCGCACCACTCGATTTCGGACGCCGGGCTGATCGGCGGAGGGACCTATCCACGGCCCGGCGAGGTAAGCCTGGCGCACAACGGCACCCTCTTCCTCGACGAACTGCCGGAGTTCAAGCGTAACGTGCTCGAACTCCTCCGCCAGCCGATCGAGGACGGCCACGTGAACATATCCCGCGCGTCGGGGACCATCACTTACCCAGCCCGCTTCCTGCTTGCCGCAGCGATGAACCCGTGCCCGTGCGGATTTTTCACCGATCCGCAGCGGACATGCCGTTGCACGCCATCCCAGATCCAGCAGTACATGTCGAAGATCTCGGGGCCGCTTATCGACAGGATCGACATCCATGTCGAGGTGCCCGCCGTAAAATACCGGGAGCTCGCGGGGGAGACGACCGGCGAATGCTCCGAGGCGATGCGGGGCCGCGTGAGCCGCGCGCGGGAGCGGCAGCTTGCCCGCTTCGGGGAAGAAAAGATCCATTGCAATGCGGAGATGAGCCACCGGCAGATCAGGAAACACTGCCCGCTGAATGCGGACGGTCAGGAGCTCCTTAAAACCGCGATCACCGAACTCGGCCTGTCCGCGAGGGCCTACGACAGGGTATTGAAGGTCTCCCGCACCATAGCCGATCTCGAGGGGGCCGGGGGTATCCTCCCGCCGCACGTCTCGGAGGCGATCCAGTACCGGGTTTTGGATCGGCAGTTGTGGCTCTAACTACGGCCCAAGGTTGAAAGCTTAAGGTGTAAGGTTTTAGCACCTGATTACTCTGATTAACCCGATGTTCCGAGCAATTAGGCAAATCAGGTGCTAACTACGGCCCAAGGTTGAAAGTTTAAGGTATAAAGAGCAGGGGCAGGACGGCGCCCCTTACCGTCATGGGAAGCAAAACGCTTACTCAACTACTCGTCGCAGTCATCCTCATCGTCACGTTTATATCTTTTTATCCCTGCCTTCGCGGCGGTTTTGTCAATTTCGACGACGATCGCTACGTGTACCGCAACCCAATGATCAAGGACCTCTCCTGGCAGAGCATCGGGACCATCTTCGCCTCCACCGACTATGCCGTTATCTACTGCCCGTTGGTGTTTCTCTCCTACGCGATCGAGTATCACTTTTTCGATCTCCACCCCTGCGGCTATCACGTAACAAACCTCATCCTCCATCTCTGCAACTGCCTGCTGGTGTTTTGGTTCATCTACCTGTTGTGCCGCAACAGACCCACCGCGTTCATCACCGCCCTTCTCTTCGCCGTGCACCCGCTGCGCGTCGAGTCGGTGGCCTGGATCACCGAGAGGAAAGACGTGCTCTACGCATTCTTCTTTCTGTTGGCCCTCATCTGTTATTGCGATCGGCGCGCGCGCGGGTCTCCCATCGGGTACGCCGGCGTCGTGCTGTTCTTCCTTCTTTCACTGCTCTCGAAACCGGCGGCGCTGGTCCTCCCCCTCGTCCTCCTCCTCTGCGACTACTTCCGCGGAGAAAGCATAAACAGGAAGAACCTGTCCGCAAAGCTCCCGCTCTTCGCCATCGCCGTCGCCTTCCTCATACTGGGGCTTTTCACGGCGAGAGAGTACGGCCGCAAGGGGCCGGCCTTCAGCATGTTCGACCAGATCTTCATCCCGCCCTATGCCCTGATCTTCTACCTATATCAGTCCATCGTGCCGCTGCGCCTCTCGTGCCTGTATCCCTTTCCCGTAAAGCATGGCGCCTTTTTGCCTGCGCCGTTCCTCGTCTCTCCTATCATACTCATCCTAATCGGGGCGCTTGTCGTCCGGTCGGCGCGATACACTAGAACAATCGCCTTCGGCAGCCTGTTCTTCCTGATCACGATACTTCCAGCCATCCAATTTTTCCCCACTGGGACGGCGATCGTCGCCGACCGGTTCACCTACATACCATCGATCGGGCTTTCCTTCCTGATCGCCAGACTGGTCGCCTGGCTTTACACGATGGGGGATAAACGCGGCGCACACCTTGCCGCCACCGCCCTCGCGGCGCTCGTTGCGGCGATGACTGTCCTCACCTGGGGAAGGTGCAGTGTGTGGAACAGCAACATCGCGCTATGGGACGACGCCGTCCGGAAATACCCCGACAGCTACGTTCCGCTCGCCTATTTCAATCGCGGCATCGTGTATAGCGACATGGGACTGCACGAGGAAGCGGTTTCCGATTTCAATAAAGTGCTGAGTCTCTACTATCGCGAGCGGGGGGTGGAGCGGGATTACACCGAAACCTGCCGAGCGCTGCTCACAACCGGCGGCGGGCCTACGGAGGCATATAATTTCATCGCATCGAGGTATGCCGAGATAGGCAAGACCCAGGAAGCGATCGGGTGCCTCAATCTCTCGCGGCGGTTGCGCGAGGGGCGGGGCGCTCCGTTCCGCGCGGCGCCCCGTTGAGCGGAACGCGCCAAGTGCGAGCGTGCTAGCTGATTTTTACCACGCCCCAAAGAGGCCCCTTTCCCGAAGGGATCCCTTTGGGAAGGGGCAGAACACGGAGGACAGATTTTCACGAATAGAAAAAGAGAGAAAGCGGATAGATGACGAGTGCCAAATGACAAAACGCAACGGGGTTTTGTCATTTGCGCTTCGGTATTTGTCATTCCTGCCGCGGTTGGTTAACCGGTCAGGTTGTCCTCTTTTACTAATTGTCCCTGTCCTTAGCCAAGTCCCGCTGGAGAGAATTATGCGCGTTGTGGTACCATATGGACATACCGCGGCATAACGGATCGTGGTTGGAGAGATGAGATGGCCCTGACACCCGAGCAACAGGACGTGCTGAAGCTAATGCGCGGCATCGTCGAGAGCTACCAGACTCTCGGCGTCGAAAATGCCCACGCTCTCAAACGGCTGGCCAGAGACCATTTCAAAGTCGATCTGGACATAGCGCCGACCATTGCCGCAGTCCACAGCCGCAAGGGCAACCTCATCACCGCTGAAATCAACCGCCTCCGGGCCGCAATCCTGGAAATCGAGGAGCGGGGAGCATGAACGGAAAAACCCTCCTGGCGATCGGCACGTACAACGAGCGAGAGAACATCGCGCCCATAGTGGAACAGGTGCTCTCCGTCACGGCCCGCGAGCCGCTGGACGTGCTCATCGTTGACGACAACTCGCCCGATGGGACCGGCGACATCGCGGACGAGCTCTCGAAAAAGAACAATCGCGTCCACGTGGTCCACGGCCCGCACAAGCGCGGGCTTGGCAGGGCATACCTAGAGGCGTTCGCATGGGCGATCTCGAGGGGCTACGATACCATCATCACCATGGACGCCGATTTCTCCCACGACCCCAAATGCCTCCCCGAGATGCTGAGGAAGAGCCGGGAGTGCGACGTCGTGGTCGCAAGCCGCTACGTCCCGGGCGGAGGGGTGAGGAACTGGCCCTGGTATCGCAAGATAGTTAGCCGAGGCGGGAGCATCTACGCGAGGCTCGTCACGGGACTGCCGGTCCACGACGCCACCGGGGGATTCAACTGCTACGCGAGGCGAGTGCTTCAAACAATAGGACTCGATTCCGTTAAGTCTGAGGGGTATGCGTTCATGATCGAGATGAAATACCGGAGCTGGAAGAAGGGGTTCCGCCTTTGCGAGATGCCGATTATCTTCGTCGACAGGACGTGCGGCACGTCAAAGATGTCCAAGAGAATTTTCCTCGAAGCCTTTTTCCGCTGTATCCAGTTGCGCTTCTCCCGCTGAGATACCCATCCTTACGATCCCGAATGGTTACCCTATCCTGCAAAAGGGTGTTATTTCACGAGGGCACTATCGATCCCCGATGGCATCGGCGGCGCGTCGACGGCGTAGACGAAAATGGAATAGCCTATCTGCGCCACCGGGCGGCGCTCCTTCAGCCAGTCGAAGGCATGCTTGTCGTCCATCCTGACGCACTGGAGATTCATTGCCGAGATGGCGACATGGCCTTTCACTCCCTCTCCACTGACCGGCAGCGACAAATGGTGAATGCCGTAATAGTCGAGCACGTCGGGATAGAAGCCGCGCTCCCAGATCTTATCGATGCCGTTGTCCCTGAGATAATTCTTCAGTCCCTTGACGTCCTGCCCCCAGTCAAGATTGGAATCGACGAGATATTTGTATCCATGGCTCGGGCCGCCAATGAGCTCGTTGAAATACGCGAGGTAGTGCGGATAGATGGAAATCGACGACGCGAGGTGCCACCCGAGGAGCAGGCAGACGGCGAGGGCGAGGAGCCTGCGGCGCCCAATGGCGGATACCGCCGGCCTCGAGACAAAGACGAAGAGGAAGGGATACACGGGCAGGATGTAACGGAGACCGATGTTGATTTTGCCAATAGCACAGGCGGTAAAAAAGAGGACGGGAGGTACTATGATAAAGCACTCGTCTCCCCAGTCCGCTCGCGCCCGCCTAAACAACAGGAGCGATAAGACCGCGAGGATGAGGACCGGGACGGGCGTCTTTATGAGGAAAGCCACTGGGAAATAATACCACCAGCCGGTGTTGGAATAGCGTCCCATGAGGAATGCGGGATGCCCCTCCGCGGCGTGCCTCAGTTGGAACAGGAGGCCGCGCATGAAACTCGGGGCCGGGCAGGGCAGAACGAGCAGGCGCCGGGGCAAAAGCCGCGCTATCCAACCCGGCATTTCAGCGACGAGCGATAAAAACGGCGCTGTCTCGAAAGCGTACGCCGCCCATATCACGACTGCGGCGCAGCAAAATATGACGACGAGAGGAACGGCCGCTAATAGGATCCGCGCGGCGACGGTTCTACTCCGGCAATCCCCCCGCACAAATGGGCGCAGCCCTGAAAAGGTTCGGGGCGAGAAATAAGCCGCGCAATAGAGAATGATGAAGATCGGGAAAAGCAGAAATGATGAGAACTTGCTCAACTGGGCGAGCGCAAGGCACACGGCGACAGCAAGCAGCCTCAATCGATTCGGATAATGGCAGAAGCGCCAGAATGAAAATACGGCCAGGAAGATGAAGCAGGCCGCCGTCATGTCCGAGGTTGCTATGCCGGCATGGGCGAGTATATTGGGACAGCAGCAATAGAGAAAAAGCGCCATCAGCCCGCTGATCGAGCCGAAGAGCCGCGCTGCCCACTGATATACCAGGAATCCGAGCAGACAGCCGCATGCGGCAATACCCATCCTCCCCCAAAAGATCATCTGTTCCGCATCAACCCGGTTGTGGTAGAGAAAATGGAGGCCGAGTATGGACGATTCCGCATCCCGCCACGCGGGGTGATCCAATGGCAGGTCCGGTTTCAGGAAGAGGAGTGGGAATGCGGCGATGTATTTGCTCAGCGGCGGGTGTTCATAGGTAAGCCGGAAATCGCCTGTCGTGAGCTCGACGTAGCCGGGGAGGAACGTCACCATCTCGTCGGTGACCATCGACATCCGCCTCATGGCGGCCACTACCTGGAGCGCATATACCGCCAGCAGGAGACAGACGAGAGGAGCCTCGAACCGAACGCCCGATAGTCTGAGTCCCCTTTCACTCACAAGCATTCTAGCGGCCTTACCGCGCGCGGCTAGTTGCGTCTGACATTCAGTCACCTCTCAAACTCCATGCCTGAGTGTAACAATAGTTTGAAGCATTGCCGGAACCGACACAAGCAAAAACATCGATACATACAACCACGTCAAACCTCAGCAGGCAGGGCATGACAAGATTTCGACCACACCTGCCCATGTCACCGCCCTAGAGAATGGTGGGTTCAATCCGACACCGATCGACGTTTGCGTTATCATGACGGCGAGCGACAGGATAAGTCATGCGCGCCGACAGCCCTCGGGCTTGGGATCAGTTTTGCCATGATCAGAAGTGCGAGGGCGCCCCTTCCCACTACAAAAAAACTGAAGGCAACCGCCTGCCAGGGTACTCCTTTGATTGGATAGGAATACGACCATACTCTTCGCAACCAAGTGAAGCTGAAAGGGAAGGCCATGATGTTAAACAGTTCATACAAGACAATGACCAGGAGAAATGACTTCGTTTTACGCGAGGCGGCAATCAGCAAAAAGGGAAGCATCCATATGTGGAATTGAGGCGAGTAAACCTTGCTGGGGACAACGAAGGCAATGCATATGAGGATGAATTTTTCAGCCAGCCGGTCAGTAGGATAAAAAAATGCAATGGCAAGAATAGCCGCAACCGATAATATACCTGGATAAGGACCGAACTGCCACGGGCCTGCCCAGAGTTGAAAAATGCCGCCGAGGCTCTCAATCATATACCCGCGCTTGAAATGGTAGGCATAGGTCCAGAGAAACATGCTCATGTTCCCATTTTTGTTATAACAGGCCACGGCAAAAGGCAGGTTAAGGGCGGCGAGCGTCGCCAGGCAGGCAAGAACCATGAGGATCGCTCTCGTACGCCGTCGCACAAAAAGCCATTCCCTGAACACGATTGCAACGAACATGAAGGCGGGTATCCACTTACAGGCTATGCCACATGCCAGAATAATCGACGCTGTATATGGTTTTCCCCTGCGATATGCCCAATAACCGAGGAGCGCGAAGAATGAGGCAATAACGTCGAAACGGACCGGGCTCAGAATGAGCAACGATGGGCTGAACAGATAGACAGCGATAAGGCTGAGCTTTTTCGTTTCTGCTACGCCGTTTAAAAGCCGCCAGAGAAGACAAGCCACGGCAAGATCAAAGCCCAACATGAGGCAGCCGTCGAGGAAAACAAGTCCGAATAGGCCGCCGTGAAAAAGAAAGGAAACTCCCCAGTAGAGGAGTCCGAAGATCGGTGGATACTCGATATTGAAATCGACGTACGGGATAAGTCCGCTATGTATCTTCTCGATTACATTGTTGTATACCTTCTGGTCTCCTTGAAGATGCCAAATCCAGCTTTGATCCGCAGGTTGAAGATGAAACCAGTAAATGATGAGTATTTTAATCAGTGTGGACGCAGTCAACAAAAACAAGAACCGTTTGTCGGATTTTGAAATGCTCACCGGCTTTATCCTTCGGAACCGTCATTATATCGCCGCAGAGTCAAAAGACAAGGGCGAAGAGGCTCAGGTACGCCGAGGGGAGAACGAACGGCAATCGTGCCGCTCCGCTGATGAAACCGGCGGGAGAGAGAGTGGTGAAAGATGGCAAGCGGACAAAAATCATGGCAAATATCATGTGTTTTGTATTCCATCGAGCTCACTCAAACCCGCATTTTTCTGCCATCCCGGTTGAATATCGCGAACCGGCCGAGCTGTAGTTTTTGCAGCATGAATTTCAGGGCCGTGCCGATCACTCCCCAGCCGTACGTCACGCTCCTGTGGAACCCGATGGAGGAAGACTCTTTCGTGTATTGCGAAGGCGCCGTTATCTCGCCTATCCGGTAGCCAAAATAGACGGCCTGCGCCAACATCTGATTGTCGAACACGAAGTCATCGGAGTTTTCGAGGAGGGGGAGGTTCAAAAGGACTTCTCTCGAGAAACCCCTGTAGCCGGTATGGTATTCGGAAATCTTCTGGCCGATCAAGGCATTCTCCAAGAGGGTGAGCATCCTGTTGGAAAAATATTTATATCGCGGCATGCCGCCCTTAAGCGCCATGCCGCCTAAAATCCTTGAGCCGAGCACTACGTCAAACATCCCCGAGGTGATAAGTCCCGCCATTGCGGTGATCAGCCGGGGGGGATACTGGTAATCCGGATGGAGCATGATGACTATGTCAGCCCCCTTGTCGAGCGCTCTCTGATAGCACGTTTTTTGGTTGCCTCCATAGCCCCGGTTCTTATCATGGACGTGGACCTCGATTCCCAATTTCCTAGCCACGGAGACCGTATCATCACTGCTGCTGTCGTCCGTGAGAAGCACCTCGTCGACGATATCTTTAGGTATCTCGCGATAGGTCTTCTCCAACGTCTTCTCGGCATTGTATGCCGGCAATACAACGACTATTTTTTTGCCCTCGAGCATCTCAACCCTCCCCTCGGCAACACGTTGAATTGTGGGGGCTTGATTTATCAAGCCCGTATTTTGCCTGCAAAAGAATGATGGATAATTCAGGCCTATACACGTCTCGCACTCACGACAACCGCGGCAAATAATGAAATCAGGGAGATCACGGCACCAATTTTAAAGGAAAAGGGCGAATAGCAAAAGCGTATATTGTGATCGCCAGCGGCGGAGATGGGAACGAGCCTGAAGCTTCCATTCGCCCTGTAGATCGGCTGCTCTTTGCCGTCGATGAACGCCCTCCAGCCGGGGAAGTAATTATCGCTCATCACGAGATAGCAGGGGGTCCCAGCGTGGATTTCCAGTACCACCTCACGTGGCCCGTAGCGCGCGATAAGGCAGGAACTGCGTGACAGGTCGCCCGCTTGGAGGATGGGCACGTCACGGTCGCCGACCAACGCCTCATTGCGATAGTCTAGTTTCGGCATTTCCTTTAGCAGCTCATCGTGGGAACAGACGAGTCGCACCCGCGGCACGAGGAATGCGCGCGGTAAGAAAGCGAGGTTTTCGTATATCCGCACGGAGCGGTCGGCGAATACGCGCCGGTAGCGCTCCGGATGGCGCACGCTCATCGAGCGCATGGGATCGAAATCCCTCTCGAACATTATGTATTTCACGTTTAGGAAACCGGCGATATCCTCCTTGAAGCTCGTCACCACCTGGAAGAGGTGCTGGAAATTACCCATCACCGATTGAAAATCACGATACGATTTGATCCCCATCGCGTCATAGCTCCGCGTTTCATGGATCTCGTACCACACGCTCAGATCCGGGAAGAAGACGTCGCCCATGAAAAGGCAGCGGTACAGCGACCGGTCGCTCCGCAAAAAACGGAGCGCGGGCGGCGTGGGATAGAACTGGCTTTCCGGAATCGCGGGGTTGAAGTCGATGGCATGCACCGCCGTCTGCAAGAAGACAAGGATGCCGAGATAGAGGGCGCAGCGTCGCGCGATCAGCCAGCCGCGCCGCCGAAGCAGAAGCAGGGCCGCGGTGAGGAGCAGGAACCCGAGGAACAGGACCGTGGGCTGGAGATTATTGCGAAAACGGAATGGAAAGTCGTTGATTTCAAAGAATCTCTTATTGCAAACGGCCAGCCATGCCGCAACCGCTATGATGAGGCCCGTGAGCGCCATCACCGCAGACGCGCGGACCGGACGCGAACTTTCTTCGACAAGCGAATGGATGTAGCAGCTTGCGAGCACGCAGACGGAGAACCCGAGGCAGAATAGCAAACGGCTATTGTCGGTAATGCTCAGGAGCGGCAGCGAAACCACCAGTTGATAGATAGGCGTAACTCTGTAAACGACACAGAAGGATACCGCGCCCAGGCAGAGATAGAACCATATGATTTTTTTGCGGGGAGGGGAGGAAAACAGCGCGAGGAGAGCCAGGAGAACGCTGGTCACGCCGGCGAACCCTATGACGGACATACAATAATTGGTGAATGCCCCGGCGGCTGTTTTCACGAAGAAGTAATTATCATGGCTGGGATTGCCGTAGAAATCCGGGATCAGGTTGAGGATGGCTGCTGGGAGCGGGATATAGTGGGGGTTGACGCCGTAAGCGGCGCGTGTGGCGTAAGCGGCGCTCGCATACATATATTCCAGAAACGGGACGAACTGAACGGCCGCCACCCCCAAGCCGAGGACCGAGAAAAAAAGAAATCGGGCGAACCTCCACCAGCATTGCCCCCAGGGAAGCTCGCTGGATAACATCCTCCAGAGAAAGTAGGCGAGTGCGATGAGGAGAATGTGAAGGAGCGTCTCTACATGGCCGGCGAGGGCGGCGAGCGCCACCGAAAGAGCGACGAGGATCGACGTCAATCCGCCGGGAGGGCTCTGCGCGAAGATTTTTTCGACTAGAAAGAGCAGGAGGGGGAAGAAAATCATCACGCTGCTTAGAGGCCACTGCAGCCAGAGGACGTTAAAACCGAGAAACGCAAAATTCATACCGCCGAATATGGCCCCGGCCTTATTGAGTCCGATTGACCGCAGATAGAGATACGTAAAAAGCCAGATCAGGTAGAGCTTAAGAAACGGTACGCCGATAAGGGCAATCCTCCAGGGTAGAAAGTAGTAAAAGAAGTTGAGCGGGAAGAGGACGGCCGATTGGAGATTGGCGAAATGGGGGACGCCCGCCCCGGAGTATGGATTCCATAGAGGGAAGGAATAGTTGCGGAACTCCTCTCGATTGAATTTCAACCATGGTTCTATCTGTGTGATGATATCGGAAAGGAGGACATTCTTCGGAGTGTACGGAACGCCGTCGATGTTATATGGGGCCCACATTCGGAGGATGTCGGCGGGAGAAAAATAGTTGCCGGTGAAGAGAGGGATGGAAAAAAAGACAACGAGCGCACTCAACAGAACAAGGTTAAATCTCATAAGCAGCATTTCCCGTTTATCATTCCGTCCCCCCCGACAACCGGTACTCATTATATCAAGGCATCTTTGTGAGCAACGATTCCCAAACATTGATAGCGGCGGAGAAGATCGTTTCGAATCCGCGGCTCTCCCTCGATTTTCTTCATCTCCAGCGGACTGGATCCCCACCGCGCCTATCGACAATGTTATTCGTAAGGAAGCGCTGGGCGCCTCTGAGATGGTCGGCAGGTATTGTCGTCAGCGATGACGCGGCGCTACGCAAACCTGTCCCAGCTTAAGCCCCGTCCTTCTCTTTCCGAAAAGTGGGATTACAAGCAAACTGAGCAGGGTGCACACGCTCACCGCCGCTCCGATCCCGAAGGACGCCGGCGAGTACACGAACGTGACCGTATGCTCGCCCCGTTCGAGAAAAACTCCCCGCAAGAGATAATCCGCGGGATAGATCGTCCCCTCTTTGCCATCAATGATGACTTTCCAGCCGGGATAGTAGATATCGCTCAGGATGAGGAAGCCGGGATGCTCCATGCTCGCCCGTATGCGCACGCGGGCATCTCCGTACTCTGTAATCTCCGCGCGCGACGCGGACGCCACTGGAACTTCCTCAAGCGCCGCGATGACGGATGGGGGGACGTCTCCCTCTATGAAAGCAACCTTCTCCGGCTGAAAATCCTCTTTCTTCATTGCGGTCAGGGCCTCCCGCGCGCGATGGGGATCCACCACCCTTATCTTATGGACGATGAATGCACGCGGCAGGGCCCGTTCGTTTTCGAATATGGAGCTCGACTTGTCACGAAATACGAGCCTGTAGAGTTCCCCGCGTGAATCGTCCATGACCCTTATAGCCGGCGCGCCCCCCCTTCCCCCGCGCCACTTTTCGCCTGCGGCCGTGGGGAATACGAGCGTCACCGCATGGTCTTTGTATTTCAGCCGGGCCTCGGAATAGCCATCTCCCCTATCACCGGCAACATGGATACCCCGGGGATTGATTCCGGGGCAGACCACGTATTTGACGCCCAGGAGATCGAGGATCGTTTTGTGTCGGAAAAGGATGTCACTGTCAGAGCCGTCATAGCGCATGGAGAACTCCCGGCCCAGCACTTCCGTGACGAGATCGGCGTACCTTCGCACGTTCAAAGGGCTCAGAGTTCGGATGTCATACAGCCCGAATGCGGACGCCGTAGTGGGATAAAGCATATTCCCCACCCCGTAGACGCGGAAGGCGCCCGGCTGCCGCTGGAGGAAGCGGACGTACGGCGCCCTCTTGAAACTGCGATACCGTTCGGCATGGTCTCTCGGGACATACGAAAAAAGCTCGAAGACAAGGAGGGCGAAGAGTGCGAACAGGACGCCGCGGACGGCCGGGCCCGGTGCGGCTGTGTGTGGGCCGCGCAGCCCCCCGGACACGGAGACCAGGATGGCCGCAATGATCACCAGCGCCAAGGAGAAAGAGACCGCGAAACGGAATTCCTCATGGGGGCCCGCGGTGAGCTCTGCGATCCCGTGATGGGTGAAGACAACAAAAAACACGATGACGCACACGAGTACGGCCGCGGCGGAAACTACTGCGCACGGCCGAACGTTACCAGAAAGGATGTAGTGGCACGCGACAGCCGCTCCGGCGGCCACCGCAAACGCCTGAAACGGCGCGAGGTATTTCCAGAACGTAATCAGCGTAAAGGGGGGGAGAGCGCCTATCCAGTTGACGACGGGGCAGCCATGCGTTTTCATGAGCATGAGCGCCGCTGCCGCCGTGAAGAAATACGAGAATCGAGCGACGCTTGAGCGTGAAAAGAGAGATTGAAAGAATGCGAGCAGAAAAAGAAAGAATGGAACCGCTCCGACGTAGTTGATCATTTCCAACGCGTGGATCGTGGACGGGTCGGCCCAGGTATTGCCGAACAACCTGCCGTAAAAAAATGGGGCTATGTTCACGATGGCGCAACCGAGCGGGAAAGAGGTCAGGCCGTCGCTCGATATGTGGTATGAAAACGCATTCGAGACGTATTCCAGAGAGGGGAGGGTAAAGACGAGGCTTACAAGCAGACCGATGCCATACGCGCCTGCGCCCCGGAGAAGATCCCGGCAGAAAAGACGCGCATCGCGCGATGCGCACAATCCACCGATGGATCTGAACAGGTAATAGGATCCCGTGAACGCCAGGAGTATGATGAGCGGGGCGGGCATGCCGGCGAAGATTGCGCATGCGATCGCGCTGCCGGCCATGACCGTGGTCCAGTAGCTCTTCCTCCGATACATCAATTCCAGGAAGAAAAACAGACAGGACGTCATGATCGCCGCGTCGAGGCAACCCCAGTTCAGATTGAGGATAAAGTGGCCGTTGAACATGAAAGCGATCGCCCCGACGAGCGATGGGAAGGGGGAAAGCGAAATGAGACGGAAATATAGGTAGGCGAAGAGCCCGGCCCAGAAGAACCGGAAGAGCATGTAGAGGTCCCAAATTACAGGCGAGGGATTGATGATCGGAAGGATGCGCAGGGGGAAGAAGACCGCCGATACGGTGTCGCCCGCGAGTGGCATGCCCAACGCCTGGTTCGCGTTCCACAGCGGGAACCGTCCCGATCGGTAGAGCTGGTGGATTTTCTGGAGCTGAGGCTCCGTAATCAAGGCGGAGGCCCCGGCATCGGTCACGTGGTGCCTATGCCGTCGATATCCGTCATAGCCATAGGGGCCGTCGGGCATCACGCCGGGAGTGAACGACCCGGGAATCGTGGAGAGCGTGCGGCCCATGAAGATAACGTCCGGGAAACACGCGCAGATCAGTCCCGCGAGGACGAGCGGAACGTACACATATTCTTTTTTTATCAATGCCCGTATATCCATAGGAAAATCCCAAACCCCAAATCCCAATATTGAGGATGACAAATACCAAATGACAAATGCATTACAAACGGCCAAATGTCAAAACCTCATTGTGTTTTGTCATTTGTCATTCGACATTCATTAGCTATCTCGTCATGCGGGTTGTAGATGAAGACGCGAGCCCCCTCCCGACCCAGCCTCTGCAATGCCTCAGCGCTCATTTCCACGTGTCCCCGCCACGTACCTTCCGCTCCCGGCATTCGCACGGCTTCAATCCTTCCCACCCGCCCCCCGTACGCGAGATAAAGGGCCTCCGCAATTCCGTTTCTAAAGATATATGCACACCCCAGCTTCGATGGAATGCCGTCGGGGAGATTGACGAAATAGGCGTCCGCCGCCAATGAATCCGGATCGACTTTCCTCACAGACCCAATAATCGATTCGGCTATCGCCGAAGCCGAAGCCCAATCCCTTCCTCTGTCAAAAACAAACAGCGCCTGTGGAATAATGAAGACAAGGCAACCCCCTACTAGAACAGCCGCACCCATCAGGCGGTTATAATCGTGGATATGCCGATGCGATGCGCTCATCCGGCGGGCGATCCCGTACGAACCATTGACAAGCGCGGAGGCGAGGACGATCGATGTAAAACAGCCCGGCATAAAAAGATATCTCGCCTCGGCCACCGTGCACACGGCCGGCGGCAGGAGCAATATCAGAAAGCATATGACGAGAAACCTCATCGGCGGGCCGCCGCGCTTTACGATTGTGGAGATTCCGCCCGCGGCCAGAACAAAAACAAGCAGCTTGACCGGGGCCGGCCAGCTCATGTAAGTATACGTCGTTAAAAACGGCAGAAAAGCATAAAGTACGTACTGGGTATAATTGACCGCTATTTTCCCATAAGGATTCATGGCCGCTGCCGGCGTTTTGAACAGCGTGTAGGCCGCAATAACGGCGGCAAAAGGGGCGTATCTCGCGAGGGCGTGGAAAAGCGCGTACGGAGCGGCCCCCCGGCGGTAAAAACCCTCTCCCATGAAATAATCATAGATTATCAGCGCCGGGAACAAAGGGATGGCGGATTCTTTGGAAAAAACGGCGCAGGAAAAACTTGCCACCGAAAGCACAAAGCAGGCCGCCCCACCCTGGGCGCGATAGGCGATATAAAAGAGCAGCGTGAGAATACAAAAAAAAGTCGCCAGGACGTCCGCGAGGCACGAGACCCAGAGCAAAACCTCGCAATGGTAAAACGAAAAGGCGAAAAGCACCGGGGCGACTATCGAGACCGTCTTATCGCGGGTAATTTTCAGCGCAAGGCAGGAAAGCAGAATACAGTTCGCCAATTGAAAAGATAGGAGGACAAGGCGAAAAGCGGGAGGGGAAAGCGAGGCCAGTTTATAAATTACTGCAAAGGCAAATACGGTAATCGGACGGTAAAACTCCCAGTGAGTAGGCCGGAAAGCGGAGACCATGCCCGTCGAAGCCCATTTGAGCAGAACGAAGTCATCGGATTGAAAATAATCGTTGATTGAAGCGGCATGGAGCAACGATACACTGACCGTCGAGAGGAGTATCACCGTCAGGAAATGAACCACGCTGCATGGCGATGGAGGACTTTTCTGTATCATGGGATGCCGGCGTATCCAGGCGCCATTATATCAAAGACACATGCTGCCTCAACCTCTTGCAATACGTGTAATTATGTGGTATATATATTTGGAGGGTGAGAAAACGGGGGAAGAAATGAAACTAATCACATTTTTCGCCGCAGCATTGTGTCTTATCGTAAACGCTCCTGGAAAGATCTCAGCCGCCGAAATCAGTCCCGGGGCGATACTCGCTGGGTTTGATAACTGGGGGGGGCGCATAAATTATTTCAACGGCGCATCGAATAAAGACC
>CAYWRA010000035.1:0-23914 GCA_964460305.1 uncultured bacterium
TTATCCTTCTCCTCTCCTCCTATTCAATGCGTTGCGTACATAGCAATTCCCTCGGTAGCCGGAATGGTGGGATGGCGTAGGCAATATCCTGTTTGCCATCCCATGCCATTTGCTATACTAATATATGAGGTACGCGCATGAAAGACACAGGCGATAGGGTTCGAGTCGGCCTCCCGCGCAAACGGTGCGCAATCGCGCTGCGGTGTGCCTCGTTGGTGCTGTGCCTTTCCTTCATCCTCGCCTCCCCGGTCTTTTCCGACGTCGTGAAGCTGAAAAACGGCGAACTCATCAAATGCAAGGTGGTCAAGGAGATGCAAGACCTTATCAAGGTGCGGATGCCGCATCGGGGGAAGATTGTCACAACTTTTCTCAACAAGGGGAGCGTGGAATCCATCAGCAAGACCTCGGACGTGGAAAACAGGCAATTCTTTCAGGCCGGAGGAGTACACAATCCTGGGCGCGCCTACGAGCCCGTCTATTTTAGTGGGAGCGCTTCGGCCCCCACGGCTGCGAAGGGGCCGGGCGGGGCACGCCAGACGTCCGCCAAGGGGAAAGGCGAGACAGCCGCCAAGAAGCGCGGCATCGATGCCCGCCGCGAGCGGTCTGAGGCGAGGGCCAAGGAACGGAGCGACCGGTTCGGTCAGAGGACTTCCAAGAGCACAACGGGCAGTACAACGGGCATAAGTGGCACAAGCGGCTCGACGGGTTCAAGCAGTTCCTCCTCTTCGTCGTCGGCTACCTCGCCCTCAACATCGTCAAGCAGCAGCTCATCGATGTCCATCGGTCAGTAATGCCCCCCCAGTGAATGACAAATACCCGGGGAAAATCCCAAACCCCAAAGAAGATGAAAGCGTATTCTAGCGCATCATACCCATTGTTATTGGGATTTGGAGTTTGGGATTTTCCCACGTTGGTTGGTGATAGATCAGGCTACCCCTTTTTCAGGTACTTCCCCACAAGGGGCCACAGCTTTTGTAGCGCGGGGGCTGGTATCTTGTCTCGGTGGGTGATGATCGCATCCCTGAGGGCGCACGCACAGGCGCAGTTCTGTTCGGGGGGCATTTCCCTAATCGCGTTCCTGATCAATTCCTGGGCGGTCCCGGCGTTCTTCTGGAGATTCTTGACGACCGTCTCCACGGTCACCGCCTCATGCTCCGGGTGCCAGCAGTCGTAGTCGGTGACCATGGCGATCGTGGCATAACAGATTTCCGCCTCGCGGGCGAGCTTCGCCTCCACGAGATTGGTCATGCCGATCAGGTCTAATCCCAATTTGCGGTAGACTCCCGCCTCGGCCTTGGTCGAGAATGCAGGGCCTTCCATGTTGACGTAGGTCCCTCCCCTGTGCATCGTAGCGCCTATCTTCCTCCCCGCATCATACAGGATTCCCGCGAGGGATCCGCAGATCGGTTCGGCGAATGCGATGTGCACCACCAGGCCGTCTCCAAAAAACGTTGACAGTCTCTTGGTGGTGCGGTCGAAGAACTGGTCGACGATAACGATGTCCAGCGGCCGGTATTTTTCCTGGAGGCTTCCGACGGCGCTTACGGATATGATCCAGCGGACGTCGAGCTTCTTCATGCCGAAAATATTTGCGCGGTAATTTATTTCCGTAGGCATCAGCCGATGGCCGCGCCCGTGGCGCGGGAGGAACACCACCTCGCGCTGGTGAAGCCGGCCGACGATGTAATTGTCCGATGGCTGGCCGAACGGCGTCTCGACGCGCTCCTCGCGCACCTCTTCGAGGCCTTCCATATCGTACAGCCCGCTCCCGCCGATGATGCCGATTCTCTGTCCCTTCATTGGCCGGGCGCTCCCTGGGTCGCGCCCGTTACAGGCCCGGGGGCGAGATCCTTCCGTGCTTTGTCGAGTGTTTCCTTCAACCGTGCCACCTCGGTCGCGAGCGCGGCCCGCGCCGTCTCTTTCTCCTGGACTTGCTTCCTAAGCGCGTCAAGCTCCGCCGGGGGGCTGCCGGGGCCGGATGTCGGAAGGGGTGCGCCCGCGGAGGCTTCTTTAAGCGCATCGAGTTCCGCTTTGATGCTGTCCCTCTCCGCGACGGCCTTTTTCAGGTTCTCGGCCGCGAGGTTGAGTTTCTCCTCAATGGTGGAGAAACCCTCCTTCCCCGCTGCACGCGCGCTCTCGAGCTCAGCGAGCTTCCGCTCCGCCTCGGCCCTGGCGGCCGTCTCCTTGTTCAGCTTCTCCTGGAGGTCTTCCCTCTCGGCGCCGAGCCTCTTGGCCGTTTCGGCGGCGGCAGCCCCACTTTTCTCCAGCTCGCCGAGATCGAGCGTCTCCTGCTTCGACTTCGCCTCAAGGGCGGTGCGCTCGGTCTGGGCACGTGCGAGATCGCTCTTCAGTTGATTCTTCTCTCCCTGGAGAGCGATCACTTTTTCATTGAGCCCATTGAGTTCCTCGACGATGGACGGTTTGATGATTTCCGGCAGCAGGTACCCCTTGAGTATGCCCCGGTGCCTGGGGGGCGCGGCGCCTTCGTATATGTCGTACAGCATGGCGGCGATAAACCCGACCGACACTAGAACAGCAAGGCCCTTGCAGAGGTTCCCAAGCCCCCTTTTGCGCCTGAGGAAGAAATAGCCGAGGGCAAAGAGGAGGAGCGGGATCAGCCAGAGGAGGACTGGAAAATCGGCGATGCGGGAGAGGATGCAGACGATGCCGGCGAAGATGTACACGCTGCCCGCATTTCTCAACCTCCCGGAGATGCTAGTGAAGGTCCTATGCGAATCGTAGATGTGCGCGAATAGTCCCAGCTCGATGAGGAGGATTGCGAGCAGCAGGTCGGGGGAGACTTGGTATTGAAATCCGGCATAGAGGCCGCCGGCGAGCGTGACGAGCAGGATCGCAAGCAGCAAGACCGCAACGTGCGCCTCTTGTGAACGGATCACGCGCCGCACCAATATGAGCACGCACGCCGCCCCTAGCAGCGCGCAGTACGTATAGTTGAGTATGTCCGGTGAGATCGTCATCAAGCGCCTCTTGGATAATGCCAGATAGCAAATGTCAAAACTCGATTTATCTTGTCATGGCTGTTCTCAAACACCTTATTTTATCAGATGAATCCCCCCACGCAAAAGCTTTTTCAGGGAATGTCAGAGGAATTTTTAAAACAGCGACAACAGTTTCTCATTACTGGTCAAAGTACAACTATTGATGCGTGCGGCATGTCATTCCGGCGAAGGCCGGAATCCAGATGGCAGACTATGGGCGCTCTTCTTTTCGTGTCTCTCGTTGTGGTGAAAATCTGCGTCTATCTGCGGCCAATCCTCCGTGAAATTAGAGTTTAAAGTAACGGATTTAAAGATTACAATAGGCTGTTTTCCCGTCGTAGAGACATCCATGAACGGAGGCGGGCGGAATGAGAGACGGTATCCCCGATAAAAACGAAGGGAGGATTCTTTTCATTATCCTCGCGCTCGCCCTTATCCTCAGGCTGGCGCTAGTGATCCTCCCCGCTAACGGCGTTCCCTTTTCCGACATGCAAGACTACCATGAAAAGGCCTGCGCCCTGCTCGCCACGGGAAGCTATGGGGCGGCGCTCCGTCCTCCCCTCTACCCGTTTTTCCTAGCCGCCGTGTATCGCATCGCCGGCATGGACTACATATTTGTACGGCTTGTCCAGGCGCTCATGGGCGTCGGCGTGTGTCTCTTCACGTACGCAATCGCCCGCCGCCTGTATGGGCCGCGCGCCGGCGTTGCGGCGGGCCTGGTCATCGCCTGCTACCCGTCCCTCGTCATCTACGCCTGTCTCCTCATGTCCGAGAATCTGTTCATGTTCCTCTTCACCGTGTCGCTTCTACTAGTCGTTGGAACGGAGCGACGGCGGGGGCTGAGTTGTTTCGCGGCTGGCATTCTCCTCGGCCTCGCCTGTCTCACCAGGTCGGTGCTCGTAGGATTCATTCCCTTATCGGCGCTGTGGCTAGCGATCCGGCGCGAGCGGATCGCAGCCCTCTGCTGCCTGCTCGGTGCGCTCTGCGCCATCGCGCCCTGGACCGTTCGCAATTGGCGTTACTACCACCGAATCGTACCCATAGATTCCTATGGCGGCTATAACTTCCTCATCGGCAACAATCCCGATGCCACAGGGCGCCAGAGCCGCGAGGTCGTGGTCAAGCTCCGGCAGACCGTCTGGGAAAAATGCAGGGACGACGCACATCGCGCCGCCATAGGCTACCAGGAGGGACTTAGGTTCATCGTCGCCAATCCGGGGCGCTTTTTGGACCTGGGGATCAGGAAAATGGGTTACCTCTACGGCCCGGAGATCAGGGAGCTCTCGTGGGGCTATTCCAGGAATTTCTTCGGTCCGGTTCCCTCCTGGCTTCTAATTCCGGTGGCGACAGCGGTCATTGCGGCCTTCCCGCTCATTGCGGTTTCCGCCCTCCTCGGCATTTGTCTCCGCGGCATCGGCAGCGGCGGGTGGCGCGGCGGTGGGGGTCTCCTCATCCTGGTGGTGCTTTATTTCAGCGCGTCACACTTTATCACGTTCGGGGAGAGCCGGTTCCATCTCCCTCTCGTGCCAGCCTTGGCGGTCTTCGCCGGGAGCCTGGCACGAAGGGAAGAGGAGGCCACGGAGGAATGCCCCGCGTGCATTCCAAGAATTGTCATCGTCGCGGTCTTGCTCGTCCTCCTCGGCCTCAACTGTGCGATCCGTCTCGGTGAGGACTGGGTTCGGCTGGGCAAGGCCCTCGGCCCCGGGGGGAATATCACAAACCTGGACTATTGAGATGCTCACCACAGCAGAAATCCCAACTCCCCAAAAGGCAGCGATAAGAGAATCCAGGAGCCGGACTCCAGAATTCAGAATACTGACTCTTGAACTCTATCTCCTGGATTCTGTATTCTGGATTCCAACCCGATTACGTCCGCCCCCCGGCCTATCCTATAAAATAGTATAAAATAATATACTCATGATTTTTTCTGTTGACTTGCTTGTATGAATGGCATATCCTGAGCGGGTTAATTTTTGGAGAAGCGGCCGCCGAATATTCCAGATCGCTCTCGGTGCTGCAAACCCGGTTGATTTGAAAAGAAAGGGGAAATGCGTTATGGTACAGCTAAGATCGTACGTATTCCTGGATAGTCTCCAACCCCAGCTCGCGTCCTTCGTAGCGTCGGCCGCTAAAGGGTTTATGCCGGTGGCGGGTATGGCATCGCTCTACGTGGAAGTTGCGCCAGGCATGGAGATCATCCGGGCCCTCGACGTGGCGCTAAAGGCCACCAGTTGCCGTCCGGCGGTCCAGGTGGTTGAACGGGCCTACGGCGTGCTCGAGGTGCACTCGGAAGACAAGGGCCAGGTCCTGAATGCGGGGAAGGCCATCCTCGACGCCCTCGGCCTGAACGAGGCCGACCGCCTGAAACCAAAGGTCGTTTCCACGCAGATCATCCGGCGGATCAGTCCCTACCAGGCCCAGCTCATCAATAAGGGCCGCGACGGGTCGATGCTCCTGGGTGAACAGACTCTCTATATCATGGAAACCGATCCGGCGGCTTATGTGACCATCGCGGCTAATGAGGCGGAGAAAGCATCGCGCGTCACGCTGGTCGAGGTGCGGCCGGTCGGCCGCTTCGGCCGCCTCTACCTCGGGGGCGAGGAGCGGGACATCATGGTCGGGAGCGAGGCCGCGCTGAAGGCAATTCAGGCGATCACCGGCAAGGAAGCGTCGGGAAAGGGCGGCGAATAAAGCGCCATTAAGATCCACGGATTTTACGCCCTAAAGGGGCCCCTTCGGGGGGATGTAAAAACAGTCTAAAGTTTAAAGCTAAAAGCAAAAGGATCCGCTTGCACTTTCAACCTTGAACTTTCGGCTTTCCTCCGTCGTTACAATCCGTGAAATCAGTGGATAAAACGTTGATTCTACGCAAGGAAAGGGGGTAGCAATGTCAGAAGCACTGGGTATGATCGAAACGAGGGGTTTTGCGGCGATGGTGGAGGCAGCCGACGCCATGGTCAAGGCGGCGAAGGTGGAGCTTGTGAGCTATGAGAAGATCGGCGGCGGCTACGTCACGGCGATCGTCCGCGGCGACGTGGCGGCGGTAAGGGCCGCGACCGAAGCCGGCGCGCGCGGGGCCGAAAAGGTCGGTGAGCTTGTCTCCGTGCACGTGATCCCGAGGCCGCACGTGAACGTCGATGCGGTGCTCCCGCTCGGCAGGTCGACCGGCGGCAAAGACTGACCGGAACCCAAAATGACAAATGGCAAAACACATTGAAGTTTTGTCATTCGGTCATTTGTAACTCGTTTATCATTTGTCATTTGAATTTTACCAGGAGGAGGCGCACATGCTTCTGGGCAAAGTGATGGGCACGCTTGTCTCCACGCAGAAGGATGAGAAGCTCCGCGGGCTCAAGTTCTACGTCGTGGAAAAGCTGGACATGCAGGGAAAGCCGACGGGCGCCTTTGTGATCGCGGCCGACTCGGTCGGGGCGGGAGTGGGCGAGGTCGTCGTCTACGTCGCTGGGAGCTCCGCCCGCTATACCGCCGCGACTGAAGGGAAGCCAGCGGATGCCACGATCATCGGCATCGTCGATGCGTGGGACCTGGAAGGGGAGTACAAGTACCGGAAGAGCGCACAGCCTTGAGTGTGACGGGTTAATTTTAACCACGGATTAGCATAAAAAACCAGAAACTGTTTTTGCTGTAGTAAATCTCTGTGTCCTCAGTGATCATTTCTCTGTGCACTCTGTGGTTGCCATTAATATTGGGATTTGAGGTTTGGGATTTTTCCTTGCGGTCGGTGAATACATCGGGTTAACCAGATCAGGAGCTATTTATTATGAAGCTCACGGAAGCGCAGATTGCCGCCATCGTAGAAAATGTGGTGAATAAGCTGGCCGAGGAGGGGGCTTTTGAGAAGGCGGCGGCCGGGGGAGTCACCGCGGGAGACGGTGTGTTTCCCGACGTCGATGCGGCACTCAGGGCCGCCGAGCTCGCCCAGCGGGAACTCGACGCCCAGACCCTCGACAAGAGGCGAGAGATCGTTGCCGTGATCAGGAGGGCCGTCGAGGAAAACGTCCAGACGCTGGCGCGTATGGCGGTCGATGAGACGAAGCTCGGCCGATACGACGATAAGATCAAGAAGAACCTCTGCGTCGCCCAGCTCACCCCAGGGCCGGAAGACCTCGCGCCGATCGTCTTCACCGGAGACCACGGCCTCGCACTCGTGGAGCGCGCCCCCTATGGAGTGATCGGCTCGATCACGCCCTGCACCAACCCGTCGGAAACGATCATCTGCAACGGGATCGGCATGATCGCGGGCGGAAACTCGGTTGTATTCAATCCCCATCCCAGCGCCAAAGAAATATCCGCCTATACCGTGCGGCTTCTCAACAAGGCGGTCGTGGCGGTGGGGGGGCCGCGGAACCTTCTCTGCAGCATCGCCGACCCCACCCAGGAGAGCGCCCAGAAGATGATGACGCACCCGAAGGTGAGGCTGCTCGTCGTGACTGGGGGGGGCGGCGTGGTCAAGGCGGCGATGAACAGCGGCAAAAAAGCGATCTGCGCCGGCCCCGGGAACCCGCCGGTGGTCGTGGACGAAACGGCGGACATCGCGAAGGCCGCTCGTGACATCGTCGCGGGGGCCTCCCTCGACAACAACATCATCTGCGTGGACGAGAAGGAAGTCATCGCCGTCGATTCCATAGCCGATGCCCTGAAAGCCGCGATGGTGCGAAGCGGGGCCTTTGAACTCACCGGGCGCGACGTCGAGCGGCTGACGAACCTCGTGGTCAAGGAGCGGGTTGCGCCGCCGCATGAAAGCGTCATCGACAAGAAATGGGTCGGCAAGGACGCGGCGCTCATTCTAAAAGAGCTGGGAATCAACGCGCCCGCGGATCCGCGCCTGATCCTCGTCGACGTCGAGCGCGACCATCCGCTGCTCTGGACGGAGCAGCTCATGCCCGTCCTACCGCTGACGCGGGTGAAGAACGCCGACGAAGGGATCGACCTGGCTCTCGAGATGGAGCATGGATACCGGCACACCGCTTCCATGTTCTCACGGAACATCGAGAAACTATCCAGGATGGCCCGGCTCGTCAATTGCTCGATCTTCGTCAAGAACGGTCCGAACTACGCGGGCCTGGGCCTCGGCGGGGAGGGTTACACCTCGTTCACCATCGCCAGTCCCACCGGCGAGGGGCTCACCTCGGCGAAGGATTTCACGCGCGTTCGGCGCTGCACGCTGGTGGATTATTTCAGGATTGTATAATTCTTCGCCGCGGATTCACGCGGATAAGCGCAGATTATGCAGGGCGTTGACCATTGCAGAATCTGGACGTACTGAATAAGGGGGCGATACAATGGCCGACATACAGCAACCATTAGCGGAGGTATTTGGGCATTTGACGACCGACTTCACAAAGCATGCCGATAGATATCGTGTTAAATGCCTTTGCCCTTTCAATAACAAAGTGCCGAATTGCACCAAGGACAAAGCAAAAAACCCGCTAGGTGTCTGCAGCATTTACCATGAAAGCCATCCCGTAATCACATGCCCCGTCAGATTCCGGGAAGACTGGATTATTACAGATGATGCCGCGTCTTTCTTCTTTAATGAAGGCACATCATGGAGTTCTTTGACGGAGGTCCGCTTAAATGATGCATGCGGGAGGTCTGCTGGAAATATTGATATAGTCCTTGTTGCATATAACAAGGATGGGAGAGTATGCGATTTTGGGGCCCTCGAGATTCAGGCGGTTTACATATCCGGAAATGTCCGCGAACCCTTTGAGCGCTTCATGAAGAACCCCAGAGACCGTGCATCTATGGATTGGTCAAAGGAACCTAGCTATCCCCGCCCCGATTACCTCTCATCTTCTCGGAAGAGACTCGCTCCACAACTTCTTTTTAAAGGCGGAATTCTCCACAGTTGGGGAAAAAAGATCGCTGTGGCATTGGACAAGAGTTTCTTTTCTACTTTACCTCATCTTAGAAAAGTAGCGAAATCGGATGCGCATATTGCATGGCTCATTTATGATTTGGTGTTTATCAAAGAGAAGGACGAAGGGCCGGGGCGTTTTTGTCTCAAGAAGGTGGATGAAGTATTCACCGGGTTCGAGCCTGCTCTTCTTTCCATCACCACTGCCTCCCCTGGGAAAGTGGCGGACTTCGTAAGACTGCTTCAGGAAAAGCTCGATGAGCAATTAGAGACGCCCCCCGTGAACAAAGCTATAGAGAGGCCTTTCTAAAATGTCTGTACATAATCAAGCAGTGCTATTCCCTGAATTGCTTGGACAAACCGAAACACCCAAGCCAGTTAATGTAGCATCTGTCCCACAGCGGAGCCCTTTTCGCTATCCTGGAGGCAAGACGTGGTTTGTGCCGACGTTCAAACGGTGGCTGGCGTGTAAGTATCTAAAGCCGACTGTCCTTGTCGAACCTTTTGCCGGAGGAGGGATCATTAGCCTCACAGCCCTCTTCGAAAATCTGGCTAAAAAAGCGGTCATGGTTGAAATGGATGACGAGATCGCCGCTTTTTGGGAGTGCATTGTCAACGGTGAAGCCGAATGGATAGCGAACAAGATACTCTCTTTCGACCTGACTAAAGACGCTGTACTACGGGAATGCAAAAAAACGCCCCGCACGCAAAAAGGAAAAGCCTTTCAAACGATTTTGAAGAATCGGACTCTCCATGGTGGTATCCTTGCTAAGGGCTCGGGGTTCCTTAAATACGGGGAGAACGGGAAAGGCATTCGCTCTCGGTGGTATCCACGTACACTCGCAAGAAGACTTCTAAATCTGAACTATGTTGTTGATAGGATTGACTTCCGTCATGATGATGGATTAAAAGTCATGCAGGAATTCGCCCCAAATCAAAGTGCAGTTTACTTTATCGACCCTCCGTATACAGCTGGCGGAAAAAAGGCCGGCAAGCGATTATATAAGCATTATATGCTTGACCATGACCGCTTGTTCACCGTGTGCGAGTCGTTGAAAGGTGATTTTTTAATGACATACGACAATGCGGAAGAGGTGAAGTGGATGGCAATGAGACATGGGTTCCAAATGCGTCTCATTCCCATGACTAATACACATCACGCAACAATAGAGGAACTGATCATCAGTAAGGATTTGTCATGGATGGACAACTATCCTTCCGCGCATGAACCTGAAGGCGATTACGCTGCGGTAGGCATGAGGAAAAAACGTTCTGGCAGAAGAAGCAAACTTTTGAGATGAAGATGTCTTGCCGATTTTGTTTTACCCGCGGTGAAGAAATATTATGGCCACGACGCTTGTTGACAAGGTAAAGAAGGCCGGGGTGGTGGGCGCCGGCGGCGCGGGGTTCCCAACCTGGAAAAAAATAGACGCGCGAGTCGACCACGTCATCGCGAACGGCGCCGAGTGCGAGCCGCTCCTGCACAACGACCAGTATCTCATGTCGAGAGAGGCGGCGAGCGTGGTCAAGGGGGTCGAGCTCGTTATGAAGAGCGTCGGCGCAAAGCGCGGCGCCATCGCGCTCAAGGAGAAACACAAGGACGCCGTCGCAGCGTTCCGCCGGGCGCTGAAGAAAAAGGACCACATCCGGCTTCTCTTCCTCCAGAACAGCTACCCGGCGGGTGACGAGTTCGTGCTCGTATACGATGCGACGGGGCGCGTCATCCCCGAATCGGGCTTGCCACTCGACGTGGGAGTCATCAACAGCAACGTGGAAACTTTCAAGTACGTCGCCGATGCGGACGGGGGCCGGCCGGTTACGCATCGCTACGTCACCGTGGCCGGCGCCGTGCGGAACCCGGTCGCGCTTGAGGCGCCGATCGGGACGAGCCTCGCCGATTTGATCGAACGCGCCGGCGGACCCGAAACAAAGGAATACGCCCTCATGACGGGGGGGGTGATGATGGGAAAACTATCGTACGACGCCACGGAGCCGCTCACTAAAACGACCGGGGCCGTCGTGCTCTTGCCGGTCGATCACAAGCTCGTACGGAGACGGACGGTTCAATTCACGAGGAGCCTGCACGTGACAAGGGAGTTCTGTTGCCAGTGCACCCTCTGCACGCTCGTATGTCCCCGCTATCTGCTCGGGCACGCGCTCTATCCGCATCTCATCATGCGCTCCGCGCTCTTCGGCCTGCCGTTCCCGGAAGAGGGTGGCGTAACCTCGGCCCACCTTTGTTGTGAATGTGAGCTCTGCGGCCTCTATATCTGCCCAATGGAGCTACCCATTGCCCGGATCAACGGCAACATAAAGAGAAACCTAAAGGCGCTCGGATGGGAGGCCGGGAGGAAGAGCGGGTCTCCGCAGCCGAGGATGTTGAGAGAGCAGTCGCGCATACCCGTAAACCGTCTCGTCCACCGTCTGGGGCTTGCGCGGTATCAGCGTGAGACCCGGTTCGACGAAAAGCCGCTGAATCCCAAAAAGGTGAAAATACCCCTCAAGCAAAACGTGGGGGCCGCAGCCGTCCCCTGCGTCAAGGTGGGGCAGCGGGTGAAAAAGGGACAGCTCATCGGTGAGATCCCCGATGGAAAACTGGGCGCGCGGCACCACGCGAGCATCAACGGCGTGGTGAAGGAAGTAAAGGATTACGTGCTAATCGAGGCAGTATAACTAATGCTACCACGGAGACACGCCCCGAAGGGACCCCTTTGGGGGGGGGAGGGGGAACAGTTCAACTGTTTTACAAAGAGTAAAAGAGGAGAAGAGAGAGCAAGAAAACCAAGCAAGGCGACAGTTAGGGGGTAAGAATCTCTCCCCCATCGGAGTGGGGGGGGTAGTGAGGGGGGCTGGCTTATCGAAGCTGTCCCCTCCATAATTGATAACTGCTTTTCTCTTTTACTCTTTGTGAAAAGTTTTTTCGCCTCTGTGCTCTCCGTGGTTAGAAGGTAAAACATGCAACCGGCAATAGGTTTAATCGAATTCAACAGCATCGCCTCCGGGATACTGGCGACCGACGCCATGGCGAAGAAGGCCGACGTCACCGTCGTCGATTCGCGCGGTATTTGTCCTGGGAAATACATCGTGTTGATCACGGGGGACGTGGAGGCTGTCGAGCGCTCCCTGGAAGCCGGTCTCGAAGCTGGGGGAGGGGCCGTGACTGAGAAACTCCTCCTCCCGAACGTTCATGAGCAGGTCGTACCCGCGCTCATCGCGGCGACCGAAGCCGGCGAGATGAAAGCCTTGGGGGTGATCGAGACGTTCAACGCCCCGGCCTGCATCATCGCCGCCGACGCGGCGGCGAAAGCCACGGACATCACGCTCGTGCTCATCAGGATGGGAAACGGCCTCGGGGGGAAATCGTTTGTCGTCATTGCGGGAGAATGGGCGGACGTGGAAGCGGCGGTGGCCGCGGGCCTTGAGAGGATCAAGAGCATGGGGGCCCTCGTTCGGCGCATCGTCATCCCCAATCCACACGTGGATTTGAGCGGGTTTATCCTATGAAAAAATCCCAAATGACAAATGAAAAAACCGTATTGTGTTTTGACATTTGTCATTCGGCCTTTATCAGAGCCTCTAATGAAATCCGAGCGTGAATACCGCCAGGACATCGTCGAGGTCTGCCGCCGCATGTACGGGCGGGGATTTATCTCCGGCAGCGACGGGAACGTGAGCGTGCGCCTGGGCGAGAACCGAATCTTAAGCACTCCGAGCGGAATGAACAAGGGTTTCATCGCGCCACAAGACCTCATCGTCACCGACATGGCGGGGACGAAGCTCCAAGGCGAGCACAAGCCAACGACGGAGCTCTTCATGCACATCGAGGCGTACACGCGGCGGGAAGACATTAAGGCGGTCATCCATGCCCATCCGCCCTTTACGGTGGCGTTCTCCATTGCGGGGCAGAAACTGCCGCAGTGCGTGATGCCGGAGATCGTCATGATGTTTGGCTCCATCCCCACCGCCGCCTACGCGACGCCCTGCACCGAAGAGGGGCCAAGGACCATATCCAACCTGATCGGCGACTGCGACGCCCTCATCATCGAGCGGCACGGGACGTTGACCGTCGCGGACAACGTATTCACGGCGTACGACAAGCTGGAAAAAATCGAGCACAGCGCTCAGGTGAGCGCCGCGGCGCGGCAGCTCGGCCCGGTGAAGCCCCTGCCCCGGGAGGAGATCCGGAAGCTGCTCGCCCTAAGGGAGAAGCTCGGATTGAAGGGGAAGGTATATCCCTGCAACGAGTGCGGGATGTGCGGGACGGGCCGCAGCGTGGACGCGGGCGGGGCCGATCTTGTCCAATCGCTGTCGGCGGAGCTCTTCAAGACGATCAAGGAGAAACTGTAAGATGGCGAGACGACCGAAGCAGTTCGAGGACATACCGGTGGGGAAGCGCTACCCCGAAGTAATGACCATTGACCAGGTGGCCGAGTATCTCCATCTTCACAAGCAGGTTGTCTATCGGCACGTCAAGTGCGGCAACATTCCAGCGAGCCGCATCGGGACAACCATCCGTTTCAAAAAGTCCGTCATAGACGCGTGGCTCGAGGACTCGGCCTCGGGGAGCCTTAAAAAGGGCGGAGAGGGGAAAACGGCGGCGCGGACCAAATCCAAAGATAAGTTCGTCTGGGAATAGCTTGTTCGAAAGCGCGCCCGTCCGTCCGGGAACCTGCCATGGGCCTTCTACAAGAGCTGATTCGAAAGAGGGAGATGCTGGCCACGCTCGTCGTCAGGAATCTCAAGATCCGCTACCAGGGCTCCGCCCTCGGTTTTCTCTGGACGTTGCTAAACCCCCTCTTCATGATGCTCATCTACTGGATCTTCATCCGTTTCATGAAGTTCCCGATGGATCCCTGGAGCCTGCTCACCGGCGTGCTCGCCTGGCAGTTCCTCACCATGTGCTGCGGCGACTCCATCAACGCCGTCGCCGGCCATCCGAACCTCGTAAAGAAGGTCTATTTCCCGCGCATCATCCTTCCGCTCGCAACAGCGCTGGCGAATCTCGTCAACTATCTGCTCTCGCTGGTCGTGCTGTTTGTCCTTACGCTACTCGCGGGAAGGCTCGCGTGGGGGCCGGCGCTCGCGGCGCTGCCGCTCGTCATATTCGCGCAGTTCCTGTTCTGCCTCGGCCTCGCC
The DNA here is from genome assembly GCA_964460305.1 of uncultured bacterium. Lineage (GTDB taxonomy): Bacteria > Auribacterota > Tritonobacteria > UBA1439 > UBA1439 > JAPLCX01. The sequence goes on from CAYWRA010000035.1 coordinate 14,017, forward strand.
CTCATCATCTCGTGTTCGAGCGTCTATTTCAGGGACACGGAGCACGTAGTCGCGGTGCTGCTCATGGCGTGGTTCTTCATGTCCCCCGTGATCTACTCGCTCGATTTTCTCTCTCAGGGTACCCTCGTGCCCCGCTGGCTGCTCGGCGTGTATCAGATGAACCCGATGGCGGGGTTCATCACGCTCTATAGGAGTATCATCGTGGACGGCCCCCCGCCTGGCTGGCTCGCCACCGCGGCGGCGATCGTTCTGCCGATCCTGATCCTCTGCGTGGGACTGAAAATATTCAATCGCTACGAACCGGATTTTGCGGATGAACTGTGAAAAGAACGTGCCGGCGTAAGGCGTGTGGCGTAACGGCGTTATGGTGGTACGCCGACACGCCGATACAAGATGATTGGTTGCTGACATAATGAAATCCATTGAAGTCAAAGGCGTAGGCAAGAAATTCTTCCTCAGACACGGCGGCCGCCACACGATCAAGGCAGCCGCCATGGGACTACTCCGCCGCCGGAAGACGAGAGGTGATTTCTGGGCGCTAAAAGATATCGGCTTCGACGTCGAGGCCGGGAAGACGATCGGCATCATCGGCGCGAACGGCGCGGGAAAGAGCACGCTCCTCGGCGTCCTTGCGCGCACCATGCGCCCGACTTTAGGATCGATAACCGTCCGGGGAAGGGTCTCGTCGCTCCTTGAGCTCGGGGCCGGGTTCCATCCCGATCTGACGGGGGCCGAGAACATCTACTTGAACGGCTCCATCCTCGGCCTCAGCCGTCGCGAGATCCGGTCTAAATTCGACCAGATCGTTAGCTTCGCCGAGCTCGAACAGTTCATCAACGCCCCGGTTAAGCACTACTCGTCGGGGATGTACGTGCGCCTCGGCTTCGCCGTCGCCGTCGAGGTCAATCCCGACATCCTCCTCATCGACGAGGTGATGGCCGTCGGCGACGAGGCGTTCAAGCGGAAATGCCTCGGCAAGATCGCCCAGTTCAAGCGGGAGGGCAAGACGCTGCTTATCGTATCGCACGACCTCGACACGATCACCGAGGTGAGTGACGCGGTGCTGCTGCTCGATGCTGGAAAAATCGTGAACGTGGGCGAGCCGGGGCAGGTGGTGGACCAGTACAAGAGCCTCGGTTTCACCAAGGCTGGCGAGGTCGTCGTCAGGGAGTGGGGCACCAAAGAGGCTGTGATCGCCGCGGTGCGTTTCATGGGGGAGGGGGGCGGGCGGATCGAGAGGATACGGAGCGGCGAGCCGCTCCTCGTGGAGATCGACTACCGGGCCAATAGCAGGATAGAGGATCCCATATTCGGCTTCTCCGTCACGAAGAGCGACGGGACGCTCTGCTGCGGGAGCAACACGATCATCGACGAGTATCCTGTGCCGTTCATAGAGGGCGCCGGCACGGTGCGCCTGAGGTTCCAGTCGCTCCCGCTCATCCAGGGGAAATACTATTTCTCATTCTCCATGCACGCCCGGGACCACAAGACAAACTACCACCGCATGGACAACTGGTTCAGCATCTGGGTCGACTGCGCGAGAAAAGCGGAGGGGATGGTTAACCTCGGCTGCAAGTGGGAGAGCGGATCAATGACAAATACCAAATGACAAATGTCAAAACACAATGAGGTTTTGTCATTTGGTCATTTGCAATTCATTTGTCATTTGTGCTTTGGTATTTGTCATTCCGGCTGTGGATGGTAAATAGATCAGGGCAAGGGAGAACATGTCACATGGACCAAAAATTCCAGATAGGCGCGGATGGGGTTGACGTCAAGAAGATCATGCAGGAGATCGAGGAGCGCGTGGCCCGGAAGAAGGCGGCCGGGGTGTACGACAAGTACGACCTCTCCAGGATCGCCGCCCTTGAGCTCAGCAGCGTCAAGAGCGAGGCCGATTTCCTCGACTACTCGCTTAAAGTGATCCAGCAGACCTGGGACATCGACATCGGCGACTTCCCGATCTACTCCAAGGGGGGCATCCTCGGCGCGCCCGCCGTGTGGCTCAAGAAGACCATCTGGAAAATGCTCAAGTTCTACACCTACCGCCTCTTCTCGCAGCAGAAGGAGTTTAACTGCCAGGTGGCGAACGCCATCTGCAGCCTCAAGGCCAAGGTGGACGCCGAGCTCACCGCGATTAAAAAGAGAACCGAATAGAGATTGTGATCTCGCCACGGAGGCGCGCCCCAATGGGGCCACTTTCCCGAAGGGATCCCTTTGGGACGGGGGAGGCACGGAGAAAGCAATTCAGTTGTTTTCGCAAAGAGTAAAAGAGAAAAGGAGTGATTGGTTTGGGGGGAGTCAGTTTCGATAAGGTTCCCTCCCTGGCCCTCCCCCCGTACTTGGTTTTTTTGATCTCTCTTTCCCTCTTTTGCTCTTTGTAAAACAATTGCACTGCTTTTTCAATCTGACTATGCTCACACGTAAAATTGCCTTTGTCGTACCGCGGTACGGCGTCGAATCCGCGGGTGGCGCCGAGGTGCTCGCTAAGAGCGTAGCGGAACGCCTCGCCGCGGACGGAAACGACGTCTCCGTTTTCACGACCTGCGCCCGCGATCATTTTACCTGGGAGAATTACTACAAGCCCGGGAGGGAGACGCTGAACGGCGTCGAGGTCTGCCGTTTTCCGGCCGATCCCAGGGACATCGGCGGTGAATTCTGCTCTCTTCAGGAGCGCATCTCGCGCGGCATGCCGGCCGGCCGGGACGAGGAAGAGGCATGGATCCGCGGGAGCGTGCACAGCCGCTCTCTTTACGATTCCATCGCCGCGCGCCGCGACGCCTTCGACTGCTTCATCTTCCTTCCGTACCTCTTCGGCACGACCTGGGCGGGATGCGCGATCGCCCCGGATAAATCGCTCATTATCCCCTGCCTCCACGACGAGCCGTATGCGCGCCTTGCGATATTCAAGGAGATGTCCGATCGCGTCCGCGGCATGATATTCAACAGCGAGCCCGAACGCGCGCTCGCCGTGAGTCTCCTCGGCCTAGCGCCTGAAAAGGGCGCGGTAGGCGGCATGGGGTTTGTCGCAATGGAGGAATACCGTCCCGAACGGTTCCGGAAGAAATCCGGGATCGGGGCGCCGTTCATCACGTATGCCGGCAGGCGCGAGCAGGGGAAGAACACGCCGCTTCTCGTGGAATATTTCCGCGCGTTCAAGAACCAGCATCGGAACGAACTGAAGCTCCTCTTCCTCGGAACCGGCGACGTGGCGATCCCGCCGGAGCTCTCGCGGGACGTGATCGATCTCGGCTACGTCAAGGAGGAGCTCAAACACGACTGCTACGCCGCGAGCCTGGCGCTCTGCCAACCCTCCACGAACGAGAGCCTGTCCATCGTGCTCATGGAGGCATGGCTTGCGGGCGCGCCGGGGCTTGTGAACGGCAACTGCGCCGTCACCTCGTTCCACTGCACACAGGCGAATGGCGGCCTGCTCTTCCGGGATTATTGCGAGTTCGCGGAGTGCCTCCTCTTCCTTACGGAGCGGGAGGGGCTGAGAGAGAAGCTCGCCGCGGGTGGCGGGCGATACGTGCTCCGAGAATATTCCTGGGAAGCGGTCATGAAACGCTTTGATTCGGCCTTCGACCGTTTTGGGGTATAAATGGTATCACCACGGAGACACATAGAACACGGAGATTAAGAAAATAATTGTTCTCACAAGGAGTAAAAAAGAAAAAGAGTTATAGGTTTTGCAAGAGGTCGGTTTCGGTAGGGTAGTGGTGATTATTACCCCTATAACTGTACCCTTGCCTGGTTTCCTTGATCCCTCTTTTACTCTTTGTAAAATAGTCGAACTGCTTTTTATGTGGTGAAAGTTGCATTATGAAAATCAACCAGCTTCTCCCCGGTTTCGGCAGCGGCGACGCCATCAGCAACTACGCCCTCCAGCTACAGGCGATCCTCCGTGGATGGGGATGCGAATCGGAGATCTACTGCGAGAGCCGCCACGTGGGGCCGACCGAGGAGCGCCTCTGCCGGGACTACCGACTCTGCGGCGCGCCGGGCGATCCCTCCGACATCGCCATCTACCACTACTCGATCGGTTCCGCTCTCACGGACTTCTTTATGAATCTCCGGGGCCGCAAGGTGCTCATCTACCATAATATTACTCCCCACGTCTGGTTCCAGGGGATCGATGAGGAGAAGGCGGGATCGCTACTAGAGGGGCGGGAGGAGCTGAAACGGCTCGCCGCCATTCCGGACATCGCCCTAGGCGTGTCGGAGTTCAACCGGCGCGAGCTCGATGCGCTTGGTTTCAGACGTACCGCGGTCCTGCCGCTCATCCTCGATCGGGAGAAACTTTCGGCGGGGCCGGACGCGAAGCTCGTAAAACGCTATGGAGACGGAGCTGTGAGCATTCTCTTTATAGGCCGCATGGCGCCGAACAAGAGAATCGAGGACCTGATCAAAATATTTTACTACTACCGCACCACGATCAACCAAAATTCACGCCTCCTCCTCGCCGGATCGCTCATCGGTATGGACAGGTACACGAGCCATCTGAGGAGCCTCATCACCATGCTCGACCTTCCCGATGTCATCTTCTTCAACCATGTGACCGATGCCGAGCTCTACGCCCTCTACCGCACGGCGAGCATTTTCCTATGTATGAGCGAGCATGAGGGATTCTGCATTCCGCTACTCGAGGCATTTTATTTCCGGGTGCCGGTGATCGCCTACGCGGCAGCGGCCATACCCGAGACGCTTGCCGGGGCGGGCATTCTGGCGCGCGAGAAGGACCATGCCGCGATCGCCGAGTTGGTGGATGAGACATGCCGGGATCGCCGGCTGAAGGATGCGATAATCGGGAAACAGCTTGAGCGCCTTGACGCCTTCTCGCCCGAGGCGGTCGAACGGCGTCTAAAGGAGATCCTGTCGCCCTGGCTGTGGGGGGCCACTTGAGTTAGGATACAGAAGATAGGGTTCGAAGGTCAGTTTGTAGTATTCTGGATTCTGGCTTCTATCGGAATTTATTCAAAGGTACAACATGCATAAACCGGCAATCCATCAGATCGTCGCGGGTTTCGTCGAGGGCGACGCCATCAGCAACTACGCCATCACCCTCCGGGAAACATTCCGTGGGTGGGGTTGCGATTCCGAGATATTCTGCCCCCGGCGCCACATCGCGCCGAAAATGAGCGGGCGGGCAAAGGAGATCGGGCAGCACCAGCTCGTCAGCCGGAAGGGCAACGTCGTCATCTTCCATTTCTCGATAGGTTCGGAGACGATCGATTACTTCAAGCGGATTCCCGATAAAAAAGTCCTCGTCTATCACAACATCACGCCGGGGCGTTATTACCGATCGGTCTACGACGGGCGGGAGCTCATACTCACCCAGGGGCGGAACGAGCTGAAAGCCCTGGCCTCGATTCCCGATCTCTCTCTCGCCGATTCCTCCTTTAATGCTTCGGAGCTCACCGAGGCGGGTTTTAGTAATGTGAACGTGATGCCGATCATTCTCAACATGGATCACCTGAACTGCCCGCCGGACAAAAGCATCATCAACCGATATCGCGATGGCGTGAAGAATGTGCTGTTCGTGGGAAGGATCGTCCCGAACAAGCGATTCGAGGACCTTATCAAGGCATGCCACGCGTACCGCCTGTTTTTGAACCGCGAGGTGCGGCTGCTCCTCGTCGGGTCATACATCGGGCTCGAACGCTATCTCGCCCTGCTTAGGAACATGGTCCGGGAACTCAAGCTCGAAAACGTGCTCTTCACCGGGCACATCAGGTTGGATCAACTTACCGCATACTACCGCGTCGCCGACCTGTTCCTCTGTATGAGCGAACACGAGGGATTCTGCATTCCACTCCTCGAGGCGATGCAGTTCGGCGTCCCCATCCTCGCCTACGACGCCGGGGCGGTCCCCGAAACGCTGGGCGGGAGCGGCGCGTTGGTGCATGATAAGGATTTCCCGCGCATCGCAGAGCTGATGGATCTCCTCCTGAATGACTCTACAGTCCGCGAGGGGGTCATCCAGCGCCAGAGGGAACGGCTAAAGGATTTCGACCCCGCGCTACTAGAGAAAAAAATGAAAGGGTATCTGGCTCCATGGCTGACATCGTGAAGCTGATTGTGGGCCTTCCGCTCCTCTTCTTTCTCCCCGGCGCTCTTCTCCTTCGCTTTATATGCGCGCGCGGCCGCCGTCCGCTGCCGCAACGGTTCGGGGAGTGGCTCTTTTTGTCAACGCTCGGGAGCGCGCTCATGGCGTCCTGGATCGGGCTCGCGCTCGCGGAGCTTTCCATCTTCTCGCTCCGCGCGGTCCTCGCCTTACAAGCCCTCATCTCCATCGGCCTGCTCCTCGCGGCGCCGCGAGCGCGCTGGGGCATCCCGCGCGCCCGTGTCGGTGAGCTCGGCTTGATCGCGCTCTTCGCATGCATCGGGATTGCGCTTTTTACGCCGCCGTACGAGTACGTGCTCGGGAACTGGGATCCGAGCACCTATATCAACAGCGGCGCTCGGCTCGCCCGCTGCGGATCGATCGCATATCGCGATCCGGTCCTCGCGGCCCTGCCCTCAGCCGACCGTTCGCTCTTCTACTTCACGCACCTGATCGACCAGCGCTATGAGGGCGGCATAGCGATCGGCGACCACGAGCGGGCCATCGTATCGCCGCATTTCTACCATATATATACCGTCTGGATCGCGCTCTTCCACTCGCTTTTGGGTTTGCGTTTATCTCTGTGGGTGAACGTGGTGTTCGGCCTCCTTGCGCTCGCCGCATTCGCCCTTGCGGCCCGTGAGCTAGCGGGCGGAAAGGCGGCCTTCCTGGCGGCGCTCTTCCTGGCCTTGAGCTCCGCCGAGATTTGGGGCATCCGTTTCCCCACCGCGGAGATCAGCGCTCAGTTCTTCATGTTCTCCGGCTTCTTCTGCCTGTTCCGCTACCAGCGCGAGGACCGCGGCTCATGGGCGGTTCTCTCCGGGGCCTGTTTCGCAGAAGCGTTTCTCTCGGTATTCATGGTGATCGGCGCCCTCCCGCTCATACTCCTCGTCTTCTTCTGGCGCAACTGGGACGGGTGGCGGCGGCGCGACCTGTTTTTCCTTATTCCCCTGGCAATCGGCCTCGTCCACCTTTACCTGCAGGACATCACCGTCTGCCGCTCGTATGCGGATCGCCAGATGGAGGTGCTGCGCTCGCAGGGGCTCACACCGTCCCTGATGGTTTCCTCGTCAGCCGCCTTCTTCCTCGCGCTCGTGTTTACGCGCACGTTCTGGAGAGGCGCCGCGCGCCGGATGCGGGAACTATTTCAACAAAGCGGATTCCAGATCGCGCTCTGCATGCTGTTGCTCTGCCTCTTTATTTTTGGCTACTGGCTACGGCCTATGCTCGATCGCTCCGCGGATGCCAGGAACCTGAGAGAACTCGGGTGGTTTATATATCCTCTATCGGGAGGATGTTGCTACTTCCCTCTCGGCCTCTGCATGGCGCTCGTTGGGGCGCTACTCTTCGTCCGCGAGGGATTGGATCAGCGGAGGGGCGGCTTCTTCATCATTGCGGTGCTTACTTCCATGCTCTTCATCTACAAGAAGATGATTTTCCCCTCATACCTCTGGGCGGTCAGGCGCTCCATACCGGTCGTGTTTCCCTCGTGCATCTTCTTTATGGCGTATGCGATCGGGCGCCTCGGCTCCGGTTCGAAATGGCGTGCCGGTGCGGCTGGCGCGGTGACGCTCGCTCTCCTTGCATCCATGCTGTGCGGCTATACCGGTACAGTGAAGCCGATCGACTACGCGGGGACGATCGATTTTCTAGCGCGTCTCGCGGCGCCGCTCGATCGCGAGGGGCTCTACGTCTGCGAGGGGAGCGGCATCGCGGCTCCCCTCGACTACGTCTACGGCCTCGACGTTCTGCAACTGTCCGATCAAACACCGGAGAAGTGCAGGGGCGTCGAGCGCGTGATGGGGAATTTCCTAGATCATGGCAGGCGTGTCTACTATATCTCAAGGGGGGGATGGCCGATCTCGCTTTCTCTCAATTTTGTCCCCCTCTTCGAGGCGCCGCTTGAGACCGATCACCTCGAGTACAGTGTGGGCGCATTCCCGCGGAAACGCGTCCCGGTGGACGTCACCGCACGGGTGTTCAGGGTCGAAAAAACGGGCGCGGCGCCTGAGGCCGGAGTTGAGAGCCGCATGCTCGACATCGGGGAGGACTGCTTCGGCCTGGTAGGCGGCTTCCATGGGTTCACCGCCATCAGAGAAAAGGAAAATGGAAAACGTGCCAAGCGCTGGGCGAGGTGGACGGCGGGAGAGGCCGAGCTCGTCATTCCCACGTTCGGCTCGCGCGCCGATCTCATGCTCACACTCATGGCTTCTGCGGGGAAAGAGCGGCCCCTTGACTCGGTGCCGGTTCAACTCTCCATCGGCGGCAAGAAAGTCGCGGAGGTGAATGTCGGCCGGTCGATGGAAGAGCAGCGCGTCGTCATTCCCGTGGGAGCCCTCCCCGCCGGCGCGTCACGCGCGGTTTTGAAAATCAGCTCCCCCACCTGGGATCCCCCCCTCCAGGATCAAGGGGAACAGCTCCGCAATCTCGGCATCTGCATCGACTGGCTGCGCCTCTCTCCTCGCGCGATACAGGGTGGCGCATTGTAGGTAGATCGCGACCGGCGTTGTTTCGGTCTTTACATGAGATTCGGGATAGAGAATCCCGCCTACTTGAGGCGCCACCGTGCGCCGCAGTAGGGACACCACCCGCTGCTCAGGTCGCTAGATGCCTTATATGCATTTTTGCACCCGTGGCAATTAAACAGCTTGTAGCTCTCGACGGAATAGCGGGGGACCCCGACTGGTTCCTGCTTGACTAACTTTGTGGGTGCCTCCTTCTGCGCCATACCGACCGTAATCATATCCTGGAACTTATCAAGGGTCTTTCCTCCGATCCCCTTTACGCGCTTGAGGTCGTCGACGCTTCGATAGGGCCGGCCCTCGATAATCCTCTTGGCATAGACCTCGCCTATTCCGGGCAGACTATCGAGTTCGCTTTGCGACGCCGTGTTGATATCGATAAGGCATGGCGCAGAGCTCGCACAGAGGAGAACGAGTGCAACGACGGGCAATAGACGTACTATCCTTTTCACGGTCCACCTCCTTTTTAAAGCGTAACTGTTACACTCAACTCGCCACCTACACATGAGCCCCAGATTGGCACCAGAACTCACTCACAAACACACCCCTTCAAAATTTTTGCACTCGAGATAAAGATAAGAACGTTACGCAAATGGCACGACAAGCCTTCCGCCTGCTTGGAATCTGGATACAGCCGTAGAAAAACATTATTGTCCGACAACTGCCTTATTTTAGCAACACTCAAAAATCATCCATATTTCATCCATATAAAATGGATGTTGGCCATGCCGAAAATCGGGATCTGACCTGCTTAATAGGTTGCAGGAGAAGAAGAAAGGTTATGTAATTGAATGTACTTCTTGTGGGGGAAGAGCCGGATTTTACGATCAAAAAAGGCTTCCTAACGAAGATTGGTTTCTATCGGGGGTAACTTATCGGATGAATCCCTCCCCGACGAAGCCGCGCAGCACAGTCGGGCCTGCCCGCTGCAGCCCTGGCGTAGTTGACGACCCCCACAGTACTCGCTATTTCGGGACCACCCTGCCCCCTCAAATCTATTGACAGCCAGGCCCGGCGCGAATACCATAACTCCTCCGATATGAAGAAAAAGTTCCGGGTGACCATCGATCGACGGCTTTGCAAGGGGTGCAGCCTCTGCGTCAACTTCTGCCCGAAGAAGAATCTCTCGTTCAAGGACGGGGAACTCGTGTTCGAGGGCGAGTGCAGCGGTTGCATGCTCTGCGTGAAATACTGCCCGGATCTGGGGATTGCGGTGGAGGAGATCGCGAAATGACAAAACACAATGAGGTTTTGTTATTTGGTCATTTGTAAT
>CAYWRA010000036.1:0-23783 GCA_964460305.1 uncultured bacterium
CCCTTTTTATTTCAAAGAACAACTACATCAACTAATTGGGAGAAGAACCATCCAGATTAATAATGCTTCGTCTCGAATTCCGATAACCTTTTCATTTCGTCACTTATCTTTGTCGGTAGTACACTCCACAGATCCGACAGAAACCATCATTTGCGCATCGTTAGCTCAGCAGTCGCCAGGGCGCAACTCGCCCGAATTAGCACAGATTATCCGACAATACTTATATTTTTGGCAACCCTCATAAATCATCCATAAATCATCCATATAAAATGGATGATGGTCTCCAAACTCGTGCGTAGGATTGATAATAGTTACTACCATTGATAATTGCAAAATCCCCCTCAAAAACATGGAACTGCCGCTTAGGAAATCCCAAATTCCAATAGAATGATGACAAACCATAAGGAAGACTGTTCTTCTGCACTATCCGGAGGAGTCGGGATAATCAGGTAGATCAGGTGCAAGAAATTCTGCTGTGGTTGAATTTCACCGCAGACCTGCCTGCCAGCAGGCAGGCAGGGGCGCGTTGAACTTGTCCTGAGCGGGGGCGAAGGATCGCGTGCGGATTCGATAAATCGAATCCCTACAAATTTTACTCCTATAAGTGTCCCGTTACTTTTTGCTTTCCTCTTTCTCTCTTTTACTCTTCGTGAAAACTCTAATCGCTATGCTTTCCGTTCTTTTATCTCTTCGTGTTCTCCTTCGCGCACTTCGTGGTAAAATCGATAATGCAGTTTCTGAAAAATCCCACGCACAATCAAGCCCACACTCGCAACGGCAAGCGTGGGCTTGATTAAAAATCATACTGTCCTGCGTTTACTGTAACGCAACCTCCTTCCATGCGCTGCCATTGTGGAAATAGAGCTTCCCATTCGTATTGACGTAAAGGTCTCCCAACCCCCCGCTCGGCGCGCTTGACTGCGGTTCCAAACGCATGACGTCTTTCACGTGCAGCGTGCGCTGCGGACTGGATACCCCGATGCCGACGTTACCGCTGTATCTGTCGACGATCAATGCCGCAGCGCCATCTGAATCATTCTGGTGTCGGACGATGCCAAAACAATTTTCCGGAACGGAATGCCACGTTGTCGTATTGCCATTGTATACAAGCGACATTCCCCAGTTGCCGTTATAGTGTTCCTTGAAAAACAATCTTCCCTGCGCCTCGTATGGGGCATTAGCTAAAACAATGTCATCTCCTTCCACATGCAGTTTTCCGCTAGGCTCCGCCGTCCCGATGCCGACATTGCCGCCCCATTCATTCAAAGCAGTATCTACCTCCCCATGCTGGTTGACAACAAAGCGTGAAGGCTCATCGGCAGCCCATCCGACATTACCTTTTAGAGTCCCTTCGAAATCGAGGAAGTCTATCGCCACATCACCGCCCTCCTCGGCATTCTGGACAATAATGGTTGGACCCCCTCCCTCAAATGCACTATTCACATGCAATTTTGCCCCTGGATCAGTGACCCCGATACCGACATCCCCGGAATTATTATTATAGATATCATTACCATTCGCCGTCCAATAGCACTGCGCTTGGGCAAGGTTCCCCTGAGGCACAACCGCAAGCAGGACCACCAGCCCGAATAGGAAATAATTCATCTTCATGATAACCCCCTCCATTTTGTTAATTCGTCCGATCATCCCAACTCGATCACGCTACAATCAGACTAACTCGTATCCATACGCGACACCTCCTTTCAAAATCCCAAATCCCAAGCCCCAAATCCCAAAGTAAGCAGTAGGCTGTAAGTTGTAAGCTGAAAACTGTGGTAAAAATCCCCCCGAAGCAGGGGCCCCTTGGGGAGGCGGCTAAATACGATTTCTACCTGGATCATAACGCACCACGCTAAGATGACGCCCAAAATTTACTCACACTTCTCAAATAAGCGCAACACCACTAAATCATCCATATTTCATCCATATAAAATGGATGATGGTCCAAAAAGTCGTGCGTGGAATTGGTAATAGTTGCTGTCATCAATAATTCACAATGAGAAGACAGTGCCGCTTGCCACAGATGCTACACAGATTTACACGGATAATCAGTCGCATCCCGGAGGGACCCCTTCGGGGGATTTTTGCAGATTGCCGCGGATAGGTAACTCTTAAGAAGGGTCTTTCACAAGGAGGAAAAGAGAGAAAGAGATATTACAGGGGTGGAAAACAACAAGTATTTCTTGCGCCTGATTTACCTGATTATCCTGCCCCCCTGCGTGACTTTTTACTACAGAGGGACAATTTTTTACAAAGAGTAAAAGAGAATACGAGTTCTTGTTTTTCTCTTCGATAGAAATCTACATTACATTTAACCGGGATTATTCATCTACCGATCAAGAGTACGTATTCACCTAATGCATGTAGCATCTCATTCCGGCGGAAGCCGGAATCCAGTTCTATACTCTTTGACGCTGGATCCCTGCTTTCGCAGGGATGACAGGTTTGTCTCTTTTACTCTTTGTGAGAATCTGCTCTCTTGGCGTTTTTCTTCGCGTCCTTCCCCGAAGGGGCCCCTTTGGGAAGTGTAATCTCCCGAAGGGATCCCGTTGGGACGTGGATAGAAACATGCAGGCAGGTGGGTACACCCTCGGTGGTAGGTGAATGGACTAGATATGTCGTGGAATCGGTGGATGAAAACCAATCGTCGGGAGGCCACGCCTACAACTCGATCGCCACGGAGACCTCGCCGCAGTCGGGGAATTTGGGGCAATTGATGCAGTCGCCCCATATCTTGTGGGGGAGCTTGGACTTCGGATAGCGCGTAAAACCGCACTTCTTGAAAAATTTTTGGAGATACGTCAGCGCAAATACGCGTTTTAAACCGAGCCTCCGCGCCTCAACTAAGCAGGTGAGCACCAGTTTCTTGCCTACGCCTCTCTCCTTGTGCGTCTCCTTCACCGCGAGGGACATGATCTCCGCAATGTCATTCCAAATGATATGGAGGGAGCAGCAGCCGATCACCCTCCCCTTCTCCTCGGCGATGCAGAAGTCGCGTATGTTTTCGTACAGGTAGTTGAGAGAGCGCGGGAGCATGTAATCCTTCTTGGCGAAGTAATTGATGAGCTTCTGGATCTCCGGCACGTCATGCAGGTTCGCTTTCCTGATTTTCATCATTCCTCTCTCTTGATAGCTCGGTTGCTCGATAGCTAGTTATGCGTCTTCAAATAACCGGCGATACGCCGTATCATCTCCTCGATCCCGACCTGGGGGCTGAATTCGGTAAGCCCCTTGAGCTTTGTGGTATCGGCCGCCCGACGCCCCATATCCTCGAACCCCTCCTCGTACGCCTGCTCGTATGGCACATGCGTTACGGTCGAGCGGCTACCGGTTTCCGCGATAATCTTCCGGGCAAGATCCCCGATGCTGATCTCCTTCTCGCTCCCGATGTTGATCACCTGCCCCTCGGCCTGGGGGAGCGTGCTAAGCTTGAGCAGCGCATTAATGAGGTCGGAGACATAGAGGAAACTCCTCGTCTGCTCACCCGTGCCATAGACGGTGAGGGGCGCACCATCGAGCGCCTGCTTGACGAGCCTCGGGAAAACCATGCCGTAGCGCCCCGTCTGTCTCGGACCGACAACGTTGAAGAGGCGGCAGATGACCACCGGCAATCTCCCCTCCCTGCAATACGCAAGGGCGAGGAATTCATCGATCGCCTTCGAGCATGCGTAGCTCCAGCGCGACTTGACCGTCGGCCCCAGCACTATGTCGTCCTCCTCCCGGAAGGGGATGCGGTTGCTCTTGCCGTATACTTCCGAAGTGGATGCGAGCACCACCTTTTTCCCTTTTTTACTGGCCACGTCCAGGCAGATCTCGGTGCCGCGTATGTTCGTCGAGATCGTCCGGACGGGGCTTTCGACGATGAGCCTTACGCCCACCGCCGCCGCGAGATGGTAGACGAGATCGCAGCGGTCGACAAGCTCGGCCATCAGAGGAAAATTCATGATCGTACCGATCGTATAGCTGAATCTCTTGTTCGACCTCAAGTGATCGATGTTAGCCATGCTCCCAGTGGAAAGGTCATCGATGACGTCGACCTCGTCGCCTCGGCCGAGCAGCGTTTCGGCAAGATGGGATCCGATGAATCCAGCACCTCCAGTGATCAAGACTCTCATGACTCCTCCGCGAAACTGCCAATTTTTCTGTATTTATCGTATCGCGTTTTGACAAGCTGATCCACGGGAATGTGCGTCAGGCGGTCCAGCGATTCCGACAGCGCGCGCTTCACCTCCCTTGCGGCGAGATCGTAATTCCTGTGCGCGCCGCCAAGAGGCTCTGGAATGATCCCGTCGATCACTCCCAATTCCAGGAGCTCTTTCGGAGAGATGCGTAGGGTGCTAGCCGCCTCCGATGCCTTCCCCTGGCTCTTCCAGAGAATCGCCGCGCATCCCTCCGGGGAAATGACCGAGTAATAAGAGTTCTCCAGCATCATGACCTCATCCCCGACAGCGATACCGAGCGCGCCGCCGCTCCCCCCCTCTCCGATAATCACCACCACGATCGGCGTCCGGAGAGCGGCCATCGTCCTGAGGTTGAAGGCGATCGCCTCCGCCTGCCCCCGCTCCTCCGCCCCTATCCCGGGATACGCCCCCGGCGTATCGATAAAGGAGACAACCGGGAATTTGAATTTCTCGGCCATCTTCATGATGCGCTGGGCCTTCCGGTATCCCTCCGGATGAGCACTCCCGAAGTTCCGCATCAGGTTCTCTTTCGTGTCCCTTCCCTTCTGATGCCCGATGACCGCAAATGTGCGCCCATCCAAGCGCGCGAGCCCAGCGACGATCGCAAGGTCGTTCGCAAAGAGGCGATCGCCAGCCAACTCGATGAATTCATCCATTATCAATCTCACGTAATCCAGCGTGTATGGCCTCTGCGGATGCCTTGCGATCAGCACCCGCTGCCAGGGCGTCAGATTACCGTAGGTATCCTTCCTCGCTGCCTCAAGTTTCTTCTGGAGGCTCGCGATTTCCGCGCCGACGTCCACCGTGCTCGTTTCCGCGAGCTTCTTGAGCCCCTCGATCTTCTGCTCCAGCTCGATGATGGGCTTCTCGAATTCAAAACCGCCGTTCATAAAAATAAGCTCCTCAATTATCGCTCACTCGATAGCTAATCCACTATCCTCACCTTCGTACCCACGGGGACGATCTTGAAGAGCTCCTCGACGTCAGCATTTAGCATGCGGATACACCCGGCGCTCGCCTGTTTGCCGATGGAATCGGGCTCCCACGTCCCATGGATGCCGTAACCCGGTGAATCGATCCCCATCCAACGGGTGCCGAGGAGATTCCCCGGGTCGCCGTAGGGAACAACGCCCCCGCCGGGCTTGAACCACTCGGGTTCGGCCATTTTGTTCGTGATCTTAAACTCCCCCACCGGCGTCGATCCCTTTTTGCCCGTGCCAACGGAATATACCTTTACCAAGCGCTCTCCCTGCTTGAGGGCGAGCGTATTTGATGACTTATCCACCAGGATGGAAAATTTCTCCGTGCATACCTTGAGACTGTCCCCAGGCCGGATCGAGTCGCCCTTGAGGGCTTGCGCGTTCATTCCCTTAAGGAGGTCGACCGTCGTGCCGAATTTCTTGGCAATCGCTTCGAGAGAATCCCCCCGGTGGACCACGTACTCCTCCGTCCCCTGCGTGATCAGCGGAGAAAAGAGGAGTTTGACGTTGAGCGTCCCCACCTTCTCCTCAGCCCTGCTCACCGCGCCGCTGCCCGGATAATCATCCACCGCCTTCTGCGCGGCGCTGGCCGCCCCCGCGATATCGCCCTTCTTATCGAGGATGTCCGCGCGCAAAAGCAACCCATCGGCGCACGCCGGCGACCCCGGACATGACTCGTTCAATTTATCAAGGTACCGCTCGGCGTCATCAACGCGGTTTTCACGGAACGCTATCCTCGCGAGGGCCAAAATCGCATGGGGGTGAAAGCTCTTCGACACGGGATCGCCGATGACATCCCCCCATGCCTCTTTCGCCTTCTCTCCCTGCCCGCTCAACTCAAGGCATATACAATAGTAATAAAAGGCTTCTGCTCCCTCCGCCGCGCGGGGATGCGCCTCCGACACTGTACGCAGGGCGCGTGCGGCCCCGGCATACTTTTTATCCGCATAGAGGCGCATGGCGGCTTCATATGAGTCACACCCGGCGTGCGAGTGCCACATCCTGCCGGCGAGATACAACCCCGCCGCCAAGATCACTACGAATAAGGATATCGACAATTTCCTGCCGGTTGCCATTGCCGCCATTGCCTCCCTAACCCTAAGGGGAAATCCCAAATCCCAATATTAATGTATAACCACAGAGTACACGGAGAAATAATCACTGAGGACACAGAGATTTACTACAGCAAAAACAGTTTATGGTTACAAGCAACTAGAAACCGTGGTTCATATCCGTGTCCATCCGTGTCTATCCGTGTTCATCAGCGGTTGAAATTAATCCGCCTCATCCCCCGGAGGGGCAAGGATAGAGATCAAGGGTGTGCGCCATTATACACAATCGGTCAGGGGCAATTAAGGATTTTCGTGTTCCCCTGGGAGGGGCGAGGTGAGCAGAAAGGAGCGAAGCCACGAGGTGATCGTGCGGAACCGGAAATGCGCGAGCACGCCGAACATCGCGTATGCCGCGAAAAGCATAAAGAAAGAAATTTCAGGGTACGACACCACCATGCTCGCCGTAATCACGATGCCGACGAGGTTAAGGAACGGCTTTTTCTGCTTCGAGCTAGCACCCTGGAACGCCGGATAGCGTAGGGTGCTCACCATCAGGTACGCCATGAGCAGCATGACGAAGGGGAGCGTCTTGGCAATGAGGGAGATTTCGTACCGGCCTTCGAGCACGACAACCGAGCTGATGAGGCCGGCGGCCGCGGGTGTCGGAAGGCCGGTGAAACTCCTGCGCTCCTCCTTGAACAACTGGGCATTGTAACGGGCAAGCCTCAAAGCGCAGCAGACCGCGTAGAGAAACGCGATCCCTATCCCGAAACGCCCCATACCGTCCAGCACCTTCGAATAGCCCATGAACGTGGGGAGAATTCCGAAACTGAGCATGTCGGCAAGGGAATCATACTCGATGCCGAACCGCGTGGTGGCGCCCCTGACGCGGGCGACCTGCCCGTCGACGAAATCGAAGAGCATGGCGACTAGGCACGCCTCGGCGGCGTAGAGGTACCGCCCGTGCGTGACGAAGACCATTCCCAACATGCCGCAGAAGAAATTTCCCGTCGTGATCAAACTCGGGATGATCGACACCCTTTTCATTCCATCCTCGCGATAACCGATTCCCCTCCCCTCACCCGCTGACCGGGGGCGACCAGGATGCGGGACTCAAGGGGTAAAAAAACATCCACTCGCGAACTGAACTTGATCATGCCGATCTTGTCGCCCGCCTTGACAGGCTCCCCGACCGAACATTTGCAGACGATGCGCCGCGCAATCATGCCCGCGATCTGGCGGACCGCCAACGTCGAGTTCCGGCACTTGATGCCGATGGTATTGTTCTCATTCACCACGGAGGCGATGTCTCTCATCGCATTCTTGAACGATCCTCTCCTATAGTGCATGTAGTCCACGGTGCCGCTCACCGGGGCATAGTTGATGTGTACGTCGAAGATGGAGAGGAAAATGCTGATTCTCCTCACCCTGCGCCCCATGTAACCGTGTTCCAGGACCTCGTCAATGCGCATCACCCTTCCATCGGCAGGCGCGATCACATCGGCCCCGCTGCCCCGAGGGATACGCCGCGGCTCGCGGAAGAACCAAGCCAGGCATACCGCTGCCGTCCAAGGGACGAACGCGCAACACGGACTGAAATAGAAGACAGCGCCACCAAGCGCCAGCAACGGCAAGATATAGGGGAACCCCTCTCTGGCTATGGGAATTTTCAAGGATACTCCTTATGTAGCGATCAATAGAATATAAAATCGCACATTAAGCGTCAATCGTTTTGTCCGGGTTATCAAGCAAGATCACGCAATCGAGCTATCGAGAAAATAATCTCTCATTTCTTTGGGATTTCTATTCGTTCCCACGCCCCCACTCCCCACGCCGTCACGCGTCCCGAAACGACGAATCGGAGAACGGGCGAATCGGCGACTCTAAAGCTCCGAAATCGCCCCTTCACCGTTTCTCCCACTTTCAATCTCACACTTTGGGGATTCCACATCGGCGGTTGAAGAACAAATCAGGTTAGTGGTATGATACACCATATGAAAATCCTTGTCACCGGCGCTACGGGCTTCCTGGGTACGCACATTGTGTCACATTTACTCCGGAAAGGAGTGTCTGTCATAGGGCTTGACATAGAGGATTTTTATTTCGACCAGCACCTGCGGCGGGAGATCGAGCTACATAAATTCGATGTCAGGGAGGCGCTATCCCACGCACACCGTTTCAAGGGAGTCGACGCGATCATACACTGCGCCGCAGCGCTCCACGACTCACCCCCGGAAATAATCAACGCGGTCAATCTCGGAGGTACGCGAAGCGTGCTCGATCTTTGCCTGAAAAACGACATTCCCAAGGCGATCTTCTGTTCTTCAACCGTCGTCTATGGATACTTCGAACACGCGCCGCCGGTCACCGAGGAGACCCCGACCGCGCCGGTCCATCCCTACGCGGTTTCGAAGGTGGCGTGCGAAAACATGATGATCGAATACCGCACCAAGGGGTTGAACACCTGCATCGTAAGACCGAAATCGTTCATAGGCGCAGGGAGGCTTGGCGTGTTCCAACTGCTCTGCGATTGGGTCATGCGCGGGGCGAGGGTGCCCGTCATAGGGAACGGGAAGAACCGTTACCAACTGATGGGGGTTTCCGATCTCGCCGAAGGTTTTTATCGCATCGCGACACTACCCATAAAAAACGAGACCATCAACCTCGGCACGGACAAATTCACTACCGTGAGAGAAGACCTCGAAGGCCTGCTCGCGCACGCGCGCACCGGCTCGACCCTCCTATTCCTCCCCGCGAAGCCGGTAAAGCTCACCCTCTCCCTGCTCGGGAAGCTCAAACTGACGCAAATGTGGGAATGGCACTACAAGACAGCCGACAGAGACAGCTACGTCGACATCGGCAAGGCGCAGAGGCTGATAGACTGGAACCCCGTACAGGGCAACGTCGACATACTCATAGAAACGTACGACTGGTACGTGGCGCACCATAAGGAATACGCACAGAACCAGGGGCTGGGACACCATGGGGTCCTATGGCGGGAGCGGCTGCTGAGATGCATCAGCGCGTGGCTGTAGCAAGGTTAAATCCCAAATCCCAAAATGTTAAAGCGGTTGGCGAACAAATCAGGCTGGGCGCAAGTGTTCAGCATAGTAGATTCTCCCGCAGGAATATTTTGAAATCCCTTATGTTCTTAGTCGAAATCCCCATGATCACCACCTGGTGCAGCATGTCGCACCGGGAGCAAAGTGGAATATCGCGATAATTCCCCGTCCCAATCTTATCCCGCAATGCGACCATGGCCTCCCCGTTCCATATATCCCGGATGCTCGCACTGGAGACGTCGCCCAACACGCAGCCGGAGTGAAAATCCATGCAGCATGGCGTGACCGTGCCATCCCAGAGGATGTGCGTGCTGTACCATGGGTAGGGGCATGGCGTGTACTTGATCCGCGCGAATAGCCCATGACGCCGTTTGCCTTCCACATAGCCGTACGTTGTCCCGGTTACAGCTTCATCGATCTCTCCGGTATAACGATGCGGCGTCACGTAGCGATACGTATTGAGCGGGAGCCCGCGGAAATCGGCCTTGAAGCGCCTCTCGGATGCCTGGGAGGCGCCCTCCAGAAACTTCGGCGTCCTGATGAATTGGACGCTCACGTAAGGCTTCCGCGAGCGGAGGGCTTTCTTGATCTGTAGAAACCGGATGATGTTATCGAGCGTCTTTTGGAAGTCCGCCCCACGGCGGATGCTCTCGTAAATCCCCTTGGTGTAGCCGTCGAAAGAGAAAGATATGAAATCCAGCCCGGCCCGAATGGCCTCCTCGGACTTTTCCGGCGTCAGCACGGTCGCATTTGTTTCCAGGCGGGTATTGAGCCCCTTG
The DNA here is from genome assembly GCA_964460305.1 of uncultured bacterium. GTDB lineage: Bacteria > Auribacterota > Tritonobacteria > UBA1439 > UBA1439 > JAPLCX01. The sequence continues at coordinate 10,055 of CAYWRA010000036.1, forward strand.
AAATGGGCGTATCTCACGAACTCGGGAAGATCGGGATGGAGAAAGGCCTCTCCCCTTCCGAAGAGGTTGATATCGATGGCGAACGTAGCCGCTTCGTCGACGATCTTGCGATAGAGATCTAGGGACATGCGCCCTGGATTTTGCATCCGTCCCTGTCCCGTGGGGCACATGATGCACCTGAGATTGCATACGTTCGTCGGCTCGATCCAGAGACGCACCGGCGGGCGCGCGCAGACGACGTCTCGCCGTCGATACTGCGCGGTGGTCCGGTAAAATCTCCCCAGATAATTCCAGAGCGATTTTTTCTCCATCATAGAATTGACCATGCGGAGGTTACCATGTTGACAAGTTCCTTCATTGACCGCACGCGGCGGAGCGTCCGGGCAATAAAGGCCGGCCTCAGGTAGAAAGCCCTGTAGGCGCGCGTGAGCCACCGGTCGAGTTCCTGTCCCTGCACCATGGAATCGTAATAGGCGATCTTGGTGACGATCTCCCTGTTTCCTAGCGTGTATTCCCTCCAGTAATCGATCCCGGTCTTTTCCTTTATCATTTCATACAGGCGGCTGTTCGGCACCGGGACGAGTTTGCTTATGGAGACATAATCCGGGTCGAGAGAGACCGCGAGTGAGATGTTCTTTTTTATCGTCTCCTCGGTTTCTCCTGGACAACCGATGATGAAAAACCCCAGTGTCATCAATCCAGCCTCCCGCGCCCATCGGACCGCGTTGTGCATGGTCTCAACCGGAATGCGGCGATTCACCCTCTTCGCCACGTTCTCGTCGGCGATTTCAAAACCGTAATTCACGCGGATGCAACCCGCCGACTTCATGATCTGGAGCATCTCGCGGTCCACGCGGTCCGGGCGCGTCCTGATGGCAAAGTCGAATTTAAGGCCCCTCCGGAGGATCTCCTCGCAGATCACCATCACCCGTTTTTTGTCGAGCGTGAACGTCTCGTCCTGGATGAAAATCTCTTTCACCCCGAACTTTTTTACGCACTCCTCCATCTCTTCTACGACCCTCATCGGGTCGCGGAGCTTGCAGGATCCAGTCATGTCACAATAGAGGCAGCGGAATAAACAGCCCATGCTGGAGAGCATCACGGTTATGGGCCAGTGTTTCGTGAGGATCGTGGTATAGCGTTCGTTGGGGAGCAGGTGCCGGGCGGGAAAAGGGACGTCGTCGAGCGTCGTCGGGTCTTCCCTCGGCCCGGTGAGGACCACGTCCCCACCCTCGCGGTAGGCGATCCCCTTCACGCGATCGAGGTTCCTCGCACCATCCCCGATGGCGTCCAGCAACTCCGGCATCGTGCGCCACCCCGGCCCGATCACGGCATAGTCGATGCAGCGGTGCGCCATCGACTCGCGGGGATAAAGCTTCAGGTGGAATCCGCCGACGACGGTTGGGACTTTGAGCGCCTCTTTGATCGGGGCAATCCAATCGAGGTTATCAAGGAATGATTCGGTGACGATGCTGAAACCGACGGCGTCGGGGGAAAAATCGCTGAGCTCTTTGATCGTATCTTGAACGGAGAGCCCCAGGGCGTTCGAATCGACCATCTTTACCCGGTGCCCCAGTTTCTCCAGGTGCGCCGCAAGGTAGCAGGCGCTTAAGTTCGGGAAAACCTGTCCGCGGTCGCTATACTGCCGCTGCACCTTCCTGGTATACTTGAGCTTCGGCATCTCATTCTTAGGATTAACAAAGGCGACCTTCATTCAAGCCCCCTTATCAAAAAAGCCATAGTGCCGAACGCATGGCATGCCATATCCACCCAGGACGCTAAAATTCTCTCCACTATTACATATCTCTCTCCGCGATAAAATGATACCATCATACGGAGAGACATAGGTATGTCAAAGATTATTGGGCATCGAATGGTCGCATCGCGCTCCAAAACATGAGGCATTGTATCACACATGCATATACTTGTCACGGGTGGCGCAGGCTTTATCGGCTCCAATACGGTTGATGCGCTCCTTGCCAGGGGGCACCGGGTAAGAATCCTCGACAACCTCCAGCCCCGCGTGCATCCCAAGGGGATGCCGGGATACATCCCTCGGGAGGTTGAGTTTATCAAGGGAGACGTCCGCGAACGCGGCGACTGGGAAAAGGCCCTCAAGGGGATAGAGGCCGTCTATCACCTCGCCGCCTACCAGGACTACATGTCCGATTTCAGCACATTTTTCCACGTTAATGCCGTCGCCCCGGCGCTACTCCTAGAGCTCATCGTCACAAAAAACCATCCCGTCAGGAAAATCATCTTCGCTTCTTCCCAAGCGGTATATGGCGAAGGGAAGTATCGCTGCGACGCGCACGGCGATTTCTTCCCTCCCCCACGATCCCTCGCGCAATTGGAGCGAGGAGACTGGGAGACGCACTGTCCCGTCTGCAACGAAGAAACCGCGTGGCAACCGACCGATGAAGCCGCAGTAAGCCCGCATACCTCCTACGCGATCTCAAAGCATGCATCCGAACTTGCGTTTATCAACCTCGGCCGACGCTATGGCATCCCCACCGTCGGCCTCCGCTACTCGATTACCCACGGCCCGAGGAACTCCTTCTATAACGCCTATTCCGGCATATGCAGGATATTTACCCAACGTCTCATGAACGGCCAGCCCCCGCTCGTCTTCGAGGACGGCATGCAGGTGAGGGACTACATCGCCGTCGATGACGTCGTGAACGCTAATCTGCTCATGCTCGATGAACCGCGGGCGGATTGGGAAGTCTTCAACGTGGGTGGAGGGAAGGCCGTGAGCGTGATCGAATTCGCGGGCATCCTTTCCAGGGCGATGGGGAAACCGATCGAGCCGGTCATTCCAGGAGAGTTCCGTTTCGGAGACACGCGCCACACGGTCTCCGACATCGCAAAACTGGAAAAATTGGGATGGAAACCGCGCGTGCCCCTGGAAGAGACGTTGCGCCGCTACGTTGAATGGCTCTCCGACCGGGAGGACATCCGCGGGGGATTTTACCTGGCTGCCGATCAAGAGATGCGGCGCAGCAAGGTAATAATGGAAGCGCGCCGCCGGTGAAAGCACTGCTCCTTGCCGCGGGTTGCGGCGCCAGATTCGGCGCAGAGCACACCGGAATCCCAAAGCCGATGGCGCGTGTGGCGGGAAAGCCGATGCTCGAACACGCCATCGAGCACGTCAGGGAGCATGGTATAACCCGGATATACATAAACCTGCATCATCGCCCATCCGTAATACGGGAATACTTCGGCGACGGACGGCGATGGGGCGTCGAGATTCGGTACTCACACGAGACCGATCTCCTCGGTACGGCGGGGGCGGTAAAAAAACTCTCGCATGAATTCGAGAGCACTTTTTTAGTATACTATACGGATAACCTATGCGCGTGCGATCTAACGAAGATGGCCCTCTTCCACAAAGAGAAGAGGGCGCTTGCCACCATTCTCGTATCGGAGAGCTATGACGATCTTGCGGGAGGAGTGGTCGGTTGCGACGTGGATGGTCGCATTTTGAGTTTCCTTGAAAAACCGCCGGACGCCGGATCGGGGGAGCGACTCGAGAACGGAGGGATCTACGTCCTTGAACCTGCAATTATCGACCATATCCCCGGCGGCGGGCCGAGCGATTTCGCAAAAGATATCTTTCCTGAGCTCCTGCGGGCCGGAGAGACGCTCTATTGCTACCGGGCCGAAGGCTACGTGCGGGGAATAGATACCCCTGAGCGATACAGCAATCTCCTGAAAGGGGTGAGCACCGGAACACTCACTCCTAGAAAAATGGCGTGAGGCCCCATGAAGACAAGCGGACAGAATCCCGAACAGTACGTACGTCAATATCTGGGCGAAACGGCGCAGATCGCAAACGCCCTAGACCAGGCAACAATCGTCCGGATGATCGCCATGCTTCGGGAGCTGAAGGAACGGTCCGGCAGGCTCTTCATCCTCGGTGTCGGCGGCAGCGCCGCGAACGCCTCCCACGCAGTCAACGACTTTCGTAAGATCGCTTGTGTCGAGGCGTACGCCCCCACCGATAACGTATCGGAGCTCACTGCATGGACGAACGATGACGGATGGGAGGGCGTGTTCGTAAATTGGCTGAAGGGATCGAGACTCATCGCCAGAGATGCGCTGCTCATCCTTTCCGTGGGCGGAGGCTCGGAGAAGGCATCGCTCAACCTCGTGCGCGCGATGGAGTACGCGAGAAGGACCGGTACACCGATCCTCTCCATCGTGAGCCGCAATGGCGGCAAGGCGAAGGAGCTATCGGACGCGGCGCTCCTCATCCCGGTGGTTTCAGACGAACGGATCACCCCCCATGCAGAGGGATGGCAAATGGTGGCATGCCATCTTATCGCCAACTGTATATGAATAAACACCGCGCGGTGTTTCTCGACAGGGATGGGGTGCTGAATAGCCTCGTGTACCAGAGACGAACCGGCATCATAGATTCGCCGTCCACAGCACGTCAGTTCAAATTGCTGCCGGGCATCGGCACGGCGGTCAGGAGACTGAATCGGCTCGGCCTAAAAACAGTGGTGGTATCGAATCAACCGGGGGTCGCCAAAGGCAACTTCACGGCAGCTATGCTCGATAAAATGACGCTAAAAATGAAGAGAGAACTCGACCGGCAAGGGGCTTCCCTCGACGGCGTCTACTACTGCCTCCACCACCCGCAAGCCGCATCCCTACGATACAGGAAGCGGTGCCGGTGCCGCAAACCGAAACCGGGGCTCCTTGAGAAAGCGGCAAAGGAGCTTGGCATCGACCTTCGTCAATCGTTCATGGTGGGAGATAACCTCACCGATGTCGAGGCTGGAAAATCGGCGGGCTGTACAACGATTTTCATAGGAGACTGGAAATGTGACTGGTGCAGATTCATGGAAAAGAGGAACGGCGCGCCCGATCACATAGTTCCCGACCTCCCCGCCGCATCAAGGCTTATTGCAAAGGTCCTCGCGGGAATCGCGAGGTAAAAAGGGGGGGGGAACATGGCCATTTTCATCGATTCGTCCAACGTCACCGAGATCGAAGAAATCGTACGCTGGGGGATTATCGGCGGCGCGACCACAAATCCAAAGATCATCTGCCAGGACAAGATCTGCGGCGATCTGAAGCCCGTGATCAAACGGATCATCGGGCTCGTGAAGGGGCCGGTGAGCGTCGAGGTGACCGAGGAAAAATTCGACGAGATGGTCGCGCAGGCCAAAAAATTCGCATCGTGGGACAAAGAACGCGTCGTCATCAAAGTACCCATCGGAGAGGACGCGCTTAAAGTCACTCATACCCTGGAACACGAGCTCGGAATCAAAACGAACGTCACCTGCATGATGTCTTTCAACCAGGCATACCTAGCCGCCCTCGCGGGCGCGACCTACGTGAGCATCTTCTTCGGACGGATCAGGGACATGGGCTACGATCCCCAAGAGGTCATCGCCTCAACGCGCGAGATGATCGACAGCGAAAACCTCAAGGCGAAGATCATCACCGGAAGCATCCGCCATCCCATGGACGTAAGTGAAGCGCTCCTCGCGGGATCGCACATCGTCACGGTCACACCGCCCATCTTGAAAAAGATGCTCTGGAACCCGGGTTCGGAATCGACCGTGGCGGAATTCAACAGGATTTGGCGGGACATGAAAAAGGAAGGCCGGATACGTTGACCCCATGCACTCAGACAATACCGTTTTAGACAAGGGCGGTAAAAAGATCGTCTGCATCCTCCCTGCCTTCAACGAGGAAGGGAAAATAGGCAAGGCGACGCGCGGATTTCTCACCGTGAAGGAGATCGACGAAGTAGTGGTCGTGAACGACGGTTCCACGGACGGCAGCCGTTCGGAAGTGGAGGGGACGGGCGCAACCATCATCGACATGGAGCGGCCTCCGGGCACGGGCACTAAGGTGAGGACGGGCGCGGCCTACAGGACCGGGATCGACTATGCCATCAAAAAGGGGTTCGACATCATCGTCACCGCATCGGGTAACAATAAAGACCATCCGGACGAAACGCACCGCTTGCTGCGCCCGATCATTTACGAAAATTATGACTACGTGCAGGGATCGCGCTATCTCCCCGGCGGGAATCCCGGGAAGCTACCCCTCCACCGGGTCATCTGCACGAGGCTGTATCCCCATCTCATCAGGATCATGCTGGGCTATCCGGCGACGGAAGGGACCAACGGCTTCAGGGCGTTCAAGACGCCCCTCTTCAGTGACAAGAGAATCAACCTCTGGCAAGACTGGCTGGACGGAGTGGAACTCGAATACTATCTCTACGTACAGGTCCTCAGGCTCGGCTACCGGATGGCCGAGGTTCCCGTTTCGAAAACGTACCAGACGGTGCGGACGAAAGACTACCGCGCCTATACAAAGGCAAAACCCTGGCAGCTATTCAACAACCTGAAACCGATCTTCTACCTCACCTTGGGCATCAAACGGTAACGCCCATCCTCATCGCTTTTTACCCTATCAACGCTCATACAGCAGGAGGGTGATCTCCACCAGAACGATTTTCTTCGAAAAATGCCATTGCCCGTCGAAATATTTCTTTACCATGCCCCGGGGATCCGTTCCCCGCACATGACTCATCACAAGCAATGCCTTATCCCGTTCCTTGAGGATATCGCCGAGGCGCGCCACGGACTCCGGCGTCACCGGCGGCTCCAGATTACAGCTCCCCGCCGGGATATCCAGATAGCAGATCGGCAATGGAACCTCCAGAAAACCATCATGGCAAGCAAGCTTATGAAAGTAGTAATCGAACGCAGGCTGGCTTCCGGCGTTGGGGAATATTATGGCGGTCTTACGAACCGGAAGGGTCGAGGCGATGTGGGCCGCCCTCCTGAACTCGTCCTTTGATACGCGTTTCCATTCCCGATACCAACAATGCAGATTGGTTGCAATGAGGGCCGTGATGAGAACCGCCCCCGCAATGCGCCTGAATCTTGTCCAATAACCCTGGCCCCGACGCAACGTGAGTGAGATGAGCGAAAAAAGAGGGATCGTCGCGTAGAGGAGCACCCGGGGAATCATGATCGGTGTATACACAAGACTATAGAAATAACACGCCATGACGGGCACGGCAAAGCACGTCAACGTCGCCACCACTCGCGCGTCTCGCAACATGGCGATCCAGGTTGCCACGCATAGTATCGCCAGGGGTGCGAGCATCCTAAACGAGATCCCCTCCGATTCGAATACAAGAAGATATCTCACGTGATCCATGACCACACCCAACGCCGGACGCGGAATCCAGAAACCGGATTGAACGTATACGCGCTGGACTGAAAAAAGATAAGCCCACGGCACTAGTAGAATCAAAAGCACACACTGAGACGAAAACCATTTCTTAAACCGCGTAGCCTTACAGGGATCGTTTCGATTGACCACGCCCCATCCGCACATGAAAAACCATTGCGCCACCAGCAGGAACACGCCGACATTGTGCGTATATACGAGCGCGGCATCGGCGACGACCAGCATGACAGGATCCGTCTTGCCGAGGGGGAGGGACGACGGCAAAAATCGGAGATAATATCTCATCGAAAACGCCGCGAGCAGGAGCACCAGGCCGTACATCCTAGCCTCCTGCGAGTACCAGATGGAGATCCCCGAGGTGGCGCACAGCGCGGCAGCCCCCAACGCAGGGAATCTTCCCCAATTCTCTCTGACGAGAGCCCACAATATCCACACCGCCAGCACACCAAACACGACGGAAGGCAGCCGCAAGGCGATCTCGCTCGTTCCCCCTAGATAAGACCAGAGTTTCAACACGATGAAATAGAGGGGGGGATGGGGTTCATGCGTGGGCATGAATCCCAGCATCTTCACAAACGGCAGAGCGACAAAAGCGGACGTATACCCCTCGTCAAACCACAGGGACTCGGCGCCGAGATCGATCATGCGCAGAAAAGTCGCAATCACCAGCAACACAATGAGGGTTAGGACGTCCGCCAGGCTATATTTACGGCCATTTGTCACAGCGTTCATCTGCACCTTGCCCGCCCGCCCTGCCATTTGCCTTTACAACGGGGGGGAGAATGATTACCATGTTCAACGATCTCTCGGCTCAAGTGAATGATAACAAATGTGTGGATTTTTCCAACATGCGTCGCGCATATTCATGACTTCACGGCTTGAAAAACTTCTCCTCATCTTGTTGTTTCTAGTGTCATTTCTCATACGCTTTTACTACCACTATGAGACGTTCTCCCTCCCACCGCAGCAGCCGGACGGTTACTATTATCATCGCCTCGCCGAAAACGTGCTGAGGGGGCGAGGGTATTCCATACTGTGGCCCACCGGGCACCGCTACGATCTCTTCCGTCCGCCCGGCTATCCGATCTTTCTCGCCGGCGTTTATTCGATCCTCGGTTTCAACTATGCGGCCGTAAATCTGATCCAAATGGCCCTCTCCTCGGCGACCGTCATCGTCCTGTTCTTCCTTACATTCCGCGTCTGCGGAAGGAAAGGGGCGTGGTGCGCCGCGTGCATAGCCGCCTTCTACTGGAGATCGGCGCTCTGGTCGGGAATATACCGGGCTGAAACCCTCTTTGCCTTTTTCGTAATGCTCTCACTCTACTATCTCGTCGCTGATTCTCGAAAGGGACGATCCATACCCTCCGTTTTGAGCGCCGCCTTCCTCGGGATAGCATACCTCGTCAGACCCAACACCATCGGGATGGTCCCCTGGCTCGCCTTATGGTTATGGCTCAACCGCTCTCAATCCCTCGCAAAGCGCACCCTGGTCACATCGTTATTCATGTGCACGTTTATCGCGACAATCGCTCCATGGCCATGCTACAACTATTTCAAAAAGCACATCGCGCCCGAAGACTCACTTACCACGACGATGGGCGCCGTTAACATGTGGATGGCCCAAACCCCTTCGATGGGCGACGAGGTCGATAACCGCGGATTCGAAAAGGTAAATCTCCTTCGCTACGAAAATTACTCCCTCAATGAAAGTGAATGGATCGATCTCCTCAAAAAACAAGCGAAACGATTCATAACGGAAACGCCGCTGCACAATCTTAAAATGGCGCTCCTGCGATTCAGAAAACACTGGCTTGCCGCAGGCGTCATGGACGGAGAGGGAACGATCTACGCCGACACCGGGAGAAATCGCTACGGGATACTTTATTTCTATGAGAGCTTTTGGAAGCCGGAGACTTATATCAGGGACAATGTCTGGGTAACGATGGAATTCAAAAAGAGGCTTGTCGTTGGAGGCATATGGATACCCCTTCTCACCTTCGAGGGTGTCTTTGACATACTCGTCTGCGGATTTATCGCCGCTCTCGTACTTGCACGCGGCCGTCTCCTCACACTGCTCGCCGCCGCCTGGCGCAAAAGTTCCTTGCTCATCATGTTCACCATCGGCTATTCCCTTTTTAGCCTGATCGGCCACTCCCATCATCGTTTGCGGTTCCCTCTCGAATGGATTGCGATCGTCTATGCGGGTTGGGGGATCGGGAATATCATTGATCACATCGTCCCACGAGGGAACGGCGAGGAAGAGCGACGGCTACCCCCACCCTCCCATTGTCCACTGATACTCCTGGGCACCGTATTAGTAGCTATGTTGTTCTTCGTAACGATACGCCATGCCATTGCACTATACAGCGAACAGATCCGAGCGATCTGCGCAGAGCCATCCCAGGAAAAAGAAGCCATGGCGTTCTTTGCGGCGAGTGCTCCTGACGCATATGCCAGACGCCAGGAGACCATCGGCTTCCGCGATGTGTGGCGGTATCAGATGGAGCACGGCGGAGACGTCGGGAGTTACAGGGGAACAATCGTTTGCTGGACGGGGGAGGCCACCTACATCCGGGAATTATCCCTCGAAGAAATTAAAGACGAGCCGCCCCCTTACAGGGAAGCCTGGGAAATTTCCGGCCCACGCGATAAACACCCGCTCTTTATCAGATTTGTGGTCGGATCTTACGACCACCCATCGAAGTTGGGCGATGGGGAAGCGCTCATTATCAGCGACAAACTCGCGACGGGGGAATTACGAGACGGCGACAGGGTGAGCATCCTTGCCGAGATATCGGGATCGGACGCATCGGGGATGGGATATGTTATCGCGTTCGGGCGAGCGGTCTATCGATGGCATGAAATCCCACAGTAAGCTATATCTATATGTTGTAAACTTACGGCTACGGCTCACCGCTCAAAAGTTCACCAACACCTTCGTCCCCTCCATGTCAAACTTGTAGGGGATCTCCCGCAGACCCGCTCCCTGGAGCGCTTTCCTCAGTTTCGAGCGGTTGCGGTCGCAATAAAACATGAAGAACCCTCCGCCGCCCGCCCCCATGATTTTCCCCCCGACCGCCCCATTCTTTTTTGCGATCTCGTACCAGCGGTCGATCCTTCTATTGCTTATTCCGGAAGAGAGCCTTCTCTTCGTCTTCCAATGCACGTCAAGAAGCTCGCCGAATAAACGCAGGTTTTCGTTTTCCAACGCCTCTATGCTTCTCAATCCAAGATCGCGTATGCGGTGGAGATTGTCGAGCGTTTTCTTGTCTTCTTTCTTCGTCGCGCTGTCCTGTTCCTGAAGTATGTCCAGCTCCTCGCGTTTTATCCCCGTGTAGAATATCAGTATACTGTGCTCGAACTCTCTGATCGCCTCATAAGAGATCCTCGCCGGCCTCACGGAGACCTCGCCGTTCCTGTCGATCTCCAATATGGTTATGCCGCCGAATGCGGCGATGTATTGGTCCTGCTTGCCGATCGGCTTTTTCAATATGTCTATCTCGATCCGGCAGGCCTCTTCGGCAAGCTCATGACGCGGGATCTGTTCCCCCTTCAGCGCATGGAGGGCGTTGAGAAGGCCTATAAGAAACACACTGGAGGACCCGAGCCCCGTTCCAGCCGGTGCGTCGGCCATCGACGTGATCTCCACGGCCTTATCGATTCCCACCCGAACCAACGCTTCCCTGACGAGAGGATGGATTATTTTCGAAACCCCATCCACGATCTCCACCCTGGAATACTTTATCATCAGGAGATCGTCGCACACGCGCCGGTTCACCGTGATGAACATGTACTTGTCGATGGCCGCCGACACCATCGTGCAACCGAAGCGGGAGTAGTACGACGGGAGGTCGGTCCCTCCCCCGCCAAGCGTGATCCGCATTGGTGTTCGTGTCACGATCATGGGATCCGTCCCTCCTTCGAAACCCCTTGTGCTGCGTGCCGAGCCGCACTCACAGTCTATCAAACCGTATTGCCGAAAGGAGCGGGAAAGTATCCCGCCCCACAAGGCGCACCCTACGCCTGCCGGCTTCGACCGTAATCTTCGCCGCTTGCCGCCACGCCATGTCTTGGGGAGAAGAATAACCGGCGGCGCCCAGCCGCAACTCTACCGGGGCCGCATCAAGGCGCATCGATACCATCCCCTCCCGGTCCCCGCTGCAATGCATAAAGAAGCCGTACTCGCCTCCGTTCCCGAATTCCAGCTCATACTCGCAAAAATATGGATCCCCAGGGTACCTGAGATCGGCGTCCACAAGCGGAAATCTGAGCCAGAAGGGGAAGAAGGTATCATACTCGGGTATCAACGGCGGATGTCGCGGCACGTTACTTGCCCCGATCATACCCGGCGTCGTCAGAAGGTTGCTCAGTGTGTACTCGCTTGCCGGGATCTCCACCCCTGGCGCAACCGCGAGCGGTCCCCTCTCACATAAAAAGACGCCGCACCCGTCGGGCAACAGGGTATAGTGCGCCAGGAGAGGGTAATGTGAATATGATTCGAATGTTCCCATCAACGCATCCCGGCTGCCAAAGGAGTGCGTGATGAATTCGGTCCAGCGCGCCCCGGAAAAGAAGCCGCGCAACTCGCCCCAATCAGGGGTATCCGCAGCGCGTCTATCCATCACGATGAGATATCTGAAGGAACGCGCGTGCTCCAGAAATGCCTCAGGGTTGTAGCGGCTCCGATAGATGATCCCGCCCGATTCCTTAAGGCGAAGGTAGTACTCGATGATTTCCGGATTGTATTCCGACCACCGCTCCGAGCCGGTCGTTTCCACAAACCCCACCCTGCCGTACCTCCCCCACTCCCCTTGCAGCCGCATGCGCTCGGCAAGGGCATCGGCGACCCTTTTGTAATCATTGGGAAACGGGGGTTGGAACAGGGTGTTGCTCCCGTCGGGTTCGCCAGGTTTATCGTACGGATTCTCCATCGTCAACAGTCCGCAGCCGGAGGGCGAGAACGAAACGCAAAAGTACTGGGTGAGACCCCAAATACAACAGCATGCTACGGCGAGCCGCCGCGCCCACACGCGTTCCCATGACGTAATTCCGATGGCGGAGACAAGCGCAAGGGCCGGGAGTACGGGTAGAAAATCGGTGTCCCTCTTGATGTTGGATGCGGTCCAGATCGCATAAGCACCCAGTATCCAAACCAGGAGGATACCCTTTCCCCGGGCATTCCCGCGGAAGAATGGGACCAGAGAGATGATGAACATCGCGAAGAAAAACGGGCTCACGTTTATTGCGCAATGGACCGCGTGAAAAAGCAACCATCCGAGCGTCAACGGTTGCTGGCGCTGATACTCGTATGCCCATGAGAACGGGTAGTCGGTCACCGTGATAAAGTACGCCCTCCAGAGAGGCGCCGCTATCCCCCGCCACCAGATTGACGATACCCCCAAGGCGACGATGGAAAAAAGAATGAAATTTACCGCTCGAATTTTTACCGTTCCCTTCGGCGGCAACATGCCTCTCAATAACGAGTAGACGATGGGGAAGGCCAGATAAAGCGCTATCTGGCCTTTCGTCAACAAACCGAGCCCCATGGCGAGACCCATCAGCAAAGAAAAACCCCGCTCCCGGAAGTTGTCCGTTCTCATCAAGACGTAGATGTTTAAAGCGACCATCGCCGTGAGGGGAAAATCCAGACCGAATTTTCTCGACTGGCCGTAGATCGCCGGATAGAGACTTGCCATGACTGCCGCCAGCACACCGGCTGCACGGGAAGAGCAGCGGATGCCGATGAGACAGGTGGAGACAAGGAGTACGGCGAAGAAAATAAGGTTGCAGTGGACGATCGCCAGCGTCTTCAACCCCACTGCGCAGCACGCCAATGCGGATGTAACATGCACGAGCTTCGGCCAGATGTAGGTGTGGTGGAAGGGGAGGCTGTCCTCGTGGAACAACGAGAGGATCATTTTCGCCGTCTCCACGGCGGGACGACCATTATCGATGGAATCGCGGATCCGGTAGTAGAATTTCTCGACGATCTGCAAGTGGCCCGCGACATCCCTCCCGTACAGCGACGCCCCGCAGTGAAACCACATCGTGTTCGAGATCGCATAGAGAAGAACGAGGAGAACGCAAACGACCGTCACTCGATATCTGCCCATGAGATTCTCCGCGCTATAAAGTGGGATACGGGATGTTCAGACCGGTCTCAAACGCGGGCTTGAATCGGGGGGGGACATGCTCCCCGATCTCCGCCTGTTTTTTCTCGTTGCCGGCGAAGCGATTCCGCACCGCGCTCCCAACCCCCTCATAATAATATGCGACGCATTTCCCGTCCATCGCATTTAGCGTCGCATTCCATTCCCTGACGCCGTCACGGGTCGGGCAATCGAATGCGCAGAGCTGCCCGAGCGCGCGATAGAAATAGGGACGCCATCTTTCGTCTATCGAGCCGATACGACTCATAAAGTTCCCTGGCCCGCCCCCTCCACTCTCCTGAAGGCCTTCTCTAATAAAAATGAACGCAAAACTCCGAGCGCATGCGTTTCGA
>CAYWRA010000037.1:0-23292 GCA_964460305.1 uncultured bacterium
TACCGCCTTTTTCAATCCGGACTCCTCCTGACACCCCATAACTGAGGGATTACAAAAAAAATGTTTTTTTCGTTGACAAAGTGGCGCCGGTGAGATACATTTTGGGAAATAGTGGAGTAAAGTGGTACATAGTGGTGGAAACAGTCTTCTACACTAGGTGTCAAGATGTTCTACGGACAATTCAGGCACGCGGTGGATAGCAAAGGAAGATTGATCATCCCTTCCAAATTCAGGGACACTCTCCGTGAGAATTACATTGATAAATTTTTTGTGACGATAGGCTTCGAGCACTGCCTCTTCGTTTTCACGCCGACCGATTGGAACCAGATTATCACCAAACTGAAGGAGCAGCCGTTCACGAAAGAGAAGGCGCGGGACTTTATGCGTCTGTTTCTTTCGGGCGCATGCGAGGTTGAATGCGACCGTCAGGGAAGGATCATGCTGCCGCAGAGTTTGCTCAAGTGGGCCGGTATAAAGAAGGACGTCATGGTGATCGGCGTGCTTAACCGATTTGAAATTTGGGATGAGGAAAGCTGGCGCACGTTCGAGTTGGAGAGGGGGAGTAATTACGAGGGGCTTGCGGAAGAGCTCATCGGAGTGGGCTTGTGAGGGGGGGATACCGATGCAAGAATTATCAACCACGGATGGATTCGGGAAACTCATATTCGAGAACGATGAACGGGTAATGCACAGGAAGGTATTGCTGCCGCTCGCGGAGAGGATCCTGCGCAGATGCCCTGGGCTCACCTCCATGCTTGCGGCAGTCGGGGCGAGGAACGTATCGTACGGCAATGGAGGGGAGCACGGCTCGCTCGCGGTGATGATGGCGGCAAGCCGGAGCATCGATACGGGCGGACGGCATCGGAAGAATTATCGATTCTGCATGCGGCAAATGTCCTGATGAGCGGCGACCACACGCCCGTGATGCGCGAGGAGGCGGTCGATCTTCTCAGGCTTCAACCGGGCATGTGCGTGGTGGATGCCACGATAGGCTGCGGGGGGCACGCCGCGGCGATCGCCGAGCGCATAAGTCCGGGAGGGATGCTGATCGGTCTGGATTGGGACGGCGAGGCGCTTGCGGTTGCCGGAGAGAGATTGCGGGCGCCGGGATGCGAAGTAAAGCTTCGCCGCCGGAACTTCAGAAATCTGAAAGAGGTTCTTGGGGAAGAGGGCGTTCGCGAGGTCGATGCATTGCTCTTTGACGTAGGGGCTTCGAGCCTCCAGTTCGAATCGGAGGGGCGCGGGTTCAGCTTTTCCGTGCGGGGGCCGTTGGACATGAGGATGGACGGCCGCCGGACGGAGACGGCCGGGGCGATCCTCTCCCGGTTCGGAGCGCGCGAGATGGAGCAGCTCTTCGCGGAGTACGGCGAAGAGGAACTTGCGCGCCCGATCGCGCGTGCGATAGTCCGGGAGGGATGCCCGAAGGACACGGTCGAGCTTGCCGAACTCGTCGCGCGCGTGTATGCGAGGGAGGGGCGGCGGGGCAGGATCAATCCCGCAACGAAGGTTTTCCAGGCGCTGCGGATCGCGGTGAACGATGAGCTCGGCAATCTGAGGCTCGCGATTCCCCAGGCGATCGACGTTGCTCGGAAGGGGGGGCGGATCGTCGTGATCAGCTTTCACTCGCTCGAAGACAGGATCGTGAAGGAAGAGTTTTTGCGAGGAGCGAAGGGGTGCATATGCCCTCCCGACTTCCCGGTATGCCGGTGCGGGAGGGCGCCGGGGCTGAAAATAATCACGAAGCGGGTGCTTAGGCCCCCGGCTGAAGAAGTGGCGAACAACCCGCGGGCGAGGAGCGCGCGGCTCCGCGCGGCAGAGAAAATATAATCAAGAGAAACCACAGAGTGCACAGAGAAGACACAGAGGATACAGAGAAATAAACCGGAGATCGTTTTTAAACTGCGGATAACCGCGGATAGAGCGGATTTGAAGGCACAGTGGTTGCATCCACGGATTTCACAGATTTCACGGATTAAACGATACTTCAGGTAACCAGAAACTCGAAGCTAGAAACCGTAGTGTACGTCTGTGTAATCCGTGGATAAAAACGCTATTGGGATTTTGGATTTGGGATTTTTTAACTACGGGGGATAGGTCAGGGATTGGCCGGAAGATCTTTTTAGGCGATCATTGAGATACGATGGAGTTGCGCGTGGCAACTCATCAATGATGCACCTCCAACCCTAGAGGCTCTGCCTTCCCTGACCTTGCCTCCGCGATATTGCGCACATGCCGGGGCGCGTGCGGTAAAAAGGACGGAGAGGCGATGAAACGGGTGCTCATCGTGGATGATGAACCGATCGTGAGGAGATTCATCAGCCTGTGTCTCCGGGGGCGATACATTACCGAAGAAGCCGAGGATGGGGAGAAGGCGTTGTCGAAGGCGGTGCGCGGGAAGTACGATTGCGTGATTACCGACGTGCAGATGCCACACATGGATGGCCTGAGCCTGCTTGACGCAATCAAGAGGCGCGCCCCGAAGACCGCGGTGATCGTGATGTCGGGAGGGGGGGAGCAGTACTCGTCCGCCGCGATACGGCATGGGGCTAGTTCGTTTCTCTCGAAGCCGTTCCTTGTCGATATGCTGCACTCGGCGCTACAGTGCGTCTGACGAAAAGTCGACTAGAGGAGTGACACGATGCCAAGGAAGAACAGGAAATGCGACGAGGGGCCTTCGGTCGCTGCGCTGACGGGAAAGTGGGTTCTCCTGGCGGCGATGGCCGTCTCTCTCTCTCTTCTGTACGTGTGGCAGCACGTACAGTTGGTGCGCACCGGCTACGCAATAAAAAAGATCGAACGGGAAGTCGTCGAATGGCAAAAGAACAACGAGACGCTGAAATTGGAGAACGAGCGGCTCAAAAATCCGCAACGCATAGAGCAGGTGCTTGCCCAGAATAATCTGGGCCTGGTGTTCCCGCAGGCGAAGGACATTGTCCGGCTCCGCTATTATCGCCACGCGAATGAACGGGACAAGGAGAAATCGGGGAGCGAAGGGGGCACCGATACTCTTTTAAGTTACAGGAGCGGCGTACGCGGAGTCGGACATAATAGTATGTGAGTGGCGCAGGGCCGCCGCGCCCCCCGCGGCGGTGTTGTGTATAAAAGGCGAGTATCATGTTGAACGACAAGAGGTACAGGCTAAAGTCGTTTTGTGTCTACGTGTTTTTTCTGCTAGCCTTCGCCTGTCTTTACTACAGGCTTTTCCTCCTCCAAATCGTCAGCCATGAAGATCTCCTAAACAGGGGACTCAGCCTCAACCGGCTAAACGTCAAGATAGATCCCCGCAGGGGAAACATCTGCGATCGTGAAGGCCGGCCTCTGGCCATGAGCATAAGCGTAAAATCGGCCTATGCCGAGGCTGATAAAATCGCGTCGCCGGAAACGGCCGCGCGGTCGCTCTCGCGGTGCCTCTCTCTTCCGTACGAAGACCTTGTGGAAAAGCTGGACAAGAAGAGGAGGTTCGTCTGGCTTGCCAGGAAGCTCGACGACAATACGGCTGACAGGATCGAACGCCTTCAGATCGACGGCGTCGGTTTCCGCGAAGAGGTAAAGAGGGTATATCCTCAGGGCGGGCTCTTAAGCCACGTGCTCGGCTTCGTCGATATCGACAACCGCGGGTTGGAAGGGCTTGAACTGCAGGCCGATCAGTACCTGCGCGGGCAATCGGGCTGGATGGCGTCTCATAGGGACCGCAAGGGCCGGGAGATCATGACCCTCAGAAGCCAGGACATCCCGCCCATCGACGGCTATGATCTTTCCCTCACGGTGGACGCCGTCATTCAGCACATTGCGGAGAGCGAGCTCGAGAAGGGATGCCGCCAGTACAACGCGGTGGCGGGATGCCTCATCGTGCTGGAGCCGAAGACGGGGGCGGTTCTCGCCATCGCCAACTGGCCGTCCTACGATCCGAATGCGCCGTCGAATTTCCCAACGGAATACCGGCGCAACAGGTGCATCACCGACGTCTATGAGCCTGGGTCGACCTTCAAGGTCGTCACGGTGGCAACCGCGCTTGACAGCGGATGCGTAACGATGGGCGACGTCATCTTCTGCGAGAACGGCGCCTTTCGCGTCGGCAGGCACACCCTGCACGACGTGCACTCATACGGGAATCTCAGCACGGTGGAGGTGATCCGTAAGTCGAGCAACATCGGAGCCGTGAAGATTGCGATGAGGCTGGGCGAGGAAAAACTTTATCAGGGCATCCGTCGGTTCGGATTCGGATCTCCCACGGGAATAGGCCTGCCGGGCGAGGTGGGGGGCATGTTGCATCCCTTAAGTCAGTGGTCGGGGCTCTCGATCGCCGCCGTCCCAATGGGGCAGGAGGTTGGGGTCACTCCGATCCAGATGGCCACGGCGGTGGCCGCACTCGCGAATGGCGGCGTAGCGATGAGGCCGTACATCGTCGACAACGTGAAAAACAGCTCGGGCGGGGTAGTTAAATCCTACGCCCCCCGGTCGAGGGGCAGGGTGGTGAGCGAGGCGACAGCCGCGGCGCTTGTGAATGCCATGGAAGGCGTCCCCACCCGCGAGGGCACGGCGCCAAGGGCCGCCCTTGAGGAGTACACGGTGGCGGGGAAAACCGGGACTTCTCAGAAGGTTGACCCTGGGGGCCACTACTCGCACTCCAGATTTGTGGGGTCGTTTGTGGGCTTCGCGCCGTCGAGGGATCCCGCGGTGCTGATCCTCGTTGCCCTCGACGAACCCAAGCCCATTTATTACGGCGGGGCGGTGGCTGCGCCGATATTCAAGGAGGTCGCGAAGCGGACGCTGAAATATCTCGCGGTCCCGCCGGACAAGAGCGAAGAGGGAGTCAAGGTGGTGTGGGGAGAGAGAAATTAGAATCCAGTAGCCAGTAGCCAGAATCCAGAATTCAGAATTCCGGCTCCTGGATTCTGGCTTCTATGGGATTTTGGATTTAATAAGGAGTGAGGATTGAATAACGCGAAGAAATTGAGCGAACTGATCCCCGCCCTGGGCGAGTGCAGTGTCACGGGGCGGCGCGACGTGGAAGTGACCGGCCTCAGCCATGATTCTCGCATGGTGAGATACGGGAATCTCTTCGCAGCACTCCCCGGCGGCAGGATCGACGGCCATGATCATGTGGCCGAAGCCATTGAGAGGGGAGCGGTCGCCGTCCTCGTCCAGAGAGAGGTCGCCGCGTCAAACCGGGCAACCATCCTCATGGTACGGGACAGCCGGCGTGCTCTCGCTCAACTGGCGGATTGTTTCTACGGCAGCCCGTCCAAGGAGATCGAGGTTATCGGCGTGACGGGAACGAACGGAAAAACGACCGTCTGTTACCTTACCAGGGCGATACTGAGAGAGGCGGGGAGGAGCCCCGCCCTCCTTGGGACCATCGAATACCTCATCGGTGGGCGTTCCATACCGGCTGAACGCACCACGCCGGAGGCGACCTACCTTCAGGCGATGATGAGGGATGCGGTGAGGGAGGGGTGTGACTGCCTCGTTATGGAGGTCTCCTCACACGCCCTTTCGCAACGACGGGTGGAGAGCATCGCCTTCGATGTGGCGGTCTTCACTAATCTCGGGAGAGACCATCTTGATTACCACGGCAGCATCGAGGCATACTTCAACGCGAAAGCGCCCCTCTTTGCGATGCCGGGTTTGAAGAGCGCGGTGGTAAACAGTGATGATACGTGGGGGCGTAAGCTTGCTGCGTCAATCACCGTCCCGCTCGTAACTTACGGCATGCACGAGGGCGCAATGGTACGGGCGCTCTCCGTCGAATTGGGCCGGGCCGGCAGCCGGTTTGACATCGAGACGGATAGTCACCGGCTGTCGGTCACACTCCCCCTGCTCGGCAGGCACAACGTCTACAATGCCCTTGCCGCAACGAGCGTGGCGCTTTCGTCGGGCGTCCAGCCGGAGGTGATTGTCGCGGCGCTCTCGAAAGCGAAACCTGCACGGGGAAGGCTGGAGGAGGTGCCATGCGGGAAGCCGTATCGCATATTCGTCGATTATGCTCATACCGAGGATGCGCTTGAGAACGCTCTTCTGGCCGTGCGGGAGGGATGCAAGGGGAGGGTCATACTCGTATTCGGTTGCGGCGGCAACAGGGACGTGAGCAAGCGGATTCCCATGGGGCGCGTGGCGTCCCGACTGTCCGACCTGCCGATAATCACCACGGACAACCCGCGTGGGGAGCATCCGATGGAGATCATCAAGGAGGTTTCGAGGGGCTGCGATGAGTCCGGGAAGCATTGCCAAGCAATTCAGAATAGACGTGAAGCAATCGCCGCAGCGCTCGCCGAGGCCAGGGATGGCGATGTCGTTTTGGTGGCTGGGAAGGGACACGAACGCACACAGGAGTTCGAGAGCACGGTAGTCCCCTTCAGCGATCGGGACGTGATTATGGAGCTGGTTGGCGGGGCATGATGCGGAGTTTATAAATGACAAATACCAAATGACAAATGTCAAAACACGATGAGTTTTTGTCATTTGGTCATTTGTGATTCATTTGTCATTTGGTATTTGTCATTTATTTGGGATTTGGGATTTGGGGTTTGGGATTTTATATATGGAACCTATCAGCATCGATGAGGCTCTGGCGGCGACCGCTGGAGAGCTTGTTGCGGGGGACAGGCGGGTCGCCATATGTTCCATAACCACCGATACGAGGAACTTAAACCGCGGCGATTTCTTTATCCCGCTCAAGGGGAAAAAGTTCGACGGGCACGATTATCTGGGTGTCGCTTTGGAACGGGGCTGCTCCGGGGCGGTCTACTCTCGCTCGTTCCCCGGCGCCGAGATCGGGAGATGGTCGTCGAGCGGCGCGGCGCTCGTCAGGGTGGACGATACCCTCAAGGCGCTCCAGCAGCTCGCAAAACGTTATCGGGAACGCTTCCGGATGCCGCTTGTAGCCATTACGGGGAGCAACGGCAAGACGACCACAAAGGATATGGTGGTCGCGATCGCCTCTGGGGCCTTCTCAGCGCTTGGGAGTGAGGGGACGTTCAACAACGACGTCGGGGTTCCCCTCACCCTTTTAAGGATCGAGCGGCGCCACTCGATCGCGGTGTTGGAGTTGGGGATGAACGCCCGCGGAGAAATCGCCAGGCTGGCCGGGCTCGCCGCTCCCACCATCGGCGTGATCACGAACGTGGGGCCCGCGCACCTGGAATTCCTGGGCACCATGGAGGAGGTAGCGGCGTCAAAGGCCGAGCTTCTCGAGGCAATGGTAATGCGTGGCGGCGGGGTCGCGGTGTTAAACTGCGACGATCCATACGTGTCGCATATGGGGAAGCGGTCGAATCTAAGGGTGAAGACTTTCGGCTTGGGGGCCGGGGCGGACGTGCGCGGTGAGTCCGTGCATGCAGGGGATGGAAAAGTGAGATTCTCCATGAGATTCAGGAGGGCGAGACACCCCTTCGCTGTCGCCATTCCAGCCGTCGGCGTCCACAACGTCTACAACGCCCTTGCCGCCGCGGCGGTTTGTGAAGAGCTTGGGATGGAGCCGGGCGAAATTGCCGGACGTCTGGGGGATGTGCGCCTGCCGTCTATGCGCATGGAGGTGTTCGTCAGGCGTGGGATCACCGTGATCAACGACGCCTACAACGCGAATCCCGCATCGACCCGCGCGGCGCTGGAGGCGTTCAAGGGGATGGCGGCGGACGGCAAGAAGATTCTGGTGATGGGCGACATGCTCGAACTGGGCGCGGCGGCGGAGCGCGCTCACCGTGATATCGGGCGCGCCGCCGTTGAGTGCGGTGTGGATCTGTTGATCACCGTTGGTGAGCTGGGCGCGCTCGCGGCGGCGGAGGCGCGTGCAGCCGGTATGTCCGGCGACGGCGTGGTCCTATGCGCGGACGCGCTGGAGGCCGCCTCGGTGTTGCGAGCGCGCGCGATTAGGGGAGACTGCGTGTTGCTGAAGGCGTCCCGCCGCATTGGTCTTGAAAAGGTTCTGGAAGAGTGGAGTTTGACCGAGGAACTGATTGATGACAAATGACAAAACTCAGCATCACACCTGTGTAAGTTTAGTCATTCTCAATATTGGGATTTGGGATTTCGCAAGGGTTTTGTCATTTTTAGTGTCCTCGGTGGTAAAAAGGATAAAGGGACCAAGATGCTGTACTACTTGCTTTACCCGTTAAGGGAGTATTTTTTCGGCTTCAACGTGTTCAGGTACATCACGTTCCGCGCGACCGCGGCTGCCGCGACCGCAATGATCCTGAGCATTGCCATCGGCCCTTGGGTAATCAGAAAAATGCACGAGCTAGAGGTGGGCCAGCGCGTGCGGCGGGACTGGTTTCCTCTCTACAGCCAGCATAAGCGCAAGGAGGGGACGCCGACGATGGGGGGAGTGTTGATCATCATCGCGGTGCTGGTCTCCTGCATCCTATGGGCGGATATCTGCAATCGTTTTGTGCTGTTGGTATTGTTCACGCTCGTCTGGCTCGGCGCCCTGGGTTTTATCGATGATTACATTAAGGTGAAGCATAAAGACGTGCGCGGAATGAGGGCCAAGGTGAAGTTCGCGGGGCAGGTCGTCCTCGGCCTGTTCATCGGCGCCATACTGCTCGCCCATCCCGAGACGTCGCGCTACGCAGGGGAAGTGAGCATCCCGTTCTATAAACACCCGATCGTCGCCGATCTTGGCCTCTTCTACATTATATTCGCCGTCCTTGTGATAGTGGGGAGCTCGAACGCGGTCAATCTCACGGACGGTCTTGATGGATTGGCGATAGGCTGTGTCGTCAGCGCGGCGCTGGTATATTCGATATTGAGCTACGTGAGCGGGCACGCACAGTTCGCGCATTACCTCGGCATCCGCTACATCCCGCACAGCGGAGAGCTCGCGGTGTGCTGTGCGAGCATCGTGGGGGCGGGCCTCGGCTTCCTCTGGTACAACGCTTATCCGGCCGACATATTCATGGGCGATACCGGTTCGCTCGCCCTCGGGGGAGTCGTGGGGCTGGTGGCGATCCTCATCAAAAAGGAGCTCGCTCTATTACTGGTGGGTGGCGTATTTGTCATGGAGGCGCTATCCGTGATCCTACAGGTGGCCTCCTTCAAGCTGACGGGCCGTAGGATATTTCTAATGTCGCCCCTCCACCACCACTTTGAGATGAAAGGTTGGTCGGAGACGAAGGTGACGGTGAGGTTCTGGATCCTGGCGCTTATTTTCGCGCTCATCGGCCTGGGGGCGTTAAAACTGCAGTGATTCGTACGTCGTCTTTCGTACTTCGTTCGTGAAATACGAAAGACGATATACGAAGTACGAACGACGAAGGACGATCAGCGGTTATGGATGTGAAAGGCAAGAAAGCACTGGTCCTCGGCATCGGGGTGAGCGGAGCCGCCGCCGCGGAGCTCCTCCTGCGGAAGGGCGCGCTGGTGAGTTGCAGCGACTTGAGCGATTCGGACGAGACCGTGCGGCGCGCGCGCCGGCTCGAAGAGATGGGGTGCCGTGTCGAACTCGGCTGGCACACGGAGCGTTTCGCCGATGGGGCCGAGATGGTCGTTATCAGCCCCGGGATCGATCCCTCCATACCGTTAGTGGGGGGGCTCGCCCTCCGCGGCGTTCCGGTGCTGTCCGAGATCGAGCTTGCATATCGGTTCTGCCGGTCTCCCATCGTGGCGGTGACCGGGACGAACGGAAAGACCACGACGGCGACGTTGATGGAGCGCGTGCTGGTCAGGGCGGGTAAGCGGGCCGTTGCCTGCGGGAACATCGGCAAGCCGCTTTCCGACGTCGTCGGGGCGGACCGCGAGCCTGATCTCATTGTGTGCGAGGTGAGCTCGTTCCAACTAGAGGGGGTAAGCCGTTTCAAGCCATGGATCGCGGTGGCGCTCAACGTGGCGGACGATCATCTCGATCGCTACCGCGGCATTGACGACTACAGGAATGCCAAGGCGATGATCTTCCGGAACCAGGATGGCGGCGACTGGGCGATTGTGAATGCGAGGGAACGGGCCGACTGGGAACGCACGGCCGCCCTGGGGAATCAATCGGTTCTTGAGTTCAGCGCCGATGGCGAGGTGGACGAGGGGGCATGCGTGCTGAATGGCTCACTCGTGGTGAAATTGCGGGGGGAGACAGCGACGATATGCCGTCGTGAGGAGGTGTGTCTCATGGGCGGTCACAACGTCGAAAACGCGCTTGCCGTGGCCGCTGCGGCGACGGTCTGTGGCGTTGCGCCAGAAACGGTAAGGGAAGAGCTGAAAACGTTTAGGGGCCTCCCCCACCGGATGGAGCCGGTTGCGACATGGAACGGTGTGAGATTCATCAACGATTCCAAGGCGACCAATCCGGATGCGGTGGTCCGTGCGCTGCGGGCCGTGGAAGGCCCCGTCATCCTCATCGCCGGAGGGAAAGACAAGGGGTTTGACTATTCGGTTCTCAAGGGAGAGGTTTCAAGGCGTGTCAAGGCCGTTGTTCTCATCGGCGAGGCAAGCGTGAAAATAGGGCATGACCTCGCCGGTACGGTCGAAATGCGCCGTGTGGGAAGCCTTTCGGATGCGGTGCGGACGGCGGTGGGGTATGCGGTCCCAGGCGATACCGTCATGCTCTCGCCCGCGTGTTCCAGTTATGACATGTACAAGAATTATGAAGAGAGAGGAGAGGAGTTCAGGAAGAGAGTGAGGGAGATAATGGCAAATGACAAATACCAAATGACGAAAGAATGACAAATACCAAATGTCAAAACACATTGTGGTTTTGTCATTTGAATTTTGTCATTCATCTGAATTGTCATTTGTCATTCAACAAAAGGAGGGTTCAATGAGCAGTCGTAATCTGGTGGTTGTCGTTGTGGGGGCGCATATCAGCGTCCTGGTTTTGGCCGTGGTCTTCGGGGGATGCGTTAAGGGTAAAAAGGTGCCCAAACTGACCAGCGCAGCCCCGGTACAGGAACTCCGCGCACCGGAGGCCAAGCCGGAATCTATTCTCGAACCCAAGGGGATGGTTGAAGAGACGGATCTTCTCGTATCGCGCGAACCCGAGGCGATCCCGCCAAAGGCGGACACCGCCTTGCCCCCGGCGCCGCAAGCGACCGCCGTATTGGGGGGAGAACGGCGAGCGGAGGTTGCCGGGCGTAAAGAGGCTGCCATCGCCGGCCTCGCGGCGCAGAAGGAAGAGGCGGTAACGGCTGCCGCCGAGAAGAGAGAGAAAAAAATGGAAATGGCCGCCGAGGAAAAGGAGAAGGGACTTGCTGCGGTTGCCGAGCGGCAAGATAAGGGACCGATTGTGCCCGAGATCAAACGGCAGGGAGCGGTTTTACCGGCGGCTGATGGTAAGAAGCGGAAGGGCGAGGGAGGGACGCACAAGGTTGCGCCGGGTGAGAGCCTCGGGCAAATAAGCCAGCAGTATGGCGTCCCCGAGGCGGAACTCGCAGCGGCGAACGGCATGAAGAGGGATTCGGCCGTACGCGTAGGTCAGGTGCTCGTGATCCCGGGCCCCGCCGCGGCGGTGGCGCCTAAGCAGAAAGGAAAACCCGTGGTGGAGAAGAAGCCGGTTGCCACCGCGGAGTCGACGGTCGGAGTGAAGATGCCTGCGGGTGTAGCTCCTGCCCCGGCAAGGGAAACGGGAGAAAAAGCCCGGGTCCCCGGCGCCGTGAAAACACACGTCGTTCAGAAGGGCGAAACGCTTTCATCCATCGCGAAGCGATACAGGGTATCGTTGAAAAAATTGGTTGAGGTCAATAAGATCGGGGATCCGAGTAAGATCAAGGCTGGCCGATCGCTCGTGATACCCCAGTGAGGCGATTGCGGTGAGACGAGGCGGATAGGGCGTATCTCGTATTTCGTATCTCGTGGCGCACCCGCTCCCTTCGCCTCTCCCTCTGAGGGAGAGGGCAGGGTGAGGGTGAAGTACGAGATGCGAACGACGAACGACGAAATACGAATCATATGATTGGGATTTTCCTAACAATCTTGATTAACTATTTGCGCTACAGTAAGTACTTATCGGCCGATCAAAGTTGATGAATAGATCAGGCTAAGGGGGTGAGCGGGGTGCAACAGCGGACTCTTCTTTTCGTGACCGTTGTGCTGCTTCTCAGCATAGGGGTTGTGATGATTTATTCCACCAGCGCCTTCTTCGCCCAGGATAAGTTCAACGACAGCTATTACTTCCTAAAGCGGCAGGCGCTCTGGATAATGTGCGGGCTGGTGGCATTCGCGTGCGCGGTCAATATCGACTACCATAATCTGCGCACCCACAGCCTCTCGCTCCTATTCACGAGCATAGCGCTCCTCATCCTGGTCTACGTGCCTGGGATGGGGAGGACGGCCGGCGGAGCAAGCAGATGGATCTGGTGTGGCTGCTTCAGTTTTCAGCCTTCCGAGATAGCCAAGTTCGCGCTCATCCTCTATCTGGCTGACGTGCTTGCAAGGAAGCAGCGGCAGATCGGTCAGTTCTGGAAGGGGCTCGTTATGCCGCTCTCCCTCTCTCTTCTGATGCTCGGGCTGGTTATCATGCAACCCGATCTGGGGACGACGGTGCTCATGGCCCTGATGCTGGTCATCATGCTGTTCGTGGCGGGCGCGCGTCTTCGTCTGCTCCTCCCCCTCGCCCTTGCCGCATTGCCCGTGATCTACCTTCTCGTCTTCAGCTCGGATTACCGCAAGAGACGCATCGTCGCGTTTCTCAACCCGTGGGCCGACCCTGAAGGGACCGGTTTCCAGATCATACAGTCGTTCATCGCGCTCGGTTCCGGCGGCTTGACCGGCATGGGGCTCGCGCAGAGCCGGCAGAAATTCTACTATCTGCCCGCGGCGCATACGGACTTTATATTCTCGATCATCGGAGAGGAGCTGGGGTTTATCGGAGCGGGAGTGATCGTCACGCTGTTCCTCGTTCTTCTCATGCTGGGGATGTCGATATGCAGGAAGGCGCCCGATTTTTACGGGCATCTCCTCGCGTTCGGCATCGTCTCCGTGCTCAGCCTTCAGGCCATCATCAACATCGCCGTGGTGACCGGCACCCTGCCGACGAAGGGGCTGCCGCTCCCGTTCATCAGCTTCGGCGGTTCCAGTATGATCATCAACCTTTTCGCCGTAGGCGTGTTAATGAACATCGGGAAGCACATGGGGATGGACATGGCGGTTCACTGCCTGGAGTCGCATTCCGACAGGACGTTCAGGATATGAGGATCGCGTTCGCAGCGGGGGGGACCGCGGGGCATTTGAATCCGGCGCTCTGCACCGCGGAGGAACTGCGGTCGCGCGATCGGTCGTTCGAGGCGCTGTTCCTGGTGTCGCGGCGGGGGATGGAGCGGGCGATCCTCGATCGGGCTGGATTCCCGTTCGAGGAGCTTCCCGTAAGCGCGTTCGGGAGCGCCCTCTCATGGAGGATCGTCCCCGCGATCGGGACGATGCTCCGTTCGTACAAGATGGCGCGCGCGCTGATGAAGAGGAGGGGGATGCAGGCGCTCATAGGTTACGGTGCGTACGTGTCCGTTCCTCCCGCGCTTGCGGCGCGGGCGCTGGGGCTGAAGGTGGTCATACACGAGCAGAACGCGATAATGGGACGGGCGAACCGTTGGTTGGCGCGGATTGCGCACCGCGTGGCGCTTGGGCTGCCGCTCGCCGACGAACCGCGATGGGCCGAGAAAGGGTATTTGATCACAGGGACTCCCTTAAGGCGGGAGATAATGCGGGGGGTGACGAGAGGGGAGGGTCGTCGTCGTCTCGGCGTCGGGCTTGATACGTTCACCGTCCTCGCGATGGGGGGGAGTCAGGGGGCGCGATCGATCAACAGGATGATGATTGAAGGGAGCGGGCTGCTTGCCGGGGAAGGCAACCTCCAAATCGTTCACCTGAGCGGGGAAAAGGACCGTCCCCCGGTAGTAGAGGCATACGCGCGCGCGGGGCTTAAGTCCGTGGTGGTCCCATATCTTAAGGAGATGGAGTGGGCATATGCGGCGGCGGATCTTGCGGTCTGCCGAGCGGGGGCGATGACCCTCACGGAGCTCGCCAACTCGGGGACCCCATCGATACTGGTTCCATATCCATACGCGGTGGGGGATCACCAGACGGCGAACGGGCGCATTTTTGAAAAGAGCGGGGCGGCGCTACTCCGGGACGAGTCGGGGCTGACGGGCGATCTGCTGGCTAAACTCGTTGTCTCGCTGAGAAGAGACGCCGCGGCCCTGAAAAGAATGTCGGATGCCGCGAGAACCCTCGCCTCGCCGCATGCGGCGCAAAAGCTGGCGGATTTGATAGAGGAGACGGTGGGGACGGGGATCAATGGCAAATATTTGCCAAGGCATCCATGATTGACGAAAAGGTCAAGTCGGAATTAATCAGGATCTTTGGACAAAGGGTGAAAATCGGCGAGCCCCTTTCCCGGCACACGTGGATGAGGGTCGGCGGCCCCGCGGATGCCCTTATCGAGATCCGCGATGAGAACGAACTCGGCGAGCTGGTCGGTGTATGTCGAAGAGGGGCGATCCCCATCCTCCCGCTTGGCGGGGGAGCGAATATTATCGTGCGCGACGGCGGATGGCGAGGCGTGGCGGTGAGACTCTGCGGAGCTTATTTCATGCGTATCGAAATTTCCGGGGAGCGCGTTTTGTCGGGTTCGGGGGTATCGTTGGCTGCGCTCATTGCCGAGACCGTCAGCCGGTCGCTCGGCGGCATCGAGTATCTGGCGGGGATCCCCGGGACGGTGGGGGGGGCCGTAAGGATGAATGCGGGCGCCCGCGGCGTTGCGTTCGGCGACCTGGTGGAGGCGGTTCGCGTTATGGACCTCAAAGGGGCCATCCGCCGGGTGGAGCAACTCGCATTGGGATTTTCGTACAGACGGTGCGCCGCGGCGATGGATGGCATCGTGTTGAGCGCGGAGTTGAAACTGGTGGAGGGGGACCGGACGGAGATCGAGCGGCGCCTCAAGCATTCCCGGGAGGCGCATGCATCCGCGCTGCCGCCGGAGCCGAGCGCCGGCTGCGTGTTCAGGAATCCCCCGTCGGGCTGTCCCGCGGGAGAGCTGATCGAGCAGCTCGGCCTTAAAGGGACGCATTCGGGAGGGGCGGTCGTGAGCGAACGGCATGCAAACGTGATAGTGAACAGGGACGGCGCCACCGCCCGCGACGTGCTTTCCCTCATGGAGCTTATCCGGAAGCGGGCGCGAGAGGACCGGGGCATCGATCTGGAGTCCGAGGTGGTGGTTGTCGGGGAAGAGGGCAGGGATTAGTCAGCCGATGGGAGGGTAATACGCCGATGTGGAAAATGAACACGCGACTGAAGAGAAAGCGCCGTACGATTGTTTTTAACGTGGATGTCGCCAGGCGACGCCGGTCTGGGGCGCTTCCGGGCCGGAGAGCGGGGGGCGGCGGCTGGAGATGGTGGCGGCCGGCGCTGGTGGCGGCTGGAGCGCTTGTCTTGTGCGTATGCGCTGCGATCGGTTTCCGTGTCGGGTTTTTGAAACCATCCGGCTTTACCGTGCGATGGATAGAGGTGAACAATGAGGAGCTGCTTTCGAAAGATCGCGTCAGAGCGCTCGCGGACATAAAGGTCGGGGATAATCTATTCTCCGCCGATCTCCAGAAAATCCGCGCGCGTATCTGCGCCCATCCAGACATCAGGGATGCGGTGGTGAATCGTAAAATGCCGGGGGGGGTTGTGATACGCGTTTATGAGCGATACCCGATCGCCGCGGTATATTGCCCCGCGCGCGGCGTAGCGCAGCAGTCCTCCCCTCCGGCGGGAGCGGATGTTTCCACCGGGTCCGACCGGATGCGGCGCTACGTGGTGGATGCGGATGGAATCGTTCTCTCTGCAAGGAAGGAGAGGAACAGCAAGTCGTTGCCCCTCCTTCTGGGCCTCAACCTTGGACCGGTGCGTCCGGGGGACCGGCTCTCATCCGAGGCGGCGAAGAGCTCGCTCGGGATCGTAGAGCATTATCGGGAATCGGAGTTGTGCCGCCAGTTGGAGCTGGTGAGCGTTGATGCGAGCGACCCGGATAATTATCTGATGAAGTCTAGCCTCATCCAGGAGATCCGTCTCGGCGGCGACAATATGGACGAGCGCCTCCAGCTACTCTCGTTCATTCTCAAGCAGCGGAAGTATCGGGGCCTGGACGGG
Source organism: uncultured bacterium (assembly GCA_964460305.1). GTDB lineage: Bacteria > Auribacterota > Tritonobacteria > UBA1439 > UBA1439 > JAPLCX01. The sequence goes on from CAYWRA010000037.1 coordinate 16,048, forward strand.
CCCGCAAGCTATATCGATCTGCGGTGGAAGGACGTCGCCGAACTGCCGCTTGTGAAAGACATGGTCGCCAAGAAATAGCGGCGTGAAACCACAGAATAATGACAAATGACAAATGACAAATGACAAAACGCGATGAGTTTTTGTCGTTTGGTCATTTGTAATTCATTTGTCATTTGATATTTGTCATTTGTCGTCCGGTAGAGAGGGAAACATCATGAGCAACGGTTCGAATTTGATCATAGGCCTGGATGTGGGGACCACGAAAATCTGCACGGTCGTCGCCGAGATCGACAGGGCGACCCAATCCCTGCGCATCATCGGCCTGGGACACGCCCCTTCCCGCGGCCTACGGAAAGGCGTGGTCGTCGACATGGACGGCGCGGTGGAGTCGATTCTCGAATCCATCGAGGATGCGGAGAAGATGGCGAACGTCGAAATACACTCCGTGTTCGCCGGGGTTACGGGGGGGCACATAAAGAGCTTCAACAGCCGCGGCGTCGCCGCGATCAGCGAACGCGGTGAAATCACTGGGAAGGACGTTGAAAAGGCCATAACCGCCGCCCGCGCCGTCTCGCTCCCCGCCGACCGGGAGATTCTGCACACGATCCCCCAGGAGTTCACGGTGGACGGCCAGAACGGCATCAAGGAACCGAAAGGGATGTCGGGGGTCCGGCTTGAAGCCGAGGCGCACATCGTCACCGGCGCTATCACCGCGACGCAGAACATCATCAAGAGCATCAACCGCGCCGGCTTCGAGGTGGAGGATATCGTGTTGGAGTCGCTAGCGTCCAGCATCGCCGTGTTGAGCGAGGATGAAAAGAACTCCGGCGTGCTCCTCATCGACATCGGCGGAGGGACGACGGACCTCGTGGTGTTCCATCGCGGCAGCATCAACCAATCGCACGTGCTTGCGGTTGGCGGGGACCATGTGACGAATGATATCTCGATCGCCCTCAGGGTTCCGATCACCCTTGCTGAGGAGATAAAAAAAACGCATGGCAGCGCCATGGAGGATCTCATCGATCCCGCGGAAGAGATAGAAATCCCAACGGGGCCCGACAGGTTCCCCGCCAGGTACAGCCGCCGGGAGCTTGCCAGGGTCATCGAGTCGCGGATGGGGGAGATTTTTTCCATCGTGAGGAGAAACCTGGACCGCTCCGGCGTGCGGCGATTCCTGGGATCGGGAGTGGTCCTCACAGGAGGGGCATGCCTCATGGATGGAACGGCCCAACTGGCGCAGAAGATATTCAATCTCCCCGTGCGCATAGGGAACCCCACGGGGATTTCCGGCATCGCGGAGGCGCTTGACAGCCCCTTGTATGCAACGGGGGCGGGCTTGGCCAGGTACGGTTATCGCAGCAGGATGGAGGGGAAGATCTCGAGGTTCAAGAGGAGGGGCCGTATAGCGGGCTTTATAGGCCGAATCCGGGAGTGGATCGGGAACAAGCTGTGACGTAACGTGAAACCACGGAGGCCACAGAGAAGGCTCAGTAGAACCACTGAGGCCACTGAGGCCACTGAGGAATAAATCCAGGATTAATTTTAACCGCGCCCTCAGTGATTATTTCTCCGTGAACTCCCCCAACGGGGCCCCTTTCCCGAAGGGATCCCTTTGGGACGGGGTGTGGTTACACATTAATATTGGGATTTGGGGTTTGGGATTTGGGATTTCTACTGTAGGATGCGAACCGAATGGGGGAAGATATGATCACCGAGAATACCGATGTCATCAGGCCGGTGCGTATCAGGGTTGTGGGCATCGGCGGGGCCGGCTCGAACGCCCTTGAGCAGATGTTGAAGGGCAACATAGCGAACGTCGATTACGTCGCCATCAATACCGACAGGCAGGCCCTGATGCAATCGAGCGCCCCGCGCAAGATGCACATCGGCGAACGGATCACGCACGGTCTTGGGGCCGGGGGAAACCCAGACGTCGGGAGGCAGGCGGCGATGGATTCACTCGCCGATATAGAGGAGATGGTGTCGGAATGCGACATCCTTTTCCTCGTCGCAGGGTTCGGAGGGGGCACTGGGACGGGGGCCGCTCCGGTGGTGGCGCAGGCCGCGCGGGAGAAGGACATTCTCACGGTATGCATCGCCACCACGCCGTTCGATTTTGAGGGACAGAAACGAAAAGCGCAGGCGCTTGAGGGGGTGCGGAGGGTGAGCGAGCATGCCGACACCGTCATCGCCGTCGCCAACGACAAGCTCTTCCAGATCGCCGACATGAACCTCTCGCTGACCGAGGCCTTCGCATTCACCAATGACATCCTTTCGGAGGGGGTGCAGTGTATCGCGAGGCTGATCAACAAGACGGGCTTGATCAACCTCGATTTCGCCGACGTGCGCACGATCATGGTGAACGGTGGAAGGGCCGCGCTGGGTTTTTCAGTGGGTTTGGGACAGGGCAGCGCCACGGAGGCGGCCCGCAGGGCGCTCGAGAACCCGCTCTTCGACCTCGACGCCCTGCCTCGGGCGCGCGGGCTCCTGATCAGCATCATGGGGGGCGACGACCTGGGCTTAAGGGAGGTCAAGGAAGCGGCGGAGAAGATCAGTTCCCTCGGGAACAAGAATGCGCATGTGATCTTTGGGGCAGTTGTGGACGCGGAATTCCGCGGACGGAGGCTCGTGACGGTCCTGGCCACCAACCTCGATGGCGAGCGGGTGGATGAAGTTCCTCAGGCGGCGGCGATCGAGACCTCGACGCAAGAAGCGGTCCCCCAGCAGACGCTGATCGATCTCGATTTCAACAGCTATGAGCATTTCGAGGAGACGGAGCCGACAATCGTCGAGGGAGAGAATCTCGACGTCCCGACGTTTTTGCGTAAGCGGGTGCAGGTCACGGCGGGGGTAAGGGATTAGGCGTGAGGCGTACTTCGTACATCGCTATTCGAAGTGCGAATCATGTGATTGGGATTTGAGATTTGCCTGCCCGACGAAGCCTTGGCGCAGTCGGGGGGTTTGGGATTTTCATAAGGGCGGTTACCGGCTGGTTTCAAGATACTCGCCGACTAGACGGTATACCGCCCTTATTATTTATAAACAAGCTATCGAGTTAGAATCCAGAATTCAGGATACAGAAGATGGAGTTCATGGGTCGGTATTCTGGCTCCTGGATTCTCTTATCACTGCCTCTTGGGGATTTGGGATTCCACTTATCAATTGCTCGCCCCGCGTGAATGAGATATATTCTACCCACAACCGCGCGGGGATCCGGCGTCCATGAAATTGCTCCAGTTCTTACTCCGGCTCGTCAAGTTTTGCACCGGCCTGTTTCTTATCCCCGCCTGCGCCGGGGTGACGGTGGCGTTTTATCATGACCTCCTCGGCCCCGTCAAGTCGCAGCTGTGGTTTCTGATAGGCTTCGGCGTATTCCTTCTCCTCTTTGCGGTTTTCCAGCATCCGATCAAGAGCTACGTATTCGGCCACGAACTCACGCACGCATTCTGGATCCTTCTATTCCGCGGTGAGGTGACGGGTTTCTCCGCCTCTTCGACGGGGGGAAGGGTCGAGGGGACCAAGGGCAACTTTTTTATCGCCCTCTCCCCGTATTTCTTCCCGGTCTACACCATCCTCCTCATCGGGCTCTACTTCCTCGGAAAGCTCTTTTGGGAACCTCAGCAGTTCACGGGGGCGTTTGTCTTCCTCATCGGTTTTACCTGGGCGTTCCACATCATCCTCACCGTGTCCGCGCTCATCAAGGGACAGACGGAGGTGAAGAAGAACGGCTACCTGTTTTCCCTCACCATCATTTACGTGATGAACGTCGTTGTGCTCGGCTTGGTACTCATTTTCATATCGCCCGACTTCCATTTTTCCGATCTGGCGACCGCCCTATGGGAGAACGTCTCCGCTAGTTATGCCCGCTTCGGTAGCGCCGTTGGACCGCTCCTGGATGGTTTCCGCTAAAGGGGACTGTGCTTGCATCGACTCCCGGTAAAATATATAATGACGACGGTTTAATCGGGATTATTTATTATCAATACCAAATGACAAATACCAAATGACAAATGAATTACAAATGACCAAATGACAAAACCTCATCGTGTTTTGACATTTGTCATTTGGTATTTGTCATTAACCGGGGAGGACATTGATGAGATCGGTTTTTAGAGCGATGTTGCTTGTCGCCGTGACGGTTATGTGCATGGGGTGCGCCGCGGTGATGGAGCCATATAAATCACCTTCGACTTCGTTTCATGTCGCGTCCGTGAAGAGAGAGGATAAGCTTCTCGCCATCGACGGCCAGTCGAGGCTTACCGACGCCAGGGGCATTTATTCCGAAGAGACCCGCAATACCGGTAAATTCACCGGCCTGGGCGGGATTGACAAGTGGCGCTATGAATCTCAATTTCTCTCCCCCGACATGCAGGGTGAGGAGTACGTCATCGTATTTGTCGCAAAGGGGCCGGAGAAGGTCCTGCGGGAACCGATGACGCTAAAATTTGAATACATGTATCCCAAGGGCGTCGAAGTCCACTATTCGGAAAAGGTGTATAAAGAGCTTCCTGTGGGGCGGCACAAGTACGTATGGAAGAGCCTCGGCGAGCAGAACGTGGTAAACGGCGACATTGCGAGCTGGCGCGTCTCGCTCAACTATAAAGGCGCCGAGGTCGCCTCGATGCATTCCGCCCTGTGGCGTCCCTGGGGGAAAGTCGTCCTCGACGAGTGATCGTCACCGCGCACGGGTCTGTGAAATGCGAATGAGGAACGCGATGGCCCTGGTGGGGTGTTGTGAAAGCCTGGGCCAGATGATCGAGGAAGCAACCCTCCGCCATCCGCGCCGCCGAGCCGTTGTCTCGGAGAAGGGCGCGTTGAGCTATCGCTCCCTCAACGCAATTGCCAACCGCTACGCGCACGCATTCCGGGAAAAATTAGGCCTGGCGTCGTCGGACCGGCTCGCCATCCTCCTGGCCAATGACGTCCATTACATCTTCGCCTGCCTCGGTGCGTTCAAGGCTGGGGCGGTGGTCGTCCCCCTCAACTCTTTTTTGACCGCTCCCGAGCTCAAATTCATTCTCGCGGATTCGGCCGCGACCGTATTGGTGACGTCGGACCAGTTCGCTCCAGTGGTCAGGAAATTTTCCGACGAGCTGCCCGCGCTTAAAGCGCTTGTGACCATCGGGAGGGAAGACCTCGGTAATGACACCTGGTTGTGCGAAGAGCTTATCAAAGGGATGAGCGACTCGGACCCCGGGCTGGGGGTAAAATGCAGCGACCTTGCAGTGGTAATCTATACGTCCGGCACCACGGGTAAACCGAAGGGGGCGATGCTGACGCACGGGAATCTGCTGTCAAACATCACCAGTTCCGGGATGAGCATCAGGATAGATAAGAGGGACCGCGTGTTGCTGATGCTTCCCATGTTCCATTCGTTTACGCTCACCGCTTGCATCCTCATGCCGCTGTCCGTGGGCGCTGGTATAATCCTGGTGGACAAGCTGCGCTCGATCCCCCACGTCATCGGTAGAATGGTCCTTAAGTGCGCTACGATCCTGGTCGGCATCCCGCACGTCTATGACGTTATCGCGCAGCGAGGCATTCCCTGGTGGTTGCGGATGCTGCTTAGCCTTCGTGTGTGCATTTCCGGGTCGGCGCCGCTTTCCGAGGCCACGCTCAAACGGTTTGAAGCCAAAACCGGCATTCCGCTCCTGGAGGGATACGGCCTTTCGGAAACCTCGCCCGTGGTCTCGATAAATCCGCTTGATGGCCCCCGCAAGCCGGGGTCGGTGGGGAAGCCGATTCCCGGCGTGGCGGTTAAGATCGTCTCAGGAGACGGCGCCGAGCTGCCGAAGGGCCGGGTTGGAGAGATTGCCGTGAAGGGTCCGAACGTCATGAGGGGTTATCTCAACCATCCACGGGAGACAAAGGAGACGATCCGCGACGGCTGGCTGTTGACGGGGGACATCGGTAGGATTGACGACGATGGATACATTTACATCCTCGACAGAAAAAAGGACATGATCCTATTTCATGGCATGAACGTGTACCCCAGGGAGATCGAGGAGATCCTATTCACACACCCTTCCGTCGCCGAAGCGGCCGTCGTGGGGAAGCCGGATCCGCGCCGCGGTGAAGTGCCCGTTGCATTTGTTTCGTTGAAGGAAGGGGCGCGCATAGAGGCCCCAGCCTTGATACAATATTGCAAACAGTTCCTTGCGGGGTACAAGATCCCGCACAGAATCATCGTCTCGGAAAAATTGCCGAGGACCGCGACGGGGAAGATTCTCAAGAGAGAACTTAAGAATGCCGTCACGAAAACGCGCCCGGAGATTTGACATTGCATCCCAAAGGTGGTATATGATATATAGCAATTAAGGAGAAGCCAATGATCCCCACACGCGTAAGCCGAAAAGAAAGTGCAGAGCGCCGGAGGGCGCCGCGGGCCGCTGTCGAGGTCCCCGTAAAAATCAAGCAGGCGGATGGCGTCATCGAGGCAAGCACGAAGAACATCAGCACCTCGGGGGCATACTGCACGCTCAACACGTTCGTCCCTCTGAATGCGGAACTTGGTGTGACCCTCCTCATACCCGGCGAAGAGCAGAGCGGTCGTCAGCAGTTAAAGAAATTGAAGTGTCATGGGATCGTGGTGAGGAATCAGGCCGAACGGGAGGGCGCCGCCGAGCCTCAATATGGTATGGCTATTTGTTTTACCGGTATAGACCGGCGGGATGAGCGCGAGTTGTCGGACTATGTAAAGCGCCAGTTGCCTCTGGAAGAGCAGAAAAGTCTCTCGCGGATGAAGGGCGCCGACATGAGGTACGATCCGGGGGAGGTGTTTTCGACGAAGAGCCGCGGAGAGAGGGGATTCAGCGTCAGTTCGGCCAATTTCCGCGTTCTCGGCGAGCAGATCAATCTGAGCAAGAACGGGATATGCTGCCAGACGGACCGGAGCATCCCCCTCTTCAGGGAGATCGCGGTGAACCTGGTGCTGCCGCACGCAAAGAGTGTCAGCAGGGGTGAAGGGGCGGAGGCGCTTCAGTGCAGTGCGGTTGTGGTCGGTTGCGAAAAGGTGCCCAAGAGCGACAGGTATGACATGGCCGCCTATTTCGTAGGTCTCTCAAAGGAGCAAAAAAAGAGGCTAGAGGATTGCATAGCGAAGTTCTTGTGAACCGCGATTGGGGGTCAACCGATCGCGGAGCGACTCGAGGAGCCACGGATTAAGGCGAGTTAATGATCCGTGGCTGTTTTTATATGTGCGCCCGGCAGGGCGCACTTACTTGGAGGTGAGAGTCCTTTACAGGC
>CAYWRA010000038.1:0-22690 GCA_964460305.1 uncultured bacterium
TCGATGCTTACGCCCGCGGACATGAAAGGCATGTCGGCGACAAGGATCGCCCTGCTGTTGCCGCGGGAAACGGCCCTGGTGTGATGGATCATTTCCTCCATCGTCACTGGTAGCGTTGACGGATACCCCAACACCACCATCCCGAGGGAATCGCCCACCAGTATCATGTCGACGCCCGCATCGTTCAAGAGCCGCGCGGTATAGTAATCATACGCGGTGAGCGCGACGATCTTCTCTCTCCGTTTCTTCATCTCTCCAAGCAGCACGGTCGTAACCTTATCAATGCTCATGGAACGGTCCTTTCCTTAAAACCTTGTGCGTGTCGATGAGTTTTTCCAATAACTCCGCCACGGTGACGTCCATCCCGGGGCATATAAGTTCCTCCGAGATTTCGGCGAGCGGCTCAAGGACGAAACGCCGCACAGGCAAGCGCGGATGCGGCACGGTCAACAAATCCGTGCTGATGATACAATCACCGAACAGCAAGATATCCAGATCGATAACCCGTGGAGCATTACGCTCTCCCCTACTCCTCCCCATCTCCGCTTCTATCTTCATAAGCTCGTTGAGAAGATCCTCGGGGTCGAGAACGGTTTCAACCTCTTGCACGGCGTTGAAATACCACGGCTCCGGCGCGCCGCCGACAGGCTCGGTGTAGTAAATGGAAGACGCCCTGTGCAATACCGTCCCCTCGATTTCCGAGATGTGCGCTGCGGCCTCCCGCAGGTTGTTCTCTTTATCGCCGATGTTTGAGCCGATACCGATGTAAGCTGTTTCCATTATAATGCGTAAGAAGCAAGCTGATTACCCCCTCACGTCTCACTTCCTACTTCTCACCCCTTCCCATCGTTCCAATCCGTTCCACCGCCTCGCGCAACCTCTCTTCCGGCACGGTGAGGGTCATCCGGACATATCCCTCTCCGCTGGGACCGAGGCCGTTGCCTGGGGTCGCCACGATACCCGCCTTACGAAGGAGCGCGCCGGCGATCTCCGCCGAGGCATAACCGGAAGGCGCATGCGCCCATACGTAAAAAGTCGCCTTGGGCTTTGCGACGTTCCATCCGAGAGCGCGAAGCCCGTCCACCAGAATGTCCCTGCGGCGCCGGTAGATTTCCAGATACTCCGCGAGGAAATCCTGGGGGCCGTTGAGCGCCGCCACTCCAGCGAGCTGGATGGCCTGGAAAATACCCGAATCGAGGTTCGATTTGATCTTCCCGAGCCCTGCGATGACATCCGTCCGCCCGACGGCGAAGCCGATCCTCCAGCCAGTCATGCTGTAGGTCTTGGAGAGCGAATGGAATTCGATCCCGACCTCTTTTGCGCCCTCAACCTCAAGGAAGCTGGGGGACCTGAATCCGTCGAACGCTAGCTCCGTATACGCGGCATCATGGCAGACGATCACGCCGTGCCGGCGCGCGAACTCGACCACGGAGGCGAAAAATCCCTTATCGCACACCGCGGCAGTAGGATTGTTCGGATAATTGATGAACATGAGCTTGGCCCTGCGACAGATTTCCTTCGGGATGCTGCCGAAGTCGGGAAGGAAACCGTTATTCTCCTTCAGCGGCATACGGTACGGCTCGCCGCCGGCGAGGATCGTCGTCGCCTGGTACACCGGATAACCTGGGTCGGGAACGAGCACCACGTCGCCCGGATTCACGAACGCGAACGGAATGTGGCCGATCCCCTCCTTGGAACCGATGAGCGGCAGCACCTCCGTCGAGGGATCAAGCCTCACCCCGAACCGCCTCGCGTACCATTCTGCGATCGCCTGCCTAAGAACGGGCATGCCGAGATCGAGCGCATACCGATGGTTTGCGGGATCGAGCGCCGCCCGGCGCAGGGCATCGATGATGTGGGGCGGCGTGGGGAGATCGGGATCGCCGACGCCGAGGTCTATAACGTCACTGCCCGACTGGATAACCTCCCGCTTCATCCTGTCTATTTCAGCAAACAGATAGGGTGGTAATTTCTTAAGTCTGTCAGCCAGCTCTAGTTTCATTCTCTCCTCGCGACGCAAGTTATATCGCCATCACCATCCCAAGCGGCGAATGACAAATACCAAATGCCAAAGCATAATGAGGTTTTGTCATTCGATCATTTGTAATTCATTTGTCATTTGGCATTTGTCATTTACTGCTTCAAGCAGTAAGTTATTTGCCCTTAAACAACACGTCTTCCATCGAATACAATCCCGCCGGCTTGCCCACGATCCACTCCGCGGCGCGAAGCGCCCCACGGGCGAACGTGTCCCTGGAATGCGCCCTGTGAACAAGCTCTACGCGCTCGCCGAGAGAGGAAAAGCTCACCGTGTGCTCGCCGATGACGTCACCCTGCCTGACCGCATGGATCCCGATCTGCCCCTTGGGGCGTTCGCCCAGCTCGCCCGACCTGCCATGGCAAACAACGGCATCGAGGTTCTTTCCCCATGCATCCGCGATCGCCGCCGCCAGGCGCTTCGCCGTCCCGCTCGGGGCATCCTTCTTAAACCGGTGGTGGACCTCAATGATCTCCGCGTCGTACTCCTCTCCAAGAGACCGCGCCACGTCAGCGACGACCCTGAACAGCAGGTTCACCCCCACGCTCATGTTAGGCGCGACAAGGCAAGCAACTTTGCGGGAGGCCTTCTTTATCGCCTGCATCTCCTCCCCATCAAGCCCCGTCGTCCCTATGATAATCGGCTTCTTGAGAGCGGCCGCAATAGCCGCGTTCCCGGCGCACGCCCCATGATGTGAGAAATCAACGATCACGTCGGCACTGCCAGCGACGGCGCCGAGATCCGAGGCCACGGGAACACCGAGCGGGGCTACGCCGGCGACCTCGCCCGCGTCCTTTCCCAGACAGGGGTGCCCCTTCATCTCTATCGCGCCAGCGACGGCGATCTTGCCATCCTCGGGCGCACAGGCGATGATCCTTTTTCCCATCCGGCCGCACGCCCCGCAGATTATTAGTTTCAGCATGAGAGACCTCCTTGGGAACAGACTATAACTCGTACTTCGTCGTTCGTACTTCGTTATTCAATGTACGAAGTACGATGTACGAACTACGCACGACGAATCATTTAATCAGCTCATAATCGTGCAGGATACGTTCGAGCTTTGCGCGATTTTCGTCGCCCATGCGGCACAGGGGGAGCCGGTATTCCTCTACTATCTTTCCCATCATCGCGAGCGCCGCCTTTACCGGGATCGGATTCGTCTCGATGAAGAGGATCCTGCTCATCTGATAAAGCTCGTAGTGAAGCGTCCGCGCGCCGTCGAAGTCCTTCTCGAGGCAACTGGATACCATATCCGCAACCGGCCCCGGCAAAATATTGGCCACGACTGAGACCACTCCCTTGCCGCCGAGGGCCATGATCGGGAAAGTGAGGCTGTCATCTCCCGAGAACACCGCAATGTCGCACCGCGAAACGATCTGGCTTACTTGTTCGAGGCTCCCGCTGGCCTCCTTGATGGCGACGATGTTCGGGAGCTTAGCGAGCGAGGCCACCGTCTCCGGCGCTATGGAGATACCCGTCCTCCCCGGGACGTTATAGATGAAGATCGGAATATCCACCTCTTTCGCTATGCGCTCATAATGATAGTAGAGGCCCTTTTGCGTCGGTTTGTTGGAATAGGGGGTGATGAGGAGCGCGCCGTCGGCGCCGGCGTCCTTCGCGTGCTTCGTCAACCTCAGCGCCTCCCGCGTGCAGTTGGAGCCGCTGCCCGCGATCACGGGAACCCTCCCAGCGACCTTCTCGATGACAAACTCGACGACCTGGTCGTGCTCCTCATGCGAGAGCGTCGCGGATTCTCCCGTGGTCCCGCATGGAAGAACACTGTTCGTTCCCTCTCTTATCTGGAATTCGATAAGCTCCGCGAGTGCCTCGTAATCAACCGCACCGTCCTTGAACGGCGTCACCAGTGCAACAATCGATCCGCTGAACATAATGAATCACCCCCTTCACTGCATAATTCACAAGCTGCGTGGGGCGTAGGGAGTGGGGCGTTAGGCGAAATACCAATCACGCCGATACGCCCAACGCCCTACGCATTCCGACCTACCGCCTCTCCACCTCAATCTCGCCGCTGAAGACCTCCTCTGCGGGGCCGCTCATGAATACGTGGTCGTCCTTGGCCCACTTCACCGTGAGCTCGCCGCCGGGGAGCCTGACCGTCACGTCACGCTGCGTCTTCTCGTTAAGACAGCTCGCCACGGCAGCCGCGCAGGCGCCCGTCCCGCAGGCCGTCGTCTCACCCGCCCCCCGTTCCCAAACCCGCATCGAAATAAGCTCGGGCGAGTCGACCTTGACAAACTCAACGTTCACCCGCTGCGGGAAGAGCGGATCGCTTTCGATCCGCGACCCGATGCTCTGTACTGGGCATCTCTCAAGATCGTCGACGTATATCACGCAATGCGGATTCCCCATGGAGACGCAGGTGATCCGCTGTCCGCTCCCCCCCACCGTCACCTCGCGGTCGATCACGCGCCCTGAGAGGCGGACGGGGATATCCTTCGCTTCCAGCACCGGGCGCCCCATATCAACCGTGATCCGGTCCCCTTCCAGATGGGGCCTTATGACGCCGGCGAGCGTCTCTATCTCCTGTTCCCGTCCATCCACAAGACCGCGCGATCCCAGGTACTTGGCGACGCAGCGGACGCCGTTCCCGCACATCTCCACCTCGCCCCCGTCCGCGTTAAAAATCCTCATCCGGCAATCGGCCTTCTTCGACGGCGATAGAACAAGGAGCTGGTCGGCGCCGATGCCTCTCCGCCTATCACAGAGCATGCGGATCAGCTCGGAATGGATCGGGGATTGGTCTTTCATGCAATCTATCAGCACGAAATCATTCCCGAGGGCCTGCATTTTGACGAATGGAATTTTCATTTTAGCCTGCTCTGACCGCCAACCACCGATGCCATAAGATATAGTTATGTTTTCAGCTGTTTGCTTTCAACCTTTTGCTGCGGTTATAATCTGTGAAATCCGTGGATATAGTTTTCAACTGTCTCTCAGAACCGTGTTTATCCGTGGTTGAGAGTTATGATCTTCCCCGCAGAAACGCCGGGATTTTTTCCCCTCTCATCAAATCGCGGACGCTTTCCCGTTCCCTTATGAGCTCATACCGCCGACCGTGCACGAGCACCTCCGCCGCGCGCGGCCTGGAGTTGTAATTCGATGACATCGAGAAACCGTACGCACCAGCGCCCATGACGGCGAGAACGTCGCCGGGGGACGGTTCCGGGATCTTCCTCTCCCTGCCCAGAAAATCCCCCGATTCGCATACCGGCCCCACCACGTCGGCCACGACGGCGCGACGCGCGCTTTTCCTGGCCGGCACGATCTCATGATATGCGCCGTACAGGCTCGGTCGAACGAGGTCGTTCATACCGGCATCGACAATGACAAAATTCTTTATCCTCCCCCGCTTCACGTACAGGACCTTCGCGAGCAGGATTCCGGCGTTCCCGGCGATGAACCGGCCCGGCTCCAGAATGAGGTGCAAGCCTAGGTCCCTGACCTCGGGGAGGATAGCCGCCGCAAACTTCTTTGCGGTCGCTGGGGTTTCGCCCCGGTATACGATTCCCAGCCCCCCGCCGAAATCGAAAAACCGCAACGGGACTCCCATTCCCAGCAACTGTCGCACGAGCGGACGAACCTTCCGTATCGCACGCACGTAAGGCTCCGTCTCGGTGATCTGCGATCCGATGTGCATTTGGATGGCGATGGGGATGACGCGCCTCATGCCCATTGCCTTCTCATAGGCAAACCTAGCCTGTTCGAGATCGAGCCCGAATTTGTTCTCCGCCCGACCGGTCGTTAGGTAGCGATGGGTGTGCGGATCGACGTCGGGCTTGACGCGCAGCGCTATGCCCGCGATCTTCCCTAGCCGCTTCGCGACACGCTCGATTGTCTCCAGCTCGCCTACCGACTCGACGGTGAGAAACAATATCTCTTTTTCAAGCGCCCCGGCGATTTCATCCTCGGTTTTTCCCGCCCCCGCAAATACGATCCTCCCGCTATCGGCGCCAGCCTTCAGCACGCGCGCCAATTCCCCCCCCGAAACCACGTCAAAACCGGCGCCCGCGAGAGCGAGCGACCGGCAGACGGCGATGTTGGAGTTTGACTTAACCGAGTAACAGATGAGGTGTGGGACGTCCGCAAAGGCCTCATCGAGGCGCCGATAGTGCCCCATCAGCGTTGCATGGCTGTACACGTAGAGTGGCGTTCCGAACTCCCGCGCAAGCCGTTCACAAGAAACGCCCTCGCAGAATAGCTTGTTGCCGCGATACTTGAAATCATGCATTGCGCATCCCATCCATCAACCACAATGAAAAATCCCAAATCCCAAATCCCAAACCCCAAATCCCAATGTTAGCGATGAGCTGTAAGCTCCAAGCCGTAAGCTAAAACCGTGGTAAGGACCCGCGTCTTTCCGCGTCAATCTGCGGCTAAAATCCGTGTAATCCGTGAAATCCCCCGAAGGGATCCCGTTGGGACGTGGATGAAATATCCGCTTCAACTGTCTATCAGAACCGTGTTTATCCGTGGTTGAAATCAATCCGCTGTATCCGTGGTTTCTTAATCCCGGTTCAACTTTTTCCTCCACGCCCGGAGCGCCTTCAAGACCTCCTTGGGAGAGGTAGAGCCTTTTGACTTCTTCCGCGCCACGCATTCCGAGGGACAAAGCAGCCTGACGGCCCCTGCATCAAAAAGGCCGGAATGTTCGCGGAGCTCTCTCACTGTCAACGCTTCCAGCGCCTTTTTTTGCCGGATGCAACCGGCCACCAATTTTCCGACTATGCGATGCGCTTCGCGGAAGGCGCATCCCTTCGTGACGAGATACTCGGCGAGGTCCGTCGCCTGGCTGAAATCCCCATCGAGGGTCCTGCCGATTTCAGCGCGCCGGAACCCGGTCTTCTCCCAAAGCCCAGCCATGATCGAAAGGCAATCCTTGAGCGTCACCACGGCGTCGAAGAGCGGTTCCTTGTCCTCCTGCAAATCCCTGTTGTACGAGAGCGGCAAACCCTTCATCACCGTGAGGAGCGATACGAGCGCACCAAAGAGCCTGCCGCTCTTAGCGCGCACAAGCTCGGCAACGTCGGGATTCGCCTTCTGCGGCATGAGCGACGAACCGCTGCAATAAGAGAGGTCGATCTCGATGAAAGAGAACTCCCTGCTCGCCCAGAGGACGATCTCCTCAGCCATCCGCGATAGATGGACGCCGATGACGGCGCCAGCCGCCAGAAACTCGATGACAAAATCCCTGTCGCTGACTGCGTCCATGCTATTTCCGCATAGAGCGTGGAATCCCAGGCTCTTCGCGACGTATTCCCTGTCAATCGGCAAGCTTGACCCCGCGAGGGCGCCAGCGCCGAGAGGCATCGTGTTGACGCGCACAAGGCAATCCGAGAGCCTTCCTGCATCACGATCGAGCATCTCCACATAGGCAAGCAGATGATGGGCGACGAGGAGCGGCTGGGCGTGCTGGAGGTGCGTGAGACCGGGCATGACGACGCCCTTATTCCTCCAGGCGACGTTTACGAGCACCTTTTGGAGCCGCCTGATGCACGAGACGATCGCGCCTATCTCGTCTCTAAGGAAAAGCCTCAAGTCGAGCGCGATCTGGTCGTTCCTGCTCCGCCCCGTATGGAGCTTGTCGGCAACGGCGCCGATGAGCCTCTTCAGCCGGGACTCTACAGCCATGTGGATGTCCTCATCCCCAGGGCCGGGGCGGAACGTGCCCTTCCGTAACTCCTCCCGCACTCTTCTGAGCCCCGAGCATATCCTTTGCAAGTCAGCCCTGGAAATCAAACCGGTGTGGGCAAGCATCTCGACATGGGCGAGGCTACCCCTGATGTCGTACTCGAACAGCTTCCGGTCGAAACCGATGGAGGCCGAGAACTGTTCAACCTCCGGGGCCATCTGTTTGTCGAACCTTCCGGACCAAAGCTTCTTACTCATGTCTAATCCCTCGGGAATGCCTTAATAAATCCCAATTACATGATTCGTATTCCGTCGTTCGTATCTCGTATTTCGTATTTCGTACTACACCCTCACCCTGCCCTCTCCCTCAGAGGGAGAGGGCTTGCCCGCCGGTTGTCAGGCGGTAATTTTGTCATTTGTCATTAATGCTCTCGATCTTACAGCTTACAGCTTTTCCTCAGCATCGCCTGAATCTTCAGCCTCAAACCATTCAGGCGTATGAAGCCGGTAGCGTCTCCCTGATTATACACCTTGCTCGCTTCAAACGTTGCATGCTCGTGGCTGTATAGAGACTCCGGCGATTTCCTCCCCCCCACGATGCAGTTGCCCTTATAGAGCTTCAGCCTCACTCGCCCGGTCACGTTCGCCTGGCTCTCCTCGATCGCCGCCATGAGCATTTTCATCTCCGGCGAGAACCAGAAGCCGTTGTAAATCAGCGACGCGATGTAGGGGATGAGCGAATCGCGGAGATGCATCACCTCCCTGTCCATGGTGATCGATTCCATCGCGCGATGGGCGACTTGGAGGATCGTCCCGCCCGGCGTCTCGTAGACGCCGCGGCACTTGATTCCGACGAAGCGGTTTTCGACGATGTCCACCCTGCCGATCCCGTTCTTACCTCCCAAATCGTTCAGGTGCGCTAGCAGTTTAGCGGCTGCCATCTTCTTCCCATCAACGGACACAGGGACGCCGCGCGAGAACCCGATCTCCACGTAGGTCGGCTTGTTGGGGGCCCGTTCCGGCGAAACGCTGAGGACGAACATGCTCTCATCCGGCTCCTTGTCGGGGTCCTCGAGAATCCCGCCCTCGAAACTTATGTGCATGAGGTTGCGGTCGCTGCTGTACGGCTTCGCCTTCGTGACGGGGATGGGGATGCCGTGTTTCCGCGCATAGTCGATCAGCTCCTGCCGCGAGCCGAGATTCCACTCGCGCCACGGCGCGATCACCTCGAGATCGGGTGCGAGCGCCGCATAAGTGAGCTCGAAACGGACCTGGTCGTTCCCCTTTCCGGTGGCGCCATGGGCCACGGCCGACGCCTTCTCTTTCCGCGCGATCTCCACCTGCTTTTTCGCAATGAGCGGACGAGCGATGGAGGTGCCCATCAGGTATGTTCCCTCGTACACCGCGTTCGCCTTGAGCGCGGGGAAGACGAAATCGCGCACGAACTCCTCGCGCAGGTCATCGACGTACACCTTGCTCGCGCCGGTGCTTAAGGCCTTCTTCTTGATGCCGTCCAACTCCTCTCCCTGGCCGAGATCCGCCACATAAGCGATCACGTCCAGGCCCTTCTCCCGCTGAAGCCACTTTAGTATCACCGAGGTATCAAGCCCCCCCGAATAGGCGAGCACTACCTTGTCCATGTCTAAGCCTCCGGTTATTTAAATCCCAAACCCCAAATCCAAAATCCCAAAGTAAACGGTAAGCTAACGATGTTTCTTTAGCACCTGCTTTCTCTGATTAACCCGATTTTTTATGTAGCGCACCATTTAGGGTGCGAGTATGAATCAGGTCATTCGGGTGCCACACGTCAAATCACCGGCCTGCACGTGCGATTGCGCCGAACACCTCATCCATGATGCGAGTCGCACGGTCTATCTCCGCTTTTGTGACCGTCATTGCGGGCATGCAACGGAGGACGTTGTCACCGGTCGAATTGGTGAGCATTCCCCGCTTCAGGCACTCCGCCACCACCATCTTGCCGTCGATGCCAAGCTGCATGCCAAGCATCAATCCCTCGCCCCTGACTTCCTTTATGAACCCGTATCGCTCCGCCAGGCGCTCCATCCGGCTGCGGAGATAACGGCCCATCTGCTTCACGTTGCCGAGTATTCTTTCTTTCTCGATCGCCTCGAAAGTCGCAATCCCAGCGGCGCATGCGAGAGGGTTCCCGCCGAACGTCGATGCATGCGTGCCCGGCTGGAGCAGGTCGGCATATTTGGCCGCCGCGAGCATAGCCCCTATCGCCAACCCCCCACCCAGCGTCTTGGCTAGAGTCATAACATCCGGTGTGATCCCGAAATGCTGGTAGGCGAAATATTTCCCAGTCCGCCCCATGCCGGTCTGCACCTCGTCCATTATCAAAAGGAGCCCCCGTTCGTCACAGAGCCGCCTGAGCGCCTTGAAATAATCCGGCGGCGCAACGATGATTCCTCCCTCGCCCTGGATCGGCTCAATCATCACCGCGCACGTCTTTTCGCTCACGGCGCCGGAGAGGGCCTTGATGTCTCCGAACGGCACGTGCCGGACTCCGGGTAGGAGCGGCGCGAACCCCTGCTGGTATTTCGTCTGGCCGGTCGCGGTGACGGTCGCGAACGTGCGGCCATGGAACGAATTAAACATCGATATAATCTCGTAACGCCCGCTCTTCTCTCCCGCCTTCCGGGCGAGCTTCATGGCCGCCTCATTCGCCTCCGCCCCGCTGTTGCAGAAGAAACACTTGCCGGGGAACGCATGCTCGACGATGAGCTCCGCCAGGCGCCCCTGCTGCGGAATATAATAGATATTGGGCGCGTGCAGAAGCCGACGCGCCTGCCCGGCCACCGCGCGCACCACCATCGGATGGCAGTGCCCGAGCCCGCTCACGGCATAGCCCGGG
Source organism: uncultured bacterium (assembly GCA_964460305.1). Classification (GTDB taxonomy): domain Bacteria; phylum Auribacterota; class Tritonobacteria; order UBA1439; family UBA1439; genus JAPLCX01. The sequence continues at coordinate 10,563 of CAYWRA010000038.1, forward strand.
AAAAAATCGAGGTGCTTCTTCCCCTCGCTGTCCCAGAGCCATGACCCGCGCCCCCGGACGAATACGACGGGAGTGCGCCCATACGAGGGAATCACGTAGCGCTCATACGCATCCAGCGTCGCCTCAGACGCCGAACGCCGACCCTGCTTCCTTGCCATCTCTATCTCCTCCCCTGTACCCACCCTCAGTCGCGTGAGATCTCCGTCCCGATTCCCCGGTCGGTAAAAATCTCCAACAGCATGGAGTGCGGTAATCTGCCGTCGATGATGTGCGTTTTCTTCACGCCCGCCTGCACCGATCTCACCCCCGCGCGGACCTTCGGCAGCATCCCCTCGGTGATGACCCCGGCGGCGATCAACGTGTCGACGTCGCTCACGCGGAGCGTCCCGATGAGAGAATTCTCATCGTCCTGATTCCTCATAATGCCGCGAACGTCGGTCAGCAGGATGAGCTTCTGGGCCTTCAGCGCGGCAGCGACCTCTCCCGCTGCGGTATCGGCATTGATGTTGTAGAGCTGTCCCTCGTCATCCATTCCGAGCGGCGCGATGACCGGGATCACGTCTCTCCTGCACAACGCCCTCAACTGGTTCGTCTCGATCTTCTCCACGTCACCCACAAAACCGATGTCTACCGTTTCCCTTCTCCCATCCTTCTCGACCTCAACGAGTCGTTTCCGAGCGTGGATGATTCGATCCTTGCCGGTGATCCCCCGCGCGCGGGCGCCAAGCTCTTCAAGCCTCGCCACGATCCCGCGGTTCACCTCCTCGATCACCTCCTCCACGATCGTTATCGTGTCCGCATCGGTGACCCTGAGGCCCGCCACGAACCGCGGCGCGATGCCGCGTTCCTGAAGTCGCTTGCTTATGGCGCTGCCGCCGCCGTGGACCACGATGGGTCGCATCCCCACGCACTCCATGAAAACGATGTCCCGCAGGATGCTGTCCGGGTCTCCGGCCTCCATGGTGCTTCCGCCGTATTTCACCACCACGACCTTCCCTCTAAATCCCTGGATATACGGAAGCGCTTCAATGAGCACTTCGGCTTTATCTATAAGTTCTCTCATAGTCCCTTCCGTAGCAGCTCTCTAAAGTGCGAGACGGAGAGGGGGAGAAACGGGGACGGGGCGACCTTTATATGAGCCGGTGAGTCGGAGAATGGGAGAAAGGGCGACATCTGATTATCGCCGGCTCTCCGCCTCGCCGTTTCACCGATTCGTATAAAGGGTCGCCGATTCGCCCATTCTCCCACTCGCCGTTTCGAACCCCGTGGTGCAGCAACATCTCACGTCTTGTTCAACTCAACATAATCCGGCGTCAGGTCGCAGGTGAGGATCCGCTCCTCCGCCCTACCCCTTCCCAGGATAAGTTCCACGTCGATGCGTTGCGTCTTCATGCGCGCGCGTAGCGTCTCTTCGGATACCCCGGCCGGCGCGCCCTGCTTGAACACGCATTTGCCCTGAAGAAAAACGCTGACCCGCTCGGGCCTCAGCTCCACACCCGCACCGCCGGCGGCGGAGAGGATCCGGCCCCAGTTGGGCTCCTCGCCGTACATGGCCGTCTTGAAGAGCGGCGAGTTGGCGATCGCGAATCCGAGCCGCTTGGCCTCGCCCTGGTCTCGCGCGCCGCGCACCACGATCTCTATGAGCTTCGAGGCCCCCTCCCCGTCGCGTACGATCTTCTCCGCGAGCGTCACGGTCACCTCGTCCAGCGCGCGCGCGAACAAGCGCCCGGCCCTGGAATCGCTCCGTTCTATCGGCGTGTTTCCCGCAAGACCGCCCGCGAGGATGAACACCGAATCGTTCGTGCTCTGGTCGCCGTCGACTGATATCCGGTTGAAGCTCTTCTCCACGCTTTCGCGAAGGATCTCCCCGAGACACGCCGGCGCGATCACGGCGTCCGTCGTAATGAAGGCAAGCATAGTCGCCATCATCGGATGGATCATGCCGGCGCCCTTGGCCATGCCTCCTATGGTGATCCGCTTGCGCCCGATGACCACGCGCGCGAGCGCCTCCTTGGGGCAGGTGTCAGTAGTAAGGATCGCACGCGCCGCATCCCGCCCCCCCGCCACACTCAGGCGACCGACAAGGGCGCCAAGCCCGGACTGTATTTTTTCAACGGGGAGGCGCCGGCCTATGCGACCAGTGGACGCGGCAAGCACATCCCTGCGATCGATCGAGAGCAGCCTCGCCACATCGCGCGTGACCAAATCCGCATCGCGCACTCCGGCGATGCCCGTGGCGGCGTTTGCACAGCCGCTGTTGGCTATGATCGCCCGCGCCCGACCGGACTGCAACCGCGCACGGCTTAAGCTAACCGGCGCCGCGCAGAAGCTGTTTTTCGTAAATGTCCCTGCAGCAGCAGCACGGGTTTCGGAAACGATGAGGGCAAGATCCCGCACCCCTTTCTTTATGCCGCAGCAAATCCCTGCTGCGCGAAACCCCTTTGCAGCCGTGACGTATCCGAATGCCTTTTGCATGAGGGTTGATTCCTAGCCTTATTTATTCACAACCACTACAGTAGTTTTTCACCACGGAGACACAACCCGAGGGGGTCCCTTCGGGAGAGAGCACGGAGAAAACGATGCAATTGTTTTACAAAGAGTAAAAGAGAGAAAGAGTCGAGCATAAAGTAACGGGTCACTTGTGGGGATACCGAATTTGCAGGGGTTCGCTTCCCGCCTGCGGCGGGCAAGTATCGAACTTGCCACGTACGTGGCCCGGGCGCGATGAATCGCGCTCCTACACTACAGAATTGCATTTCACCCCCGCGTAACCGCTCTCTTACAGCATAAACTCTTGTCCTCTTTTACTCTTTGTGAAAAAGTGTCTCTCCGTGTCTTCCCCCGAGGGGGCCCCTTAGGGGCGTGGTTGAAATTAACCTCGTGTGTATTTCCCAGTGAACTCTGTGTCTTCTCAGTGGGCTCTGTGGTTTCGCTTAGTGCGTAGTTAAGGTCTGACCCTGGAGGTCTCAGACAAGCCCCATCGTTTCCGGGAATCCGCAGATAAGGTTCATGTTCTGGACCGCCTGCCCTGCGGCCCCTTTCACGAGGTTGTCAATCGCGGAGAGGACGATGATCCTGCCCGTGCGGTTGTCGACCAGGATGGAAATGTCGCAATAGTTCAGCCCGCGCACGTTCTTCGTATCTACCAGCTTCCCGTTCTCCATTATCCTCACGAAAGGCGCGCGCGCATAAAACTCCGCATAGAGCGCAATGAGATCATCCGAGGTAGTCTTCTTAAGCGGCGTGAGATACGCGGTGGTGAGGATCCCCCTGTTCATCGGCACCAGATGCGGCGTGAAAAGGATCCGTACGGGGCCGCCCGAGAGCCTGCTCAGCTCCCCCTCTATCTCAGGGGTATGCTGGTGCCTCCCTACGCGGTAAGCCCTGAAACTCTCGTTGCATTCTCCAAAGCTCAAGGCGAGAGAGGCCTTCCTCCCCGCCCCCGTGACGCCTGACTTCGAGTCGACGATCACGTCGTCCAGCGCCACAAGCCCATGCCGGACGAGGGGGGCGAGTGCAAGGATCGCGCCGGTGGGATAACAACCGGGGTTTGCAATCAACCGTGACGTCCTGATCTCATCCGCGTGCAGTTCGGGGAGACCGTACACCGCCTCGCTCAGCAGCTCCTTAACCCCATGGCTCATACCGTACCACTCTTCGAAGACCGCAGGGTCGGTGAAGCGAAAATCGGCGCTGAGATCGATGATCTTCTTTCCCGCCTTGTGGAACGAGAGCGCGAACTGCATCGATACCCCGTGGGGCAAAGATAGAAACACCAGATCGGCCTTCTCGCAGACGTCGGAGACCTCGAGCGGCGAGCAGGGAAGATCGACCCGGCCCTTGAAGCGCGGGAACTCATCCTCGATTGGCGCCGCCTTCTCAAGTTTGGCCGTGAGGGACGTCACTTTCACCCGGGGATGCCGGATCAGAATGTCAAGCAACTCCCCACCCGTATATCCCGTCGCACCGACAATCGCCACGCGTGTCATCTTCATACCTCGCTTATGAGAATTATATAACTGATGGGACTGCTGTCAAATAAATAAAGGGGATCCCAAAATTCCCCCATTAGATAAAAACGGCAGGGCCGAATCTTCCAGCCCTGCCGGTCTTAATCATCATGCACTGCACTTCAGGCTTTACACTTTCAACTTTAGGCTCAATGTATAAGGTAGTAAGCCAAAAAACTGCGCAAAACCCTCAGCATTCAACTTTAAACTTTAGGCCGTTGTCTCTATCTCTTCGAGAACTGGAACCTCTTTCTCGCTCCCGCTCTTCCGTATTTCTTCCTCTCCTTCATGCGCTGATCCCTGGTGAGCAGGCCCGCCTGTTTTAGGGTTTGCCTCATCCCCTCATCGATCCTTGAAATGGCCCGGGCCAGACCATGCCTCAATGCGCCGGCCTGCCCGACAAGGCCGCCGCCGGTAACCTTCGCGGAGATATCGTACTTCGCCTGGCTCCCCGTCAACACGAGGGGCTCGGAAACGACCACCCGCAGCTCCTCCGTCTTAAAATACCGATCCAGGGGCATCTCGTTAACTCTGAATTGCCCGGTTCCGGGAGCCAGGACTACAGTGGCAACCGCCGTCTTCCGCCTCCCCGTCGCTCTCAGGCCCGCTTCTTGAACAGCCATCTCTTCCTCCGTTATTATTCCTTGATCCGCTCCAACCGGTTCACAGCTTGACCGCCACGGGATTCTGGGCGGCATGGGGATGCAGGGGGCCGGTGTATATCTTGAGTTTTTTCAACACCACTCTTCCGAGGCGGCTCTTCGGGATCATACCCGCTACCGCGTATTCGATGACGCGCTCAGGAGTGCGTACACGCATCCGCTTCAACGGTTCGACCCTCAACCCCCCCGGATAGCCGGTATATCGCGTGTAAATCTTCTGCTCTTCCTTCTTACCGGTAAGCTTCACCTTCTCGGCATTGACCACGATCACGAAATCGCCAGTGTCCACGTGCGGCGTAAAAACCGCCTTCCCCTTCCCTCGCAGGATATCGGCGATCCGGCTTGCCATGCGGCCCAAAACCTGTCCATCGGCATCGATGAGATACCACTTCTGCTCAGTCTGACCTTTTTTTGCCATGTATGTCTTCACTTATACTCTCCCAATCACGTAATAGAGCGCACACTTTACCATCACAGCCTGCGCGCGTCAACTAGAAATCCCAAATCCCAAACCCCAAATCCCAATATCAGAGAAAATCAGAGTAATCAGGTGCATAGCAAAACCGGCAACGTACTTGAATTTATTCACCTCATTGTGATAGGATTACCCAACGAAAGGCGGCGTAGCCAAGTGGCCAAGGCGGAGGTCTGCAAAACCTCTATTCGTCGGTTCAACTCCGACCGCCGCCTCCATATTTTATATCAGCGCACGGACGGAAGGCATCGCGCACCAAACACCCTACACCGATACTCGTGGGCTTGCGAGGGGAATATGAGTAAAACGATTAAGATCGCATCTGCTTTGATCTTCGCCCTGTCAATAGGAGCAGGCTGTACGCCTACGGTCATGGCCCCCAGGATTCCCGCCATGCAATACGGGGAAAAAGCGCCCTTCGGGCCTGAGACCGTAACCGCTCCGATCAGGGAAGTCCCCGAAGAAATAAAACCAGAAACAATAAAACCATCCGCAATAATCAAATGATTTGTGGATGCTCCAGCTCCCGAGGGCGGGAATGCACGCTAAGATCCTGTCTGGGGTTCTTTATGCCCTCCTCTTCCTCCTGGCTCGCGTAGGCCCCGGTGAACCCTGCACACTCTGGGCTGCCACCGGGTCGCGCACCGCTAATGGCGGGACGCTCATCGCCAAAAACAGAGACAAAGAACCGAGCCAGCACGGCGAGTTGCGCGTCGTCAGGGGCAAACAGCATCGTTTCCTCGGTCTCTACTACACCGACGCAAAAGGCCGGCGCAGCATCGCCGGGGGCATAAACGACAAGGGTCTCTGCCTTCTCGGCGCGAGCGCCGGAAGCGTGCCACGGGGGGAAAGGAATACGGGGGGTAGGGGACTCAGCGAGCATATCCTCGCCTCTTTCGACAGCGTCGATGCTGTGCTCAAAAAACAAAAAATGTTCGCCTGCACCCATCCCGTCTTCTACATAATCGGGGACGGTTCTAAAATCGCAACTGTGGAGATCGCGCCCCGGAGCGAATTTTCGGTGAAAGTCACGGATAACGGCATTCTCTATCACACGAACCATTACCTCGATGAGAAACTCGCCGGAGCTAATGCCGCTATCGGCAAGAGCAGCCTCGCCCGGCTGAATCGCATCCGGCAACTTATGACGGCCCAGGCATCTCCGTTCACGATCAGGGGCTTCAAAACGTTCAGCGAGGACAGGCACGACGGGCCGGACCGCAGCATCTGGAGAACGGGCGGCGCGCCCGATAAGGAGCGGACGCTCGCGACATGGATCGCGTACATCCCGAAGAAAGGCCCGCCGACACTTTACGTTAAACTCGCAAATACCGGCGAGCAACGTCGGACGTACGACCTTAAGCTGGATTCATCCTTTTGGGCTAAACACCCGCTCTCGGATCCATTGCGCAACAACGCATCAGAGAGGTAAAATAGTCGAGGAAGGAATAGGCAAAAGTAAACACAACTTGGGTCCAGTGGCGGAATCGGCATACGCACGACACTTAAAATGTCGGGCCCAAAAGGCATGTGGGTTCGAATCCCACCTGGACCACCACTACAGCCAAAAGTGCACAGCCGAAAGTTCAAGGCGCCGGATATCGCTCCATCTCACACTTTAAGCTTTCGACTTTCGGCTGTGGCAATCGATGCATCGCCGCACGATTATCCTGGCGAGGGCATCCTTCCTCATCCGCGGCAATCGCGTGACATTCCCGGCGCGGTCTATAATGACCGCCCTGTTGTACTCGCTCGCGAAACCGGAGTCTCTACGCGACACGTCATTGGCGACGATCAAGTCGAGATTCTTTTCACCAAGCTTTCGCCTGGCTTCGCGCTCGGGATCGCCCGTCTCGGCGGCGAATCCCACGAGAATCTTATTCCCCTTTTTCCTCCCCATCGCCGCGAGAATGTCCCTGGTCCTCACCATCGGCACATCGATCCGGCGCGCGCCCTTTTTAATTTTCTGAGCACCTCTGCGCCTGGGCCTGTAATCCGCCACGGCCGCCGCCATGATGACGACGGAGGCGTCCCTCCGCGCGCGCATGACTTCACGGCGCATCTCCTCGGCGCTTTCCACGTGGATCGTCCGCACACCCTTCGGGGGACCTAGCGAAACCGGGCCGCTCACAAGAATGACTTTCGATCCCAGGGCCCGCGCCGCGCGCGCGATGGCATAGCCCATCCTGCCGGTGGACGGATTGGATAAGAAACGGACGGGATCGAGATACTCGCGGGTGGGGCCGGCGGTGATAAGGAAGACTGGTTTCACGTGTAATGCCTCAGTTACGGAGTGTGGAACAAGATGGTTGGCCACGGATTCCCACAGATGATTGACCGATATGCACGGATTATAACCGCATCGGAAAGTTGAAAGAGCAGCCACATCTTTGGGCTTCCGGCTTTTAACATTAGACCGCTTTCACAATCCGTGAGTATCCGTAATAATCTGTGTATATCTGTGGCAAAGGTTCTTCTTGTTAGAAAAGCTCCCCGATCGCCTTCATGATCTCCTCGACGGAGGCAAGGCGGCCGATCCCTTCGCAGCCACACGCGAGATATCCCTTCTCGGGGCCGACGAAGCGGTAGCCCATCTTCTTCAGGGTCTTGATGTTTTCCTGGACGATCCGATTCTCGTACATTGCCGCGTTCATCGCGGGCGCGATGAGAATCGGCGCCTTTGTCGCCATCGCCACACAAGTGAGGAGATCGTCGGCTATGCCGCAGGCGATCTTACCGATCACGTTAGCCGTGGCCGGCGCGATCACAAATGCCTCCGCCCATTCGGCGAGGCTAACGTGTACCGGATCGAATTCCCGCGGAGACTCGAACATCTCCGTGAATACAGGCCCCTTGGAAAGGCTTCTGAACGTAAGCGGGGCGACGAATTCGCGCGCCTCCCGGGTCATGATCACGCGCACCGCAGCCCCATTTTGCGTGAGCCTGCTCGTCAGGTCGCATGCCTTGTACGCCGCGATGCAGCCGGTGACGCCGAGGATGATCCTCTTGCCGGCCAACGGTGAGGACGCCTTCTTTTTCATGGATCGCTACCCCCTGGCTATTCCCTCTATCTCTTCCATGTTCCTCGTCACACGCAACCCCTCGGCGAGGATGATGGCCTTGAGCTCTTCGAAAGCGGTCCGGAGATCGTCGTTCACCACCACATAGTCGTAGCGCCCCGCGTATCCCATCTCTTCACGGGCCAGGGAGAGACGCTTCCGGATGACCTCCTCTGAATCGGTCTTCCTGCCCCTTAATCTCCTCTCGAGCTCCTCCATCGATGGGGGCATTATATATACGTACACCGCGGGGTAATCCTTTTCCATTATCTGGAGCGCGCCCTTTACATCGATGTCGAGGATGACGTCCTTACCCTTGGAAACCGCGCCCTCGATGACGCTCCGCCGCGTGCCGTAGTAATTGTCGTACACCGTCGCATGTTCGAGGAACTCGCCATTGCCAAGCAGCTTCTCGAACTCCACGCGCGTGGTGAACCAATATGATTTACCATCCACCTCGCCCTTCCTCGGTTGCCGTGTGGTCACCGACACGGAATACTCAAGCTGCGGCACCGACTGCATCACCATGTTCAGCATGGTGGTCTTGCCGGCGCCGGAAGGCGCGGTGAGGACGAATAATATTCCTTTACGCATATCTATCTCCAATGTCCACTATATTACCAGAAACGATAAACAGTTTTAAACCACAGAGGCCACTGAGAAATAAACCCCAGATTAATTGCAACCACGGATAAACACGCAGTGAAACCACAGAGCCCACAGAGAAGGCACTGAGAACACAGAGAAATAACCCCAAGTTTAATTTCAACCACGCCCCAACGGGGCCTTCGGGGCGTGAAATCCGTGGATAAAAAAGCAGCAGAAACCAGAAACTGCCTTTGCCTCAGTACCCTCTGTGATCTTTCCTCTGTGCACTCTGTGGTTTACTTTATAGCTATTGCACATTCTGCAACTGCTCCCTTATCTTCTCCATCTCGGCCTTTATCTCTATCACGAGGCGGGAGATGAAGGCGTCGTTGGCCTTGTTGGAAGCGGTGTTTACCTCCCGGAGAATTTCCTGCACGGTGAAATCCAGCTTCTTGCCCACCTCGCTATGGGAAGAGAGCATCTGGCGGAACTGTTTCAGGTGGCTCCTGGCCCGGACGATCTCCTCGGTAATGTCCACCCGGTCGGCGAAAATGCTGACCTCCGCTAGCATACGGCTCTCATCATAGTGGGCCCCCTCAAGTATCGTGCGCACCTTTTTCCTGATTTTTTCCTCGTAACGACGCGAGCTCTGCGACCGCGCCCTGTCGATCCTCTCGATGAGCGATTCCACCTTTCTCCACCGCGCGATGGAATCCCGAGTTATCATACGGCCTTCCCGCGCCTGGTTCTTTGCGAGATTATCGCATGCCGCCTCGAATCCCTTCCGAACCAGGCCCCATACGGGCACCTTTGGGAAATTCACCGTCTCGTTTTTCACGATGGCGCCGGTGCGGACCAGTGTAGCCAGGTCGACCCCGCCCTGGAGGCCGAGCCAGGACCCGACTTTTTTCAACTGCGCCGCGAGATCCTTACATGCCTGCCGGTCGATCGCCACGCGTTGCATACCGCCCTCGGCAGGCGTGAAAACGAGATAGGCGCTTACCTGACCGCGCCCGAGCCTCCCCTGGAGATATCTCCTTATCGCCGGCTCTAACGAGGCTACCTCCCGCGGCAGATTCAAGTTGAGTTTGAAATACTTGCCGTTCACGCTCTGTATCTGCACCGTACAGTGGCCGTACTCACTCTCCGCTTCACCCTCACCGAATCCGGTCATACTCTTCATATCATGGCACCTCCGTCTCCAAAAGATTACAGCCATTCGTTCCCGCGCGCACCCGATAATTTCCGAGCGCCGCCGGGAGCAGAAGCGTCTCCCCTCCGCGCAGCTCCATCCGGCCGCCGGCATCTCCATACTCAAGGGCGCCGCTCCCACGCACAACGGAAATAATGCTGAACCTGTCTCCAGCGCGTTTCGAATCAAAGACGCCGCTGATATCGATCCGCACGGTTCGAAAATGCCGGCAGGTCACAAGACACGCGCGGCGGAAACCCTTTCCCTCCTCCCACGCCGCGGCGATGCGTGGATCCCCGCGGTCTCCGAAATCGATCGCGCCAATCGCCTTTTCTCTATGAAGCGGGCGCGCGTCACCGGCCCGGTCCCAGTCATACAGCCGATATGTGACATCGGAATTCTCCTCGATCTCAAGAATCAGGTTGCCTGCGCCGATGCTATGGACGCGCCCCGCGGGTACGAAGACCGCATTCCCCCCGCGCGCTTTAAAGGGTCTTAGCAAATCAAGGAGCGTTCCCTCCTCAAGCGCCCGCGCAAATGATTCCCTCGTGACCGCCGTGCGGAAACCGCAGATCAGCTCCGACCCCTCGTCAGCCCGCATGACGTACCAAAGCTCCGTCTTGCCGCATTCACCCCGCTCGTGCGCGGCGGCATAGTCGTCCGGGGGATGGACCTGCACCGAGAGACGCGCCGACGCATCGATAAGCTTAACAAGGAGGGGGAACCGGCCCGGGCTTCTGGATGCGACCGCACTGCCTACGATATCAATGGACATCTCGGCTACCAACTCCCGTAACGAGCGGCCCGCCAACGCCCCCGACTCGACGCGGCTCACGTCCTCGCCGTGATCCGAAATCTCCCACGACTCACCGATGCGGCCACCCGACGGCAACACCCGCCCGTAGACGCTCTCCAAGCGGCGTCCGCCCCACACCTTCTCCTTATAGATCGGCGCGAATTTCAGTGGATAGAGATCCGCTTTTTGCATGAAACCATCCTTAATGAAACCACAGAGCGCACAGAGAAGACCGGTAAAACCACAGAGACCACTGAGGAATAAACTTCAGATCAATTTTTACCACAGATTAACACGGATGCACTCTGATACACACGGATTATTCCAGAAACTGTTCTTGCCGCAGTAAATCTCTGTGCTCTCTGTGATCTCTTCTCTGTGTCCTCTGTGGTTATCCTCATAGCTCGGTACCTGCCCCGGACCGCAGATAGCCGATAAGACGATTGATGTCATCCGGCAACGGGGCTTCAACACTAACGGTCTTGCCCGTGTGCGGATGCGTGAAGCCGATCCTCCACGCATGTAGCATGGGGCGCTCGACGTTCATCGTCCCGATTACCAGCGGCCTTCTCCCCCCGTAAACGGCGTCTCCCACAACGGGATGGCCCAGGTGCGCCATGTGCACCCTTATCTGGTGCGTCCTCCCGGTCTGGAGGTGAATCTTTACGAGCGTGCAACCGCCGATGCGCTCGACGACCTCGAAGCGCGTCAGTGCCCGCCTCCCCTTGTCGCGACGAACGGCCATCCGCTTCCGCTGGACGGGATGCCTACCGATCAGCCCGTCAACCGTCCCCGTGTCGCGGGCGAGACTCCCGTGCAACAGCGCCAGGTACTCCTTGCGCACCTCCCGGCGCGCGAATTGTCCGGAGAGATTCTGGTGCGTATCGTCGTTCTTGGCGACGACGATGCAGCCGCTCGTCCCCTTGTCGAGCCGGTGAACGATGCCTGGCTTCAGCTCTCCGCCGATCCCGGACAGGTCCGAGCGCCGCGCGAGCAGGGCGTTGACGAGCGTGCCGCTTACGATCCTCCCCGCGGGATGGACGATCATCCCGGCCGGTTTGTCGATCACGAGAAGGTCGGCATCGTCGTAGAGCAGGTGGAGGGGGACGTCTTCCGCAACGATCCTGGAATCGACGGGCGGAGGGAACGAGACATCCACCTCGTCGCCCTTCCGGACCCTGTGGTGCGGCGTGACCGGCCTCCCGTTCAGCCGGACGTGGGCGCCCTAGATCAGGCGTTGGATCCCGGCGCGGGAATGTCCCTCCAAGCGGTCGACGAGGAACTTAACCAGTCGCGCTCCATCATGCCCCTCCTCGACTAGCCATCGCTCTTCCCGCGCGTGAGGG
>CAYWRA010000039.1:0-2598 GCA_964460305.1 uncultured bacterium
TATCCTTCCGATCCAAAAGAACGGGCGGAGCATATCATGCTCGTGGACCTCGGGAGGAACGACATCGGAAGGATATGCCGCTATGGGACGGTGAAGCCCACGGAGCTCATGATCATAGAAAGGTATTCACACGTGATGCACATCGTCTCGGACGTTCAAGGAAGACTGCGCGATGGGAAAAATTCGTTCGACGTGATGCGCGCATCGTTCCCCGCAGGCACCGTGTCGGGGGCGCCGAAAATCAGGGCGATGGAAATCATCGATGAACTCGAAAATCTGCGGCGCGGCCCATACGCGGGAGCGGTCGGGTATTTCAGCTTTACGGGCAATCTCGATTCCTGCATTACCATCAGGACGATCCTGATCAAGGGCGATAAGGCATACGTACAGGCGGGGGCCGGGATCGTAGCTGATTCCGTTCCCGAGCGGGAGTACGAGGAGACTCTTAATAAAGCGCGTGGCATGTTACGCGCCATCGCAATGGCGGAAGGGCTGCGGCGGAATAAATGACAAATACCAAATGACAAAACGAATCCAATCGCCATACAACATAACCTCATATATTGGGATTTGCCTGCCTGCCCCAAAGCCTCTTTCCCGAAGGGATCCCTTTGGGACGAGGCCGGTTTATGGGCGGGGGATTTGGGATTTAATATCATGATATTGGTAATCGACAACTACGATTCGTTCGTCTATAACCTCGTCCAGTGCCTCGGAGAGCTCGGCGAGGAGCCCGTGGTGTACCGGAACGATTGCATCACCGTAGATGAAGCGCGCCGGCTGAAACCTAAGCGGATCGTAATTTCTCCCGGACCGTGCACGCCCCGCGAGGCGGGGGTCTCCAAAGACATAATCATGGCATTTGCGGGAAAAATCCCCATATTCGGCGTATGCCTGGGGCACCAGTGCATCGGCGAGGCGTTCGGGGGCACCGTGGCGCGCGCCCGCCGGCTGATGCATGGCAAGACCTCCATGATATATCATGATGGGCGCGGAATATTCAAAGGTCTTCCGAATCCGTTTGAAGCGACGAGGTACCACTCCCTTATCGTGAAGCGTGAGGACCTGCCTCACTGCCTGGCGGTAACGGCCGAGACAAAAACGAAAGAGATCATGGGGCTGAGGCACCGGCGTTATCCGATATGGGGGGTTCAATTCCATCCGGAGTCGATCCTTACCAAGGACGGCAAGAAGCTCTTACAGAATTTTCTGTCGGCAAACCGCTGAGACGGCTAATGACAAATGTCAAATGACAAATGTCAAAACACAATGAGGTTTTGTCATTGGGTCATTTATGATTCATTTGTCATTTGGTATTTGTCATTTATTTGGGATTTGGGATTTGGGATTTAAATAAAGGAGGCAACAGATGGCAGCGCCGTTGGAATTGAAAAAAATAGACGCCGCATCGGCCGGGGATGCCGGCTCCGCGGTTGACGTGAGAATATGGTCGCTTATCAAAACGATCAGTATCGTAACCATCGTCCTGGGCGCGCTGCCTGCGTTCGACTATATCCTAAAAATCGCGTTCCTCGTCCGCGCGATCCTCGGGGGCATGAAACCGCCGGCTGACATGCCGCTCCTGATGGTCTTCGTCGCCTTCTCGCTGGTGTTGCCGGTTGCCAAGATCGTCGGAGGCTGTGGCATGTTGAAGTTGAGGCTCTGGGCCAGAAAAATCACCATCGCGGTATTCAGCGTCGAATATCTCATCGGCGTCATGGGGGCGATATTCTTTTACGTCCAGTCCCGCAGGCTGCCCTCCGACGATGTGATGGCCATAGGAACGTTGAGAATGATCCCCACGTACGTCTTTGCGCTCATATCGCTGCTCTTTATAGCCCTCCTAACGAGAGACTCCGTGAAAAGGGCTTTTTCGTGACGTGACGTGCAAACACCCCGACCTTCAATAGGCCCCGGTCAACGCATTGAGTGCGCCATCGAAAGCCTCGCGTTCGGGGGAGCGGGCGTCGCCCGTGTCGATGGGATGGCGCTCTTTGTTGAGGATGCCCTGCCCGGAGAGAGGGTGCTGGCCGAGATCACAAAGACGAGCAAAAACTTCGCTCACGCGCGCGCGTTAAAAATATACGAACCATCCGTAGAAAGAGTGGTTCCCCCCTGCCGTTACTACGGGCAGTGCGGCGGCTGCCAACTCCAGCATCTCCGTTACGATGCTCAGGTGGAGTGGAAAACGAGACAGGCGATCGAGCTTCTTAAGAGGATAGGGGGTTTAAGCAAGTATTCTCTCTCCGACAGTGTGCCTTCTCCCAACCCCTACGGCTACAGAAACGCCATCCGTCTGCACCGGCTCCCCGTGAGCCCCGTGCAGTATGGTTACTATTGCAGGGACGGGAGAACTCTCATCGCGATATCACGCTGTCTCCTCGCCAAGCAGGCCATCAATGAGGTCTTGTCGACCCGTAAAATACCGGGTGTGTCCGAAGACCGCACCCGTGAAGTCATTTTGCACGCAGGCGCCGACGGCAACGTCGTGGTGTCCACCGGCCGGGGAAATACGGCCGACGTTGTAGAGGTTTTGTGCGGTACGCGTTTCACGGTTCCGCCGACGTCGTTTTTTCAAGTGAACGGGGCCGTCGCGGC
>CAYWRA010000039.1:2608-22178 GCA_964460305.1 uncultured bacterium
CGCCCGCAGAGATATCGCTGCTCGTAGAAAAACTGCGGGGATGGATTCAGGCCGGCGGTTGCCAGGGGACCCTTTTCGATCTCTACTGTGGCGTCGGCGTATTCTCGGCGCTCCTCGGGGAACCTTTCTCTCGCATAGTCGGGATAGACTGCGATGCGCGCGCCATCGCGTACGCAAAGGCCGATAGCGCCCCATACGGCGATAAGAAATTCAGCTTTATTGCCGGACGGGTGGAAGATTCCCTCCGGGATATATACAGGCATCATATCCTCCCACGGAGCATCGTGTTGCTCGATCCTCCCCGTACGGGAGTGGAGAAGGGGGTTATCGAAGCCTTAAGGGAAGCGGATCGTAATATCGAAAAGATATTTTACATCTCCTGCAATCCGGCGACATTCGCAAGGGACATGAAGCGCCTCTGTGCAAACAGCCCTTGGCGCCTTGACACGGTTGCAATCTTTGATATGTTTCCCCAGACGGCGCACGTTGAACTATGTTGTTCTATCGTGAGGGAAACCGCTGATGCGCGTATGGCGGCGCCTTCGGCGCCGAATTGTAAATTGCAGATTGTAAATTTGAAATTTTAAATTTACAGCGGGTGGGGTCGAATCGTAATTTTGCAATTCACAATTTAAAATTTGCAATGGAGCGGAGCGACGTATGGAGTTCCAGATGAGATTTCTTGAGCTCGCACAGAAGCGGCACAGCGTACGGAGCTACGCCCCGACCCCCGTGCCGAGGGAAAAGATAGACCGGTGTATCGAGGCGGCGCGGCTCGCGCCGTCGGCTTGCAACTCGCAGCCATGGACCTTTATTGTCATCGACGACAGGGAGGCGATTGAGAAGTGCGCGGATCTGGCATTTTCGGGGATCTACTCCATGAACTCCTTCGCAAAAAACGCCGCCGCCCTCATTGTGGTGATCACCGAGCGTTCGAGGTACTCGGCCACTCTCGGGGGCTACCTTCGCGGCACGCGGTATAGCCTGATCGACGTCGGGATCGCGTGCGAGCATCTCGTCCTCCAGGCGGCCGAGGAGGGGCTGGGGACCTGTTGGATCGGCTGGTTTAACGAGAAGCGCTTGAAGCGGTTTCTGGGGCTCCCGCGATCGGCGAAGATAGACATAGCCATCAGCATGGGGTATCCCGCCGGGCAGAAGGAGGGGAGCAAAAACAGGAAATCACTGGACGAGGTTAGGCGATACCATCCCACGGGAAGGGGCGCTCAATGAAGTATCGCGCGGTGCTCTTCGATCTCGACGGCACGCTCCTTGACACCATCAATGACATCAGCAATTCGATGAACTCCGTCCTCGACCGTTTCGGCTTCCGCGGCCACGGGAGGGACGCATACAAGTATTTCGTAGGGGAGGGGATTGATACTCTGGTCCGCAGGGCCCTTCCGCAAAATCACCGGGACGATGCGACGGTAACTCAATGCGTCTCGGCCATGATCGAGGCGTACGAGATGAAGGCAACCAAAAACACAAGGCTCTATCCGGGCATCTCCGAACTATTGGACGCGCTGAACGCACGTGAAGTACACATGTCGGTGCTCTCCAATAAGCCCGATGGCCCCACGAAGTCAATCGTCTCGTCCCTGCTTTCTGCTTGGAAATTCGACGCGGTGGTCGGCTCACGCCCTTCCACACCGCTCAAACCCGATCCCAAGGCGGCGCTCGAAATCGCGTCCGATATGGGAATCTTCCCAGAGCGGTTCATCTACTGCGGGGATACGGAAATCGACATGCGCATGGCCCGAGCGGCCCGCATGTATGCGGTGGGCGCCCTGTGGGGATATCGCACCGCGGATGAATTGCAAGCATCCGGCGCACAGACGCTGATTGACAAACCAGTTGAGCTCCTGGATTTGTTGTGAAACAGTGTCTACGTGAAACCACAGAGGGCACAGAGAAACGAAACCGCTGAGGACACTGAGATATAATTTTGAAGGGGCCCCTTGGGGGGAGGGCACAGAGAAACAATTCACAAAGAGCGAAAGAGGACGAGAGGTTATACTCCCATAGTTTTTAACCACGAAGGACACGAAGCGCACGGAGAAGAAACTTTTTACAAAGAGTAAAAGAGAGAACTGCTGTCATTGCGATCCCGCGCAGAGGGAGAAGCACTCCGCATCGCACCCGGATAATTCCCAGTCTGCCAGAGAAAACTGGAGATAGGACAGTTTGTGTAGGGGCTTCCCGCCTGCCATCTGGCGGGCAGGGATTTATCAAGCCCGCCGGCCCGTAATTTGCTGATAGAATAATTCTCTCCGCACAGCATGCGCATTGGGCGGGTGTGATGAATCACGCCCCTACATGAGTAACGTTCCAAGTTCATGCGCTACTCTTTCCTCTCTTTTACTCTTTGTAAAACAACTGTCTCGTTCCCTCAGTGTTCTCAGTGCCTTCTCTGTGCCCTCTGTGGTTTTTCTTGGAATCGTTATCGCTCGAACGTGATCGGAGATGACTCTGTCAATAGATGAGGTTTGACCCTGAGGGTTATTCCTCTCTGTCTTCTCTTTGTCCTCCCCCGAAGGGGCCCCCTTGGGGTGTGGTTTTTCTTGGAATCGCCTCATTTTTCCTTTAAAATAAGCGCCTACAACAAAAAGGGGAGGGCCGAGGATGAAAAAGCTAATGGGGAGCAAAACGGAGAAAAATCTCCTGGCCGCGTTTGCGGGCGAGTCGCAGGCCAGGAACAGATATACCTATTTTGCCAGCGTCGCGAAAAAGGAAGGGTACGAACAGATTTCCAAGATTTTCCTCGAAACCGCCGATAACGAAAAAGAGCATGCGAAGGTATTCTTCAATCACCTCCAGGGCGGGGACGTGGAAATCACCGCCACCTACCCGGCGGGGATGATCCGGGAGACGAAGAGCAACCTCGAAGCGGCCGCAGCCGGCGAGAATCTGGAGTGGACGACGCTCTACGCCGATTTTGCGAAGATCGCAGCGGAGGAGGGGTATCCCGAGGTGGCGCAGTCGTTCGAGCAGGTCGCGAAGGTGGAACGCTTCCATGAATCGCGGTACCGGAAGCTGATCGATAACATCGTGAAAGGCGAGGTATTCGCCAAAAAGGCCCCGGTCAAATGGCACTGCACGAACTGCGGCTACGTCATCGAGGGCGCCGAGGCGCCGGAACAGTGCCCCGCCTGCCACCACCCGAGGGCCTACTACGAACTGCTGGCGGAAAACTATTAAGCCGGGGTTTGGGATCTGGGATTTCCACACGGGTTGCCATGAAAATCGCCCTCGGGGCAGACCATGCCGGGTTTCGTTATAAGGAACGCATCAAGAAGCATCTAATCCGGAAGGGGTACGCGGTCCTCGACTTCGGTACGTATTCGGACAAACCCGTCGATTATCCCGGTATCGTCAGGCCTAGGGGGGAAGCCGTGGCGAGGGGTGATTGCGATCGCGGCATCGTTCTCGGCGGTTCCGGTAACGGCGAAGCCATTGTGGCAAACAGGGTGAAAGGGATACGTTGCGCGCTGTGCTGGAACCTCAAAACCGCGCGGCTCGCCAGGGAGCACAATGACGCGAACATGATCTCACTAGGGACGAGGACGATCCCGGTTGCAACCGCCCTGAAAATCGTCGACGCATGGCTCACCACCGGATTCAAGGGTGGGCGCCATAGGAGAAGAATACGCCAGATCGACGGCGCATCCTGACCGGCGGGCTAAAGGATAGCAACCACGCCCCAAGAAGGAAGACACGCCCCGAAGGGGTCCCTTCGGGAAAGAGACCGGATTCTCACAAAAAGTAAAAGAGAATAAGGGGACATTTATGGGGTGGTGATCACCCCCACCCATCCCTCCCCCTTCGGAGGGGGAGGGTTACTTGCGCTTGTTTTTGTTTCTGCTCTCTCTTTTGCTCTTTGTGAAAAAATTGTTTTTCTTCGTGGTGAAGGTGCTCTGTGTCGCATCTCTGTGCACACCCCCAAGGGTGCCATTAGGGGTGTGGTTTCACATTTTAATATCGAGATTTGGGATTTCGTCTAATGGGACTGCCTCTTGCGAATTGCCGACTTGCTGAAAAATCATACGCCGTTTGTTTCCCTTGAGTTTTTCCCGCCGAAGGATCACACGAAGTGGCCCGGCTTTTTCCATGCGGTTGAGAAGGTGATGGCCGTCGACCCCCTCTTTGTGTCAGTCACGTACGGGGCCATGGGCAGCACCAAGGAATACACGCTGGAGATCGTGTCCAGGCTCAAAAAAGAGTTAGGCCTTGAAACGATGGCCCACCTGACCTGTGTCAATACGTCCATCAAAGAGATCGATTCCTACCTGGAAGATCTCGTTAAAGCCGGTGTGGATAACGTGCTCGCGCTGAGAGGGGACCTGCCCCAGGGCGAACCCGCCTTTGACCCCACGTGCCACGACTTTGCGTGTGCCGCGGAGCTGGTGTCTCATATCCGGGCCCATTTCCCAGGCTTGGGGATCGGCGTCGCCGCCTATCCGGAGGGGCATCCGGAGGCCGCCAGTTTTGATGGCGATCTGCGCTACTTAAAACAAAAGCTCGATCTGGGGGCGGATTTCGCCATTACACAGCTCTTTTTCGACAACGGCGCGTACCGGAACTTCGTGCGGCGCGCGAGGGCCATCGGCATCGCCAAGCCGATCGTTCCCGGCATAATGCCCATCATCAATCTGTCAAACGTCACCCGCATCATTTCGCTCTGTGGTGCAAGCATCCCCGCCGCGTATCTGGATAGGCTCCATACCGCGCAGAAAGAAGGGGGGGGGGACGCGGTGACGGCGATAGGGGTTGCGTATGCGAGGAGCCAGGCCCAGGGGCTCATCGATGAAGGAGCTCCCGGCGTCCATCTGTACACGCTGAACAAGGCCGAAGCGTGCCTGGATATAGTCAGGGGGCTGAAATTTGAGCGGAGAGAAAAAGAGCAGTGATTTTACAAAGAGAAAAAGATGATCAATGCCAAATGACAAATACCAAATGACAAAACACAAGGATGTTTTTTCATTTGTGCTTTGGTATTTGCCATTCTCAATACCGGGATTTGGGGTTTGTCCACCTGAGGCGGATCCGCCTATGGCGCGGGCGCCTTTGGCGGGGGATTTGGGATTTTTTCGATGGACACAGCTTTTTTCATCGTCACCAACCGATGTTCGAGAAGTTGCCCATTCTGTTTTTATTCCACGCGGTATCTCAGCTATCCCGTCGCTGAGATGGACGAGCGAGCGCTTTTAGACTCGCTCGATCGACTTGCGGCCATGGGCGTGAAGCAACTCATTGTCACCGGCGGAGAACCGTTGCTGCGGCGAGAGACCATGTCGCTTGTTAGAAGGGCGGGCGATCTTCGCATGGAAAGGCTCATCCTGACCAACGGAGATTTTTTGGATGACCGGACCGCCCATGGCATTCTGGCGTGCGGCGTCGAGGGGCTTTCGATCTCGATCAATTCAATGCTCGATGCGAACCGGCTCGAACAGGCGGCCGCAGGATTACGGCAATCCCCAGGTCTTCGCGTGACCGCGGCCATTGTCTTCAATAAAAACAATGCGGGGGAACTGAAGACGCTTTACGACTGGGCGCGCAGGATGGGAGTGGGGACTATTTTCCAGCCCGCATACATTCCAGAGGATTCCGATCAGTTCGGCCGCCTATCGCCGCGCAATCTGAACGCAGAACAATGGATTGTCGTGGACCGGCTCCTGCGGGAGTGGGGCTCCGGGGAATGCACAAACGATTACGTTGATTATGTGCTCAGCCTCTACGGACGGGGTGTGGACACAAGGCCGCGACACTGCACTATGGGTTCGCAGGCGATCGTGCTCGATTGCGACGGAGCGGTATATCCGTGCTTCCATCGACGCGATTTGAAAGCGGGGGGCCTGTTCAAAACGCCGGGTGAGGCAATACTGAAAAACCTGGAACGTTCATCCCGGGAAATATGCAACGCCCCCTGCTACGGCGAGCATTGCGTGTCGCTGTTTTATAACCAGTAAAATGCTTAACCACAGATGTCACAGAGAGGTACACACCCCGAAGGGGCCCCGTTGGGGCGCGTTTATCCGCGGCTAAAATTAGCTGCGGTTCATTTCTCAGTGCACTCTGTGTCTTCCCAGTGTGCTCTGTGGTTTGGTTTCGGCCCCAGCAATCTAATTGACGTCAAAGCAATTAATTAGTACATTTTGTGCACGGGGAACAGAGGGCACGACTGAGGGGGATATTCGGGAGGTTCTTAATCATGAAATCGTTGATGATAATTCCGGCGCTGATGATTGCGCACTCGACCGTATGTGGCGCGGGGGAAATGAAGATTTCCGCTCCCGACCAGAGCCAGATGGTGCTTAACGCCACCACGCTGGCAAGCGATGGGACGGGCAACATCTCTGCCAGCGGGAAGATTGAGGCGAAGCACGGCGATGTCGATATCACCTGCCGGGGCGCGGTAAAGGTGTACCTCTCCAACCAGACGTTCTCGGCCCTTGATGCCGAGGGCGACGTCGAGGCGACCGCCGCGCACAAAAAGATATGGTGCAAGAAACTTTATTATGAAGAGCCCAGGCGCATGATCACGGCAAGCGGCGAGCCGCGCGTCCAGGAAGGCAGCACTATATACCGCGCAAAACAGAAGATTTTCATATATACCGAGACAGGCGTGATGAAATTCGAGCCGGCGCCCCAGATCACCATCGACAAAGGATTGGGCCGCGATAAAAAGAAACATGAGGGGAAAGCGTTCCTTGGACTCTTCTAGGCCGCCGCGCGACATCCTGGATCTTATCGTGCAAGCGAAACGGGATGACCTCGCTTCCCTTAAGGAGCGCATCCCGGAACGCGCGCTCGTCGAGCGGGCGGCAAGAAACGCGCCGAGGGATTTTTCCGCCGCCCTGGAGAGGGAACGGGTCGCCATCATCGCCGAGCTCAAAAAGGCCTCGCCCACCGCCGGCGTTCTCCGTCCCGAATACGATCCCGTGGAGATCGCGACCGGGTATGAGATGGCCGGCGCTGCGGCGATCTCGGTGCTCACGGAGGAGCATTACTTTCAGGGCAGCCTCGACCACCTCGCTGCCGTGAGGGATGCCGTCTCCATCCCCGTGCTCAGAAAGGACTTCATCATCGATGATTATCAACTGTATGAATCGGCGGCGGCGGGGGCCGATGCGGTATTGTTGATCGCGCGAATCCTCACTCGCGAGGAGCTTGTAAGGATGGTGGAATTATGCTATACGTTGCGGATTTCGCCGCTCGTCGAAATCTATGGCGAAGAAGACGTCGAGAAGGCGAAAGCCTCGGGCGCACGGATACTCGGGATCAATAACCGCGACTTGAGGAGCGGAATGATCGACGTCGCGCGGACGATTGCGATCAAGAAACTGCTGCCGGCGGACCGTCTTATCGTCAGCGAGAGCGGCATTAAAAACGCGTGCGATCTCGACATGCTCTTTAAGGCCGGCGTGGGCGCGGCGCTCATCGGAGAGAGCTTGCTTAAGCATGAAGACCCCGGGAAGGCATTGGCGGACTTGAGAAGCGGCGTCGGGCAGGCACATGGTTAAGGTCAAAATATGCGGCATCACCAGCGTTGAGGATGCGCAAGCCGCTGTGCGGGCAGGGGCCGATGCGATCGGTTTCGTATTCGCGCCGAGCCCGCGCCGGATCGCTCCCGAACGCGCCCGCGAGATAGTCGGGGGGCTGCCGCCCTTCGTGTCCTCCGTGGGCGTATTTGTGGATGAGGATCCCGCGCGCGTGAGAGAGATTGTTTCCCTTTGCGGGCTGGACTATATACAGTTTCATGGGGAAGAGCCGCCGGAAACCTGCAACGAGTTTGCCGAACGCGCGATCAAGGCGGTGCGGGTCAAGGATGCGGACAGCCTTCGAGGCCTCGATCGCTACCGCGTGCTCGCGTTCTTGCTCGACAGCCACCTGGAGGGGAGACGGGGAGGGACAGGTATCATCTTCCCGTGGGAACTTGCCGGCATGGCGCGATCTCCGGGGAGGACGATCATCCTTTCCGGGGGATTGAACTGCGGGAACGTCGCCCAGGCCATACGGATCGCGATGCCGTATGCGGTCGACGCGAGTAGCTCGGTCGAATCCGAGCCCGGCCGCAAGGACCACGCGCGCATGGCCGAGTTCATCCGGATAGCGAAGTCGGTAGAAATGACAAATACCAAATGACAAATGAATTACAAATGACAATCCGTCTTTGAGTGGATTCTTATGAATACAATGCCTGATACAAAGGGATACTTCGGCAGTTTCGGCGGGCGGTTCGTGCCGGAGACGCTGGTGACGGCCCTGCTGGATCTCGAGCGCGAGTTCAGGAGCGCTCGGAAGGACGGCAAATTCCGGGCCGAGCTGCGATGTTATCTGCACGACTATGCCGGGCGTCCAACCCCCCTCACGTTCGCACCGGCGTTGACGCATTTCCTTAAAGGGGCCAGGATCTACCTCAAGCGCGAGGACCTCGCGTTTACAGGCGCCCATAAGATCAACAATTGCCTCGGCCAGATCCTGCTCGCCCGCAGGATGGGGAAGACGAGGATCATCGCCGAAACCGGCGCCGGCCAGCATGGCGTAGCCACCGCCACCGTTGCGGCCAAATTCGGGATGCCGTGCACCATTTACATGGGGGAGGACGACATCAAAAGACAGGCGCTCAACGTGTTCCGCATGGAGCTCCTGGGGGCGAAGGTCGTTCCGGTGACGAGCGGGAGCCGGACGCTCAAGGATGCCATCGACGAGGCTATGCGCGATTGGGTCACCAACGTGGAGAATACCCATTACGTGCTGGGCTCCGTCGCCGGCGCGCATCCCTACCCGCTGATCGTAAGAGAATTCCAACGGGTCATCGGGAAAGAAACGAAGCGCCAGATCATGGCAGTCGAGGGCCGTCTGCCCGACTGTCTCATCGCCTGTGTCGGAGGCGGGAGCAACGCAATAGGGTTCTTTTACGATTTCATCCCCTATCGTAAAGTGCGCATGTACGGCGTCGAGGCGGGCGGGCTCGGCATCGCGAGCGGACGGCACGCCTCGCGCTTCAGCGGAGGGCGCCCGGGCGTTTTCCAGGGGAGTTTCAGCTATGTGCTACAAGACAAGGCCGGTCAGATCAAAACCACCCATTCGATATCGGCGGGGCTCGACTACGCGGGGGTGGGACCCGAGCATAGCTACCTGCACGATACCGGCCGTGTTAGCTACGTGCACGTCTCCGACAAAAAGGCCGTCGAGGGTTTCAGGCTCCTGAGTGAAATGGAGGGAATAATACCGGCGCTTGAGTCTTCGCACGCGATTGCGTACGCCAGAGAGATCGTACCTAAAATGAAGAAAAACGAAATCGTCATCATCAACGTCTCTGGTAGGGGCGATAAGGACGTCGGGATCATAGAGAGATTTTTGAAAAAATAGAAGTCAGAATCCAGGAACCAGAATCCAGAATACTGCTCTATCTTATGCATTCTGGATTCTAACCCAAATGAACAATCGAATTGACGCCAAATTCAGGGAGCTTGCTGGGGCACGCCGGACCGGTTTTATCGCGTATATCACAGCCGGAGACCCGCGGCCGGACCTGACCGTCCCCCTCGTGCTAGAAATGGAGAAGCGCGGGGCAGACTTCATCGAGCTGGGGGTGCCGTTCTCCGATCCTCTCGCCGATGGGGTGGTGAACCAGAGGTCGGCCGAACGCGCCCTCGCGCATGGCATGGATTTAAAAGGCGTCCTGGATATCGTCACGCAGATCAGGAAGAAATCGGAGATTCCAATCATCATCTTCACGTACCTCAATCCCGTGCTGAATTACGGCTTCAAGAAATTCGCACGGGACGCATCGCGCGCGGGGGTGGACGGGATATTGAGCCTCGATCTTCCGCCGGAAGAGTCGTTGCGCTATGAAGCGGAGTTCATCCGCTGCGGGATTGATACCATTTTCCTAATCGCCCCCACGACGTTGCCTGAGCGCGTGAAACGCATCGCACGTCACGCGCGCGGGTTCATCTACTACGTGTCGAGAACGGGTGTTACGGGAGCTCGCGAGCACCTCAACCAGGAGCTCACGCGCCGCGTACGCCTCATCAGGAGCCTGACCGACATCCCCCTCGCCGTGGGTTTCGGGATTTCGACCGCGGCGCACGTAAAGGCGGTGGCGAAGTTGGCCGACGCGGTGGTGGTGGGGAGCGCGCTCGTAAAAGAGATAGAACTCTGCGGCGCGAAACCCGATCTCGTCAAACGGATGGGGAGAAAAGTCGCGCAGCTCACCGCGCCGTTGAAATAAAAGTTTCACCACGGAGGCACGGAGGACACGGAGATAAAAGACATTAAAATTGGCCGCAGATTGCCGCAGATAGATAAACAGCCGATTCTTTGCGTCGACTTTGAAATGTCAAGCTGAAAGTATGTTATAATCAACAAGGGTTATTGAACTGAGGGTGCTAAAATGGCAAAGGGAACGAGTAAAGGCAAAGGTGGTTCAGGTGGCGGAGGAAAGCCTGCGGATGGAACTGGTAGCACGGGAGTAAAAAGCGGACTCAGTAGTACCGGAGTTAAAGGTGGAAAGTAGCTCCGATTGAAACTTAGCGACGTTAGAGCTGCATACGACTTATTTTCTAGTAAAGCAAGCGAGCTGGGGCGGCAGCTTTCGTTCGCAGGGATTGCAGTTGTGTGGGTATTTCGAATTGAATCCCCCTCCGGATTAGCTATTCCGCCCGCGCTGGTAAAACCAGCGCTGTTTTTTTGCGCCGCTTTGGCGTTTGACTTGTTTCAATACGTGGTGGCTACGGTTTGTTGGGGTACATTCCATCGCTACCGTGAAAATAGGTTATCTAAGCCAGGCGATGATCCTGTCTTGCAGGCGCCTCGCTGGATTAACTGGCCTCAAATGACGTTTTTTATCTTGAAGTTGATGTCTGTGGCTGTTGGCTACGTAATGATCCTTATGTTTCTCGTCAGAAGCACAGGTTCAACATGCAGTTCACCCTGACCGTAAAAAAGTTAATTACAATCAGCGCTTGTCTGCGTTCATCTGCGTCCAATAACTATTTCTCTGTGAATTTCTCCGTGCTCTCTGTGTCTCCGTGGTGAGAATTACCGGAGCGGTTACAAGCTGGTAGGGTTCTGTACTATGCACTTTTCACAAATAAAAAACCATGTCTACGCCCTGATCATGGCGGGTGGGGGAGGGGAGAGGTTCTGGCCCAAGAGCCGCCAGGCATACCCGAAGCAACTGCACAAAATCTTCGGGAGACGCACCATGATCCAGGAAACCGTGGACCGGATTTCCTCTCTCGTGCCCCGCGAGCGGATCATCGTGATCACCAACAGGGTGCAGGCCCCGCTGATCAGAAAGCAGCTAAAAGGGGTCCCGCCGTCCGCGATCGTCGCCGAGCCGTTCGGCCGGGACACCGCCGCCTGCATCGCGCTCGGCGCCGCCATCGTCATGGAAAAAGACCCGGACGGCATCATGGTGGCGCTGCCGGCGGATCACGTTATCAAGAATGTGAAGGCCCTCGCGGACAACCTCCGTGACGCCTGCCGGGTGGCATGGGAGCACGAATGCCTCGTCACCCTCGGCATCAAGCCCACCAGCCCCGCCACGGGATATGGCTACATACGTAAGGGGCATGCGCTCGGTTGCGGCCTGAAGACGCGGTTCTCGACCGTCGCCGCATTCGCCGAGAAACCCGATGAGGCGACGGCCAAGCGTTATCTCAGGAGCGGGCGCTACTTCTGGAATAGCGGAATGTTTGTATGGAAGGCGTCCGTCATCGCCGAAGCTCTCAAGGAACGGATGCCCGACCTCTACCGCGGATATGAAAGGATACGGAAGGCGCCGGCCTTCCGGGCGAGAGAACGGGTCGTCCGGAGCGTCTACGGCGGCCTGAAGAAGGTGTCCATCGATTACGGCGTCATGGAGAAGGCCGACAATGCGATCGTCGCGCAGTCCGACTTCGATTGGGATGACGTCGGCTCCTGGTTAGCGCTCGAACGGCATAAACCCGCGGACAGGAACCAAAACGTGATAGTGGGGGAAAGTGTAGCGCTTGATACGAAACGGTGTATAATAATCGCGGATGAGGGCATTGTGGGTTGCCTGGGTCTTAAAGACATCATTGTCGTTAAAACACCTGATGCAGTCCTTGTATCCCACCGGAACTCCCTACAGGATATCAAGAAGATCATCAAAGAGCTTAGATCTAAAAGGGAGTGGCGTCGATATACCTAGAGAAGAGATGCTCAAATGACAAATACCAAATGTCAAATGACACCGGTGTTTTGTCATTTGAATTTTGTCATTTGTCATTTATAGAAAGGGGATTGGTATGAAGATATTCTGCGGCCGTTCAAATCCCGAACTCAGTCACGGGATCTGCGACTACCTCGGAATTGAGATGGGCAAATGCATCATACACAAATTCAAAAACGACAACTCGTTCGTCCGCATCGAAGAGAACGTCCGGGGTAAGGACGTGTTCGTCGTCCAGACGAGCGCCATCCCCGTGAACGATTACCTCATGGAACTGCTCATCATGATCGACACCCTCAAGCACGCCTCCGCGAGCCGCGTGACGGCGGTGCTTCCATACTATCCGTACGCGCGTTCCGACAAGAAGGATCAGCCCAGAATCTCCATCACCGCCCGGCTCGTCGCCGACCTGTTGGAGACCGCCGGCGCCGACCGCGTGCTCACCATGAACCTCCACTCCGAGCAGATCCAGGGGTTTTTTAGAATTCCCGTGGATCAACTGCTCGCGTCTCCCATCCTGTGCGACTATTTCTCGAAAAACGGGCTTAAAGATTTCATCGTCGTCGCGCCCGATGCGGGGAGCGCAAAACGCGCGGAGAAGTACGCCCTGACACTCGGGCTCCCGATGGCGATTCTCGACAAGCGCCGCGACCCGCTCAACGACACGGTGGAAATCTTCCACATCATCGGCGACGTGAAAGACAAGAATGCAATCGTGTTTGACGATGAAATCGCCACTGGAGGGTCGATGATAGAAACCGCCCACGCGCTCCTAGAACATGGGGCGAAGGAGATCTACGCCGGGGCCGTGCACGCCGTCCTCTGCGGTGAAGCCCCGCAGAAGCTCCAGAATTCACCCTATAAGAAGATCGTCGTGACGAACTCTCTTCCCGTGGAGGGGGAGAAGAAAATCCCCAAGGTTACGGTGCTCTCGGTCGCCCAGTTGTTCGGCGAGGCAATAAAGAGAATTCACGAGGGCAAGTCGGTCAGCGACCTCTTCAGGCAGCATTTGTAATATAGAGCGGATGCGAATAGAATCCAGGAGCCGGAAGCCGGAAGATAAAGTTCGGGAGACAACATTCAAAATTCTGGATTCTAGCCTAATTGCGCACATCCCCCATAGGGGGAAGGAGACGGAAGATGCGGCTGCTTGCCCTGGACGTGGGGGAGAAGCGAATCGGAATGGCGATGAGCGATCCCCTGGGGATCACCGCTCAGCGCGCTGGCACCATCGATCGGAAAGCGATCGATGAGACGCTAACCCGTCTCCGCGACATCGCCGTTCGGGACGGGGTCGGCATGGTCATTGTGGGGCTTCCCCTCAGCATGGATGGCTCTAAGGGCAAGAGCGCGACGAGTGTGGAGGGATTTGCCGACAAGCTCAAATGCGCCCTCACTATCCCCGTCATACTCTGGGACGAGAGGTTGACCACCGCGGAAGGAGACAGGCTGATGCGGTCCGCCGGTATGTCCAGGAAGGAGCGGGCGGGACGCATCGACGAGGTCGCAGCCCAGCTCATTCTTCAATCATACCTGGATAGCCACCCATCGGCGTAGGGCGTGACGGCGAGGGGGCTAATTGAAAGCCAAAATACCAAATGGCAAAACCTCATTGAGGCGCGAACAATTGTGACGTTCCAGGCACTCTCCTCCGAAGTAGGGGTCGTTTTTATCCGATATTCGACATTTCAGAGTAAGATACCGATACCCCAGATAGGAAAAAACCAGCATGTATACGACAACGGTTCTCGATAACAAACTCAAGGTATCCAGCCATGAGATGCCATCGATGGAGTCGGTCGCCCTCGGGTTGTGGGTTGGGATCGGCGGGCGCCATGAGAAGAAGCAGCTCGGCGGCATCTCCCATTTTCTCGAGCACATTCTCTTCAAGGGCACGCCCAGGCGTTCGGCGATCCAGATCTCCCAGGCGATAGAGAGCGTGGGCGGATCGCTCAACGGTTTCACGAGCGAGGAGTACACCTGCTACATCGCCAAGGTCCCGCACGCCCATCTCCGGCTAGCCGCCGACGTCCTCTTCGACATGTTCCTGCGCCCGGCAATGCAGGAGAAGGACGTGCGGAAGGAAAGGACGGTGATCGTCGAGGAGATCAACCTCTACCGCGATACACCCCAGCACCACGTCCTGGATCTATTCAGCGAAGCGATGTGGCCCAACCATCCGCTCGGGCGTCCGTTGGTTGGGACCTCCTCGACCGTCAGCGCGCTCTCCCGCGACTCATTGCGCGACTACCAGAGGCGATACTATACGCTGGATAACGCGGTATTCGCCGTAGCGGGCCGCGTCCGTCACACCGAATTGCTAAATGTCATGGAGAAACTCCTCCCGGGGCGGAGCAACCCCTCGCGAACGCCGAGGTGCATCCCCGTTCCCGATGCCCCAAGGAAGCCCCGCCTCTTATTGCACAAAAAAGAGACTGAGCAGACCCATCTCTGTGTGGGTGTGCGGGGATACCACCGCGAGCATTCGGACAGGTACGCCCTCCATCTCCTTAGCATCGCGATGGGGGAGAACATGAGCTCGAGACTTTTTCAGAATATACGGGAAAAGCATGGCCTGGCGTACTCGATACATTCGTCAGTCGCACACTACAAAGACTCGGGGGCTTTTTCCGTCTACGCCGGCGTGGACAGCAAAAAATTCATCAAGGCCCTCTCCTTGATCATGCGGGAGCTCTCCGTGGTCCTCAACGGGGGCATTCGGAAGAGGGAGTTGGAGCGCGCACGGGAGTATTGGATCGGGCAGCTCTCGATGGCAATGGAAAAGACAACCCCGCAGATGATGCATATCGGAGAGAGCCTGCTCTGCTCGGGGCGGATTTTGACAAAGGAGGAGATATTGTCTAAGATTATGGACGTAAGCGTCGAGGATGTTCAGAGGGTGGCGGCTGATATCTTCAACGACCGCACGCTCGCCATGGCGGTCATAGGGCCCCTGCCCGATGGTGAGCGGCGGCTGCGGGAAGAGTTGCATTTCTAATTTGCTTCGGATGGATTCTAAGAAACAAAGCTATATCCACGGATTTCACAGATTTACACGGATTTTACCACAAGAAGTTTCAATAGAAACTCCATGATTACTATTACAGCCTCAATATGAAGAGATCTACAGTGCGAAACGAACGGAAAATCAAGATCGCCCCCTCGCTCTTGGCGGCCGATTTCGGCAGGCTGGGCGACGAGGCACAGGCCGCCGAATCGGGGGGGGCCGACATGCTGCACCTGGACGTGATGGATGGGCATTTCGTGCCCAATATCACGATCGGTCCCGGCGTGGTGGCGGCGATCCGGAAACGGGTTGCAATCCCCCTGGACGTCCATCTCATGATCAGCGAGCCGGACAAGTACATTGCTCCGTTCGCGGACGCCGGCGCCGACATACTCACGGTGCATGCCGAGGTGCTCCCTCATCTCAACCGGACACTCCAAACGATTCGCTCAAGGGGCATCAAGGCGGGCGTGTCCATCAATCCCCCGACTCCCTTGAAGAACATCGAGCCGATTCTTGACGAGGCCGACCTCGTGTTGCTGATGACCGTCAACCCCGGCTTCGGAGGGCAAAAATTCATCCGTTCGGTGCTGCCCAAAATAACCGACCTGCGAAAGATCGCCGACGCGAAAGGGTACGGGTTCGATATCGAGGTGGACGGTGGTATAACGATCCAGACTGCACCGGAGGCGGCCCACGCGGGCGCGAACGTCATCGTGGCCGGCACTGCCATCTTCGGCGCGGGCAATGTCGCTCAGGCCACCAAGGCGCTGCGCGAAGCCGCACAGTCCGCTGCGGACGAATGAACAGCCATGCGCGCGGCAGGACGGGGTGAACCGAGCCCGAAATCCGTTTCGGGCTTTTTCATAGCAGCTAGAATCCAGGAGCCAGAAGACAAAGTTGGGGAGACAGCATACAAAATTCTGGATTCTGTAATATTATGAATCAAATAAGAAACTTTTCTATCATAGCGCATATCGACCATGGCAAGTCCACGCTTGCCGACAGGCTACTACAGCTCACGCACACCATCGACGAGCGGCAGTTCCGGGACCAGTTCCTCGATGACATGGACTTGGAGAGGGAGCGCGGGATCACCATCAAGGCCCATCCGGTCCGCATGCACTACAAGGGGAGCGATGGGAATGAATATATCCTCAACCTGATCGACACCCCCGGCCATGTCGATTTCAGCTACGAGGTGTCACGCAGCCTCTCCGCCTGCGAAGGGGCATTGCTCGTCGTTGACGCATCTCAAGGCGTTGAAGCGCAAACTGTTGCGAATTGCCACCTATGCATGAGAAATAATCTTGAGATTATTCCCGTTATCAACAAGATAGACCTCCCGAACGCGGACATCGCCGAAACCAAGCGCCAACTCGAGGAGGTGCTCGCGTTGCCCTCGGAAGACGCCATCTGTGTGAGCGCCAAGACGGGGGTGGGGATCGAGCAACTGATGGAGGCAATAGTGGCGAAGGTTCCTCCGCCCCCAATCGCGAAAGGGGAGGAGCTCCAGGCCCTGATCTTCGACTCTCTCTTCGATACCTTCCGGGGCGTCATTGTCGACGTACGCGTCTTCAGCGGCCGCCTGGAGGCCGGCATGAAGATTCTTCTCATGGCGACGGAGAAGACCTTCGAAGTCCAGGAGGTCGGTTATTTCATGCCCGGCGCCGTTCCCCGCGCGTCACTCCAGGCGGGGGAAGTCGGGTACGTCATTGCGAATATCAAGGATTCGGCCGACGTGCGCATCGGCGATACGATAACGAGCGCGCGCAGGCCCGCCGCCCAGCCGCTCCCGGGTTTCAAGAGATTGCACCCCATGGTGTTCAGCGGCTTTTACCCGGTGAACACCGCTGAATATGAAAACCTCAAGTCCGCCCTGAACCGCCTCCGGCTGAACGATCCATCGTTTACATATGAGCCGGAAAACTCCGTCGCCCTCGGCTTCGGCTTCCGCTGCGGTTTCCTCGGCCTCCTGCACATGGAGATCATCCAGGAGCGCCTCGAGCGCGAACATCAGGTGGGGATCGTGGCAACCGTGCCGAGCGTCATATATTCGATCAAGAAGAAAGACGGAACCGTCATCGAAATCGACAACCCCGTCCGACTGCCCCCGACGCAGGAAATAGAGGAAATCCGGGAGCCGATGATACGGGCGTACATCATCATACCGAACGAGATGATAAGCTCCATGATGAAGCTCTGCCAGGAGAGGAGAGGGGAGTGCGTGGGGACCGAATCGATCGACAAGCACCGCGTCATCCTAACCATGGAGATACCGTTCAACGAGGTCGTGATCGACTTCTACGACCGCCTAAAGACGGTGACGAGCGGCTATGGGTCGATGGACTACGAGCATATCGGCTTCCGCGCGTCGGATATCGTGAAACTGGACATCCTCATCAACAAGGAGCCTGTGGACGCCTTTTCGTTCCTTGTGCACCGGGGTAAGTCCGAGCAGAGGGGCCGGCAGCTAGCGGAGAAGCTCAAAGAGGTCATCCCACAGCAACTCTTCCGCGTCGCCATCCAGGCGGCCATCGCCAACCGGATCATAGCCAGCGAGGTTGTAAGGCCGCTCAAGAAGGACGTGACGGCAAAGTGCTACGGGGGCGACATAACCCGGAAGCGCAAGCTCTGGGACAAACAGAAAGAGGGGAAGAAGAAGATGAAGCAGATCGGCAAGGTCAACATCCCCCAAAAGGCTTTTATCGAAGTGCTGAAGACGGATTGAAGCAACTTTTTCACCACGGAGGACACGCCCCGACGGGGCCCCTCCGGGGGAGGAAACGAGGAAATTGTTTTACAAAATTGGGATTTGGGATTTGGTCATTGGGATTTTTCAATGTATGGGAGGTAGAATAATGAGTTTCTGGAAAAATCGGAAGATCGTCAACTATGCAAAGCTGGTGCTGAAGACCAGTAAAAAGCTCTATCGAAAGCATGGTAAAAAACTGGCGGAGCGCGACGCGGCGTGTCTCGAGTCCGACATGGCCGCGGTCCGGGATGCGCTGCGGATCGGGAACATCTACGACATTGAAAAATCCGCGGAAAAACTGAACCATAGTTTCGAGAGATATCTCGGCTTCGCCAAAAAATCCGTTGTCAGGGAATATGCGGAGGCGTTTTTCTTCGCCCTCATCCTGGCGGTCTTTCTGCGCACCTTCATCGTACAGCTTTTCAAGATCCCCACCGGTTCCATGGAACCCACGCTTCACGGCGCGCAGAACTACGGTTTCGGCGACCATATCGTGGTGAATAAATTCATCTACGGCCCGCAGACGCTCGATTGGGCCGGCATTCCATGGACGAATTACGGATTTGAATTGCCCACCTGGCGCTTAGAAAAACTCGCGCTCCGGAAACCGAAGAGGGGAGACATCGTCGTCTTCAAGTTCCCGTTCAATTATTATTGTAACCAGTGCCATGCCGATTTTACCCTGAAACAAAGAATGCCGCACGTATGCCCATTCTGCGGCTCCCATAACGTGGAATATCAAAATAAGGATTTTGTCAAGCGTTGCATAGGGCTCCCAGGCGAGACTCTTGAAATACGCGACGGCGACATTTACGTGAACGGCGCGCTTGTTACCGAACCGAAGATCGTTAAAGACATCTTCCATACCAACGTAATGGGAGGGAACGGGCCCGGCCGGGGAATGTACGGCCTGAAAGGGCAAAAATTCACCGTGCCGCCGGATTCATACTTTGTGCTGGGCGATAACAGCGCCAACAGCAAGGATAGCCGTTTCTGGGGTTTCGTGCCGTTTAAGGACATCCGTGGAGAGGCTATTTTCATCTATCTGCCGCCGTCGAGGATCGGGGTGGTGAGATAAGGCGTTGAGAAATCCCAAACCCCAAATCCCAAAAGGGACAGTTCGACTGCTATGGATCCCGTACTGGAAAAGTGGAGTGAGCTGCACAGGAAGTATCTATACTTCAAGAGTCCCGATATCGACTACACCGTCATTACTCTGGCAAAGCAACTCGGCGTTACCAAAATGACAATTCATCGCTGGCTGCGAGGCAAAGGCGGTCCCAAGCCCGATAAGATTGCCTTGATTAAGAAACACTATAACTTATAATCCGAAGTCACGCCTGAGGCAAAAACCCAAGATTTACCATATCCAGGCTGGCTCCATTTGAATGTTACTCTTATTCCCATAATGTACCTTATGTAAACTAGCCGAGATGGGGCAAATTGCTTCCGCGCCTTTATTTTAAAGCATTTGGGAATGTTTCTTAATAAGCTGTGGATAACCTGTTGAAATCCCAATATTGAGAATGACAAATACCAAAGCACAAATGGTAATCCCTCAGTTATGGGGTGTCAGGAGGAGTCCGGATTGAAAAAGGCGGTA
>CAYWRA010000040.1:0-21922 GCA_964460305.1 uncultured bacterium
CCCCGACCCCGACACCTACGGAGACGGCGACACCAACGGTGACACCTACTGATACGCCGACCCCGACTCCGTCGGGGACACCTAGCGGGACGCCTACTCAAACTCCCACCGAGACGCCAACGATCACGCCGACAATTACGTCTACACCAACTGTGCCGCCGACTCCAACACCAACGGTCCTGCCGCTGATCGTTCTTCCGGGGACATTGACAGCCGGTCAGACCTTCTCGGTGTATTTGGCGCTGACTGAGGATGTTACCCAGCCGTTTGACTTCTATCTTCTCGTCGACACTCCGGCTGGGACCTACACTCTCTACCTGAACGGCAATATCAAGAAGGGGATTACGCCTCTCTACAAGAATGTGAAGAGCTTCACCAAAGACTATGTAACGACTGTACGCCCGAAGGTCAAAATCCCCGCCGGTATGAAGGGGAAGACGGTCACCTTCTATGCCGCCTTTATACAGGCTGGCAAGAAGCCGCCGGTGAGGAAGCTTTCGGATATCACACCGACCACCCCGTATGTAATCCTCCTGGACGAGTCATCGGCGGTTATTAACTGAGGGTAATTGACGACAGCCTGTTAGGTGGGATTTGTGGCTGGGGATACAAGGTTATTCAGTTTGGTTCTGCTTTAAGTCCGGGCCAGCGCCGCAAAGCTGACTCAATAGACGGTCCCATATCTCGACGTTGCTGAAGCCACAGAGTGGCGGCAGGGCGCTCCGCAGCGTGAGTTTCTTGCCATCGAAACGGGTGAAAGTGCCGGACGTCTCAACCCAGCTCGCCACTGGAAGTATAACGTGTGCGAAGCGGGTTAGGGGAGAGGGAGCAATCGCCTGAATTGCCACAAAAGGCACCTTCCGGAGAGTTCTATGGAGCTCATCGTCATCGGACCGGCAGTCACCGAGGAATAGCGCAGCTTTGATCCGGCCTCGCCGCATTGCGTGAACAGCTTCCGTGTAACTCATCCCTGTCCATGCGGGTAGGCGGCTTTTCCACTCCTTTTTAAGCTTTTTCCTGGCTCCACGGTCGCTTATCGGCCTCTGGCCCGGCAGGACAAAAGGCGATACCCCCGCGTCGAGAAGCCCCTGCTCGTTGATTTCGGTGGCGAGAGAAACAATCATCGCGCGATGCCTCGCGGCGTAATTATACAGCGCACAAATCGTTTTCTCGCCTATGCAGCTCCTGTTATAGACAATGGCCGGTCGCCTGGCCCCTTTGATGAATGTGCGGAGTTCTGCCGCGTAGTCGACGATGCAATCGGGATCGGCCGGGATTTTTTTCCATGTAATTTCATCCAGCTTTGTTTTTCGGCGACCGACGATAAGCAGTTTCGCGCCGCGCCTGACCGCTCCGATCACTGACAGGGCAGCGACCTCATTGAGCGCTGCCATGATCGGATCGACGAGTGCGATCGCGTCGCTTTTCTCTATATCTTCGATGCCGCCGGGTGAAACGATCCGTCCCATTCGCCTGTGCATGGAGGATGAGAAAAGCTCCCCGCCGGGCGGATAAATATTGTTCGTCCCGAGTTGCGTGCGCGCCAACTTCTGCGCTTCGTATGCTTCCTGATCGGTGAGACGGGGGGATACGAAGACCGCGATGTATCCGGGGTCTATTCCACGAAGGCCCTCGCGGACTCTGTCGGCGATCTCGCTCCATCCCGTACGCACGAGGCGGTTGCCTATTCGCAGTGACGGGAATATGATTTTGTCCTTGCCGCCGAGATATTCAAATTTAAACTTCCCTTTCTCGCACAGGTTCCCATTCGCCAGGGGTGTGACCTTGAACGGTTGATTCCCGAAGGTGTGGAGCATGATTTGGCAGCCGACGCCGCAGTGGGCGCATGTCGTTTCCGTTTTTGCAGTGAGGCCTGGGAGAGCTCCGCGTAAGGCGACCTTTTCCCGGAGGGCGCCAGTGGGGCAGGCGGTGAGGCACTGGCCGCATGACTCGCATTCGGTATCCTGGAGCGGATGGCCGAAGGGGGAGGTGAGCATCATGTCGAAGCCTCTCCCGACGAAGCCCCATGCATCTATACCTTGGACCTCGTAGCAGACGCGTATGCAGCGCGCGCACTTTATGCACTTGTTGGGATCGCGCACGATGTACGGATGCCTCGCGTCGGTCTCCCAGCGTTTCCCCGGCGCACCGAACCGGTTTGAGATCACGCCGTACCGGTTTGCGAGATCACGGATGGCGCAATCATGCACTTTTTCGCAGCCGCACTCAAGACAGCGGTAAGCCTCCTTCAGGGCATCTTCCTCCGTGAGCGCCTGCTCGACCTCGGAGAAACCGAGGATCCTATCCTTTATTCTCAGCCGGCCGGCATGAATCCTCGGTATCTTTTCCTCATGGGCGTATTCGCGAGCAGCAATCTCCTCATTCTTCCGGCTGGCTGGACTGAACGGCGTTGCGAGCGCGGCTGCGCGGCCCGTTCGGAGAAAGGAATCGATGGCATAGGCGGCCCTACGGCCGGCGGCGACGGCTTCTATCGCGATGTCCGGCCCGGTGACACAGTCGCCGCAGGCGAACAACCTATCACGCTCAGTGCTCGACGTCTCCTCAGCGGCGCTGATTCTGCCGTTGTTATCTGGGGTGAGACCGGAGCCGTCGAGGACGGAGCTGTCTACCGATTGCCCGATGGCCATTATTATCGAGTCGCAGGCGAGTGTATATTCGCTCCCTGGGACGGGGAGAGGTTTCCTTCTCCCGCTTTCGTCAGGTTCGCCGAGCGCCATGCGTGAGCAGGTGATTTCAAGGCCGTCGCTTCGCCGGGCAATAGAGAGCGGCAGCGTGAGATACTTGATCTCAATACTTTCTTCCTCGGCGGCTGCTATTTCAGCGCTCGCCGCCGGCATCTCCTCGCGCGACCTCCGGTAGATGATGGAGACCTTCGATGCGCCGAGGCGGAGCGCCGTCCGCGCGGCGTCAATTGCGGTGTCGCCGCCGCCGACGACAAAGACCGTGCCGCCGAGGGCGGGCCTCTTCCCGGAAGCGACCTCCGCAAGGAAATCTATTCCGCCCCGCACTCCCAAGCTATCTTCACCCTTGATGCCCATACTCCGGTTGCGCTGGGCGCCGACGGCGACGAGCACGGCGAGATATCCCTCTTCGATCAATCTGGAGATCCCCCGCTCGCCGCCTATAGTGGCCCCGCATTGGATATCCACGCCGCATCTTTTGATGAAGTCTATCTCCCGATCGAGCACCGTCTTCGGCAGGCGGTATTCGGGGATCCCGTAGCGGAGCATGCCTCCCGGTTTCTCTCGCGCCTCGAAGATGGTAACAGTATGACTGTTTAGCGCGAGGAAATAGGCCGCGCTGAGACCCGCGGGACCCGAACCGACGATCGCCACCCTCTTTCCAGACGGCGCCTTTTTATTTGGCGGCGGGACGGGCGGCGCGGCTTGTTCAGCTGCGAATCTCTTGAGGGCGCAGATGGAAGCGGGCTCGTCGACGACGGTCCGTCGGCAAGCCTCCTCGCACGGGTGCGGGCATATTCTCCCTATCGTAGCCGGTATCGGCACGGTCTCCATGATGAGGCGGGTTGCCTCGTCGTAGCGCTTGTTGACGATGAGGTTGAGATAGCCCTGGGCGTCACAGCCTGCCGGACAGGCGATCTGACAGGGTGGGAGGCACTCTCCACAATGGTCGGAGAGGAGGAGCTCGATGCAGAGCTTGCGCGCGGCGAGGATCTCGTCGTCATGGGTTGTGATATCCATGCCGTCCGATACCTTGGTTGCGCAGGCGGGCATCAACCTCTTCTCTCCCCGCACCTTCACCGCGCAGATCCAGCAGGATGCGTAGGGTTCGAGCTTATCGTCATGGCAGAGCGTTGGGATAGGTATCCCCTCCCGCCTCGCCGCATGGAGAATGGTTTCTCCTAGCAGCGCTGCGACCCGTTTCCCGTCTATGGTGATGTGTATCGGTCCCGTCATACGAATAGCGTCAACCTCTAGTCATTTGCCGATTAAACTCGAAACCCTAAACAAACCCAAAATCCAAAACTGATAACAATCTGTTAGTTTTGAGTTCTGTATTTTGGATTTGGGGTTTAGGGTTTTATATTTCAATTCACTCCTACGCCTCACGCCGATACGCCAGTGTCATTTGTCATTTAACCGAGATCGCTCCAAACTTACACGCCTCTACACACAGCCCGCATCGGGTGCATTTGACCGTATCGATTCGGTGCGTTTTCCCGCGCTCTCCCACAGCCGCCCCCGCAGGGCAGATGCGCACGCACGCCCCGCAGCCGGTGCAGCGCACCTCATCAACGCGATAGCCGATGAGCGCCTTGCATTTTCCCGCCGGGCAGCGTTTCTCTTCTATGTGGGCTATATATTCATCGCGGAAGAAACGGAGCGTTGTGAGGACGGGGTTCGGCGCCGTCTGGCCGAGGCCGCAAAGCGAGGCAATCTTTACCTTCTCCGACAGCTCCTCGATCAGGTCAAGATCGTCGGCTTTTCCCCTCCCTTTGGTGATGCGGTCCAGTATCTCGAGCATCCGTTTCGTCCCAATGCGGCAGAAGGTGCATTTGCCGCAAGATTCGTTCTGTGTGAAGGCAAGAAAGTACCGGGCGATGTCCACCATGCAGCTTGACTCGTCGAGGACGATCAAGCCCCCGGAACCCATGATCGCTCCACTCTCTTTTAGCGACTCGTAGTCTATCGGCGTGTCGAAGAGGCGAGCTGGAAGGCAGCCGCCCGATGGTCCGCCGATCTGTACGGCCTTGAGCGGAAGGCCGGTCGCCGATCCACCGCCGATCCCCTCCACGATCTCGCGGATCGTCGTGCCCATCGGGACCTCGACCAGGCCGCCCCTGGCGATCTTTCCCGCGAGGGCGAACACCTTTGTCCCCTTGCTGCCTTTAGTCCCGATCGCTGCGTATGCTCCGGCGCCGTGCCTGACGATCCATGGGACGTTCGCGAGCGTCTCGACGTTATTTACGCAGGTTGGTTTCCCCCAGAGGCCTTTTGTAGGTGGGAATGGGGGCCTGAGCCGAGGCATCCCGCGCTCGCCCTCGATCGATTTGATGAGCGCGGTTTCCTCGCCGCAGACGAACGCCCCCGCGCCATCCATGACCGATATCGAGAAATCGAATTTCGCGCCGCAGACATTTTTCCCCAGGAACCCCTTCCTCGCAGCTTGCTCCAGCGCGATGGAGAGTCGTTTCACCGCGATCGGATATTCGGCCCTCACGTAGATGATTCCGTTCGATGCGCCAATGGCATAGCCGGCGATCGCCATCCCCTCGATGACTGAGTGTGGATCGCTCTCCAGGACGCTCCTGTCCATGAAGGCGCCGGGGTCGCCCTCGTCGGCGTTGCAGATGACGTATTTCTCCGAGCCTAGCGCATCCCGCGTCGTCTTCCACTTCGTTCCGGTAGGGAATCCAGCGCCACCGCGTCCGCGGAGGCCAGATTTGGAAATGCATTCGATGACCTCGGCCGGGGAGCCATGTCGGAGGACCGATCGCAGAGCGTCATAGCCGCCCCGCGCGACGTAATCGGCGATATTCTCGGGATCGATGAATCCACAGTTGCGGAGCACGATCTTCTTCTGCATGGCACAGTAGGGGAGGGCATTCAGCGTTTGGAGGTTGTCCGCCACGAGCCATTTCGCCACCGGTACACCGTTTACGAGATGGTAACTGACGATTTCGGGGACGCGCTGCGGCGTGACCTCGCCGTAGAGGGAAAAACCACCGTCGGGAGAAGCGATCTCCACCAGCACTTCCCGATGGCAGATGCCGAGGCAGCCGGTGGCGCCGACGGTAGCGGGAATCTTCCGTTTTACCGTTTCCTCCGCGAATGCGTCGAGGACAACTTTAGCCCCCGCCGCGATGCCGCAGGAGCCCAAGCCGATCATCACGCGGTATTTTGCAGCGGCGGCTTTCTTCATTGGAATTTTTTCAAAATGGCTGGAATCCTTGCCGGCGTGAGCTTGCCGTACACGGTTTTATCGATCATGACGACGGGGGAGAGGCTGCAGCAGCCGAGGCAGGCGGCATCGCAGAGCGTGAAGCGAAGGTCGGGGGTTGTGCCGCCCGTCTTGATGCCGAGCACGCGCTCGATCGAGTCGGATATCCGCTCTGCGCCTGCGACGTGGCAGGCGGTGCCGTGGCAGACGGTGATGAGATTTTTACCGGCGGGCGTTAGGCGGAACCGGCCGTAGAACGTCGCCACTCCGTAAACATGGGCGAGAGAGAGGCCGCGGCTCTCCGCGATGCGCCGCAACGCCTTTTCCGGGAGATAGCCGAAGAGCTCCTGCGTCTTTTGGAGGAGCGGGATCAGCGCCCCCCGCTTCCCTTTGTATTGCGTAAGGAGCTTTTTGAAACATTGCTCTTTTGCGGAAACACGGCTATGTAACGCGCACATAGTTGTATGGGTAACTTATTGGCTTGATGAGAAATTGCAGCACCACTTTGATTTTCTTTACACTTTATGCTTTACACTTTTGGCTGTTTTTACGGCCACAACCCCCGTATCTTCATCGCACTGGCGACGCGCCCCACCGCAAGGATCAGCGCCGCGGTGCGCATGTCCACCTTGTGCTTCTCGGCGGTCCTCAGCACCGCATCGAAGCTGTTGACCATGATGGTGCGCAGCTTCTCGTTGATGTCATTCTCGCTCCAGAAGAGCGCCTGGAGGTCTTGCACCCACTCGAAGTACGACACGGTCACTCCCCCGGCGTTCGCGAGGATGTCGGGGACGACGAAGGTTCCGCGGTCATGGAGGATCCTGTCGGCCTCCGGAGTAGTGGGGCCGTTGGCCGCCTCGGCGATGATCCTGGCTTTTACCTTCGGGGCATTCAGTTCCGTGATCTGATTTTCCAGCGCCGCCGGGATGAGGAGTTCGCATTCGAGTTCGAGGAGCTCCGCATTGGTTATCGTGTCGGCGTTCTCATAGCCGACGACGGAACCCGTTTTTGCCTTGTGATCGAGCACGCTGTGTGGATCTAGACCCTTCGTGTTCAGGATGCCTCCCTTTGAATCGGAGACGGCGATGACCTTCGCTCCCGCGTCGTGCATGAGCATCGCCGCGATTGACCCCGCGTTGCCGAAACCCTGGACGGCCACCCGCGCTCCTTGAACGTCGATCCCCACGTACTTCATTGCTTCAATGGCGGTTACCATCACCCCGCGCCCAGTCGCCTCTTTGCGGCCGAGCGAGCCGCCGATGTCGACCGGCTTCCCCGTCACCACGCCCGTCACGCACCAGCCGGTCGTCATGCTGATGGTATCCATGATCCACGCCATGATCTGGGCGTCCGTGTAGACGTCGGGAGCGGGGATGTCCTTCGTAGGGCCGATGATGATGCTGATCTCGGCGGCGTATCGGCGGGTGAGGTTTTCGAGTTCCCGCATGGACATCTCTTTGGGGTTGCAGATGACCCCACCCTTCGCGCCGCCATAGGGGATGTTTACCACCGCGCATTTCCAGGTCATCCACATGGCGAGCGCACGGACCTCCTCGATAGTAACGTCGGGGTGATAGCGTATGCCGCCTTTTGATGGGCCTCGTATCAAACTGTGCTGGACGCGGTAGCCGGTGAAGACCCGCGGTGTCCCATCGTCCATCCGCATGGGTATGGAGACCGTGAGCTCGCGCTGGGAGTGGCGCAGCCGCTCGTGCACATAGGCGTCCAGATTGATCTTCGCGGCAACGGAATCGAGCTGTTTTAGTGCAACGTCCCATGCCGATTCGACGATAATTTTTTTTGTCACCGCATCACCTCCCGTAGCCTGATCTATTCATCAACTTTGCTCGGTTGATGAATATCTTACCGTAGCGCAAATAGTTACGCAAAACTGCCACATTCCGCACCAGACTAGTCGGTGCGGGGTAGGATTGTTTTCCAAAGAAAACGCCTAGCTGGTATAATCCTTTTTCCTGAAGTGCAGGGATTATCTTAGTATGTATTGTGCTATTTTGCCATAGTGAAGAAAATTAGATTTTTGTTATTTCTGCAGAAAGGTTGATAGTACATCGCTGAGGCTCGCCCCGAAGGGATTCCGTTGGGACGTGGATAAAAACTTTGAATAGGGGAAGCGCAACGTCGTATGAAACTCGGATTGATGGCCGATTCGCACGAGAACATGTCAGCTATCGCGAAGGCGGTGGCCCTCTTCAACAAAGAGGGGGTTGAACAAGTGCTTCATGCTGGCGACATCATCTCGCCGATCACCGCGAAGGAGTTCAAGAAATTAAAATGCCCCCTCATCGCCGTCTTCGGGAACAATGACGGTGAGAAACTTTTTCTTAAGGAGAAGTTCCAAGGGATAGGAGAGATCCACGAGAGGAAGTGGGAAGGGGAGCTTGGAGGTAAGAAGATTCTTTTGATCCACGCACCCGACATGCTCAACGCCCTCGAACGGAGCGGTGTCTACGATATTATCGTGTACGGCCACACGCACGAAACGGTGGTCAGGAAAGGGAAGACGCTCGTGGTCAATCCCGGTGAATGCTGTGGTTGGATCACCGGTCGTTGCACCATTGCCATCCTCGATACCGATCGGATGACCGCCGAACTCCGGCTACTCCCCCAAGGGGTCAAGTCTTGAATTTCTACTTTCGGGCCTTGTGTAGGGGTCGGATTTATCCGACCCTCCTGAGCGGGTGATGTACCGTCGCCATCTTCGGCACGGAACTGATGAGCGCTAAAGTTCATGAACTGTAATATCGCGCTGGCCAAACAACTATTCCACGGTAAGGAAAAATATAACTGCGCACAGGCGATCCTCAAGGCATTTCAAGAACATAACAATCTCACGGATGATGAGATAGCGCGGCACAAATCGTCCGGTGGCGGCAAGGCGGAGGGTGGCTTGTGTGGAGCGCTCTACGCCGCGAAGTTGCACCTGGATAACGTCGAAGATAAAGCGTCATTGGAAAAATCCTTTGTGGATAAGGCCCAATATACCACGTGTAAAGAGATCAAGAAGAACAAGACATTGTCTTGCGTAGAGTGTGTCGAAACCGCCGCGGAGCTGTTAACCAGGATTATGGACAAATCACCACAGAACCGTAGATGAGGCTGAGTGTTTTTAACCACAGATGAACACGGATGCACACGGACAAGCGCGGATTTGAAGAAACAAAGGGAAAGAAACAGAGGTTTTATCCACGGGTTACACTGATTTGAAATACAGTTTCAAGTTGAGTGTTTCTCGTTACTCGTCAACAAAAACTAGCAACCGGCATTAGGAACGGTTTTAGCGACCCCTTAGGAGTGTGGTTCTACTTTGTTCTTGGGATTTGGGGTTTGGGATTTGGGATTTTGATA
Source organism: uncultured bacterium (assembly GCA_964460305.1). GTDB lineage: Bacteria > Auribacterota > Tritonobacteria > UBA1439 > UBA1439 > JAPLCX01. The sequence goes on from CAYWRA010000040.1 coordinate 9,289, forward strand.
GAAAAGCAACAAATGGAGGAGCAAATGACTACATCCGAAGCGAGAGAGATTATCAAGGGAGCAGGTTATGGGATTATGGCTACCGATGTTGACGGGCAGCCGCGCGTGCGGCCGATGGCGTTCGTCGTTACCGACGATTTCAGGTTATTAAGTTCCACCTTCAAACAGAGCGGCAAGGCGAAAGAGCTCGCACGGAACCCGCGTGTGGAGATATGTTTTGTGGACGGGCGGAAATATCAGTTGCGGGTGGAAGGGCGCGCGGACGTCTCGGGAGGGCCGGAGAAGAAGCGCGAGCTCCTCGCCCTCAATCCGCACGTTAAAAAACATTTCACGGACGAGCATAACTCCAATTTTGTCCTCATCGAGATTATCCCGACCCGCGTCCGCTGGATGCCACCGGGATTTGGGGAGTACCGACAGGTGGAGGTTGGGTAGACAGCAGTCGGAAATCCCAAACTCCAAACTCCAAATCCCAATGTTAATGTAAGTTTTAGCCGCGGATTCACGCGGATTGCAACTACAGCTAAAAGTTGAAAGCTAAAAGTATGGCTGATGCCTTTGGCTTTCAGCCTTAAACTTTAGGCCGTAGTTCTCGCATCCCAAAGGGACCCCGTTGGGGGAGAACACTGAGAAGGCAGTTGATTTTTGCCGCGGATTAAAGAGGTTAAGTAATTTTAACCACGGATGAACACGGATGGACAAACAGCCCAAGGTTTAAAGCCAAAGGCGAAAGGATAAAGGGATGGGTGTCATTGCGATCCCGCGTAGCGGGAGAAGCAATCTCACGTTGATTCTCACCGCTCTCTTTTTCGCCGATTCATAGAAATCTCAACCCATTCTCCGATTCACCCACTCGCCGTCTCGAATTGCGCGAGGCGTAGTTTCTTACCCCTCATTCACGCCCACCCCCCAGCCATCCCATCATTTCCCATGCCTAAAGTTAGCATAGGCAGTATCCGCCCCATTTCTACCTTATCTTATTGCTGGCCAAGTAGTTGCCTAAAACGTCTGGAAAACTTTCGGCGTATGGCTATCCCTTGTATAAACGAAGTCATATCCGGCCATAACCTATTGGCGTTGTTATCGATAAGCTGTTGTAGGCAGTATCGGTTAGAAGAATAATCATCCATTTCACATGGGGGATTTATGGATGATTTAGTAGTGTTGCCATTTATAGAGGCCTATCAGACAATATACGCCCAGTAGGGTATATTAAGCTTTAGACTTTGATCGACAAAACAAATCTTTATGTATGTTTAGTGAACAGAGAAGGAACTGAGTATGAAGGATTTATCTCATCATCCGGTCTGGGATATTTACGACGAGTTCCGAACAGCACGTCTCAATGTTAAATATTATGCTGCTTTGCTACGAAAGTATCAACAACTCAATTTTTGGCTCGAGTTGACTCTTGCTATCTCGGCTCCTACTTCAGCCGTGGCAGGGCTGTGGTTTTGGCAAACAGAAGTTGGCACGGTCATTTGGCATATTTTTGGAGCTATCGCAGCGGTTGTGGCTGTGGCTAAACCTCTTCTCGGCATATCCGACAAGGTCGCCAGGCTCGAAGCAATCTTGGGTGGTTACAAGTCCCTCGATTATGATTTCCATTACTTGACAATTAGAATCAAGCAAGAGCAGAAATACGATGAAGCCATGCAACAGCATTTCTACGATCTATTGCGGAAGGAAGGTGAACTTATTAAGATGAGCAAGATTGAGGCCGATAACAAAAAGCTATCGAATATTTGTCAACAGGAAGTCCTCGATGAACTCCCTGTTGATTCCTTTTTTATACCGGAGGATTAGACCAATGAATGAGCGGAGATCGCAGCAACCAGCACCTAGTCGACCCGAGCCCCCTTGCCCTACGTCGCCATCGCCACAACCTCGGCCACCTCGACCGGAGAAGCATGTTCCCCTGCCGGCGCATGTTGAACCGCCGGAGCCATGGCCTAGGAAGAGCAGATAGACAAATCAGGAAAAAACCCGAGGTATCTCGACTATTGACAGAGGCATTTTGCGAAAGCGCGAAGAGTACAGTAATGTTATTTTGTCAGGAGCGATAAAATGTTAAGTCGGTCATAGAGAAAGGAGGGAGAAATATGTCAGTTAATCAGTTCAAACCTCGCAAATTTGAAGATTTTGAGATCCTTGATGGAGCAGGGAATAAAATTGGAGAAGTCCGAGTGAAACCAAGCGGTATTCTTTGGGGACCGAAGGGTTCTCATAAGTGGTTCAGCGTGAACCTTAAGGAGTTTGCAGATTTTATGGAGAGAAATGGTAATCCGCAAAATAAATAGCAAGAGAGAGGCTTTAGGGTATCTCAGCTATTGACTCAGAAACTTTGCGGAGGCGCAAAAGTGCGAATGGTAAGCGAGATTATATCACCGCTCAATTCCGTCGTTAGCACCAGAGATTTAAGATGAAAACAGCTTATAAGCTCTTTTTTGCTATCCCGTTTGACTCTGCTACAAAAAATCTCTATCACCGCATCTGCCAGAAAATTAGAAAACGGTACCCTACTGTTACCACCGTCATAGGCAATCAAGAAATCGGTCCCTCTCCCATATATTCGGATATCGCGTCATTCAAGGCTCAAAACCGCGAGCTTGCCAAGCAATTTGTCACTCAGATTCAGGAGGCCGACATTGTGATTGCTGACCTGACTCATAATAATCCCAATGTACATGTCGAAATGGGTATAGCTTTACTAGAGAACAAAAACATACTTCGAGTAACTGGACGATCTGTTTCAGAGCTTGGTTTTGATATTAGAAATCTCGAAGTTTGTCGGTACAAAGATGAAAAACAGCTTGCCAATAAAATATTGGCCTATCTCGATACTTTCTTCAAAATAAAACAGCTCCCAATCTCAAAGGAGCATGCTCCACTATACTGTGAAGAATCATGCCCGATACGACTAAGGGCCGTTAAAACAGACTTCGATATCACATCAAACTATCTATCCAATTTTATAATGAGAGATGGAGCGTTTCGAGTTGCATTTGAAATTCTCGAAGTAAAGCCTCCCGATAACTGGTTTGGTGTTTATTTTCGCGCAGGTGCTTCTCCCTTTATGGGGAGCCATCTGGTATATGTGCGACGCAACGGGAATATAGAAATTGCTGTTTATCCTGGCCCTCGGGTTATAGAGGTTTTTCCGACAGGATCAGAGATCACGGGCATACAAACTTTAACCGTCCAGTTCGAGAACGATTATCTTGAGTTGCAGTTGGGCAATGTTCGGCATCAAACATACCGGTTACGACATCAAATCGCCGGGCGAATTTTGCCAGCGGCATGGAAAGCTGACGTAAATGTCCATTCTGTAGAGATGATTTGTCGAGACACGATAGAATGGATGTAGCGGGTTCCAAATCGGTCAGGCCTCTATTGACTGGCGCACTTTGCGGGCGGAAGCACTGTGATACGCTCTTCGGACCTCCTGCTTCCGGTTTTCCGCAGCGGTTATAAAAACCGCCCAATGTGTAAAGCAGTAGGTCAAAAGCTGCATCGAACCTTTGGCTTTCAGCTTTGAACTTTAGGCTGGTTATCCATCTGCGTTCATCCCCGCCCCACACAAACCGTCGGGTAGGCCTTCCTGCGTTGAAGCTTCGGAGGTCAGGGGCGCTAATCCACGGCAAAAAAGGATATTTCCTCCGCGTAGTCTCCGCGGTCTCTGCGCCTCCGCGGTAAAAAGATCCGCGTTTATCCGCGGCTAAAAATCTCTGTGAATCTCTCCGCTTCTCCCCTCGAAATTTGGAAATTGGGATTTGGGGTTTGGGATTTGGGATTTCTACTGCGGTTAGTAAACGTGGTAGTATAGTCCCTTGGGAGGGCGATTCGCGCTCAATGGCATGGATCCTAAGGTCATTTTTGTCATCCTCAACTACAACGGCGGCGAAGATACGCTCGCCTGTCTCCGTTCGATCGGCGGGGTTGAATACGGCAATTACCGCGTGATTGTTGTGGACAATGCCTCCACCGACGGGTCCGCCGATGAGATCGAAAAGCAGTGCCCCGACGTCCTCCTTATCAGGAACGGTGTGAATGAGGGGTTCGATGGGGGGAACAACGTCGGGATCAAAGCGGCGCTCGGCGATGGCGCCGACGCCGTGTTCCTTCTCAACAACGATACCGTGGTGTGCCCTGGGATCCTGCGCCATCTCACTGCCGTATCCCTTGCCCTGCCCAGGGCTGGGATTCTGGGGCCTAAGATATATTATCACGACGATCCTCGGCTTCTTTGGTGGGCGGGTTGCGAAAAGAAATATTCGGCGACGGGATGGCTCGTGGTTTATACACAGGAGGGGAAGAAGAAGGTCGATCGCGGCCAGTATGACGAGATTAGGAGGATCGACGGGGTCAACGGGTGCGCCATGTACGTCAGGCGCGAGGTATTCGAAAAGGCGGGGCTCTTCGATGAGCGCTACTTCATGTATAATGATGAGTTCGACATCTGCGATCGGGCCCAGCGCGCCGGCTGGGATTGCTATTTTGTTCCGGCAGCGAGGCTGTGGCACAAGGTATCGCAATCTGCCGGGGGTTGTTACTCGCCGATGCTACATTACCTCTGGACGAGGAACTGGCTCCTCTGCTCACGGAAGCAGACGTCCCGTTTCCTCTGGCCGATGCTCTACTGTGCTTATGTGAAGGAGTGTTACTGGATCTACCACTGGTTGAGAGGTGAGGGACGGCCCGCAGCGGCGGAGGGGGCGCTTGCCGGCGGGTGGGCGGCGATTCTGAACCGATACGGCCCCCCGCCGCAGGGGATTGAATCTCCAAGATTAATGAGCCGGCTCGCTGCGCGGCGTTACGCAAAGAGGGGGCCTGCGTCCCCTGGGAAAGAGCGCCGGCAGCCGCATTCAACGGCGGAATAGATAGATCAGGAGCGTGACCGATGCGAATAGGATACGACGGGAGGATTCTTGCAGCATCGCAGTGGACGGGAATAGGACGCTACACTTATAAACTGATCGATTTGATTGGCCGGCTCTCTCCGGAATCGGCTCTCTCCGTTTTTTATCCGCGCGGCGAAATTCAAGGCGGGGTCCCCGGTAAAACGACGATGGCTGTGCGCAGCTCCATTCCCGGCGATCTCCGTGAAGACCGGTTTCTTATGCTCTGGTATGACATTTATCTTCCCTTCCAGATAAGGCGCAAAGGGATCGATCTCTTCCATGGGACGAGTTTCCTGATCCCGCGCACGCGGCGCGCCCGGACGGTTGTGACGGTGCACGACCTCACCCACGAGAAGCACCCCGAGCTGGCGCCGTCCTGTTCTCCCAAATTTGCGAAGAGAGTGAGGCAGGCTGTTGCGCGCGCCGACGCGGTTATCGCGAAATCGCGCCTTACCAGAGATGATATCGTGGAGTTGTTCCATGTCGACGAAGGGAAGCTCAGGGTGATCTACGAGGGGGTGGACGAGCACTTCAAGCCGTTGGAAGATCAGGATCTTCTCTCCTCGTTCCGCGAGAGGATGGGGCTCCGGTCGCCGTACGTTTTCTCCCTTCTGCCGCTGCACCCAAGGAAAAACATTCCCGGCTTGCTCAAGGCATTTTCCATCTTCAAGAAGGAGACGGGATTTCCACATACGCTCGTATTGGGCGGGAAGGAGTATGGGGGAGGGGAGTTGTTGAGTGCGGTAGGCCCGCTAGGCATTTCGGATAGTTTCCGGTCTGTGGGCTATATCCCCGCCGAGGATCTTCCCCTGTTTTACAATTGCGCCGATGTTTTTATATTCCCGTCCCTTTACGAGGGATACGGTTTGCCGCCACTCGAGGCAATGGCCTGTGGAACGCCGGTCCTGGCATCGCGGGCCGGCTCGCTGCCGGAGGTCCTCGGTTCCGCCGCCCTCTACTTCGATCCGACCGATCCGGAAGGGATGGCGCACCGTCTCGCCGGACTTGCGGGATCGGAGTACGAGAAGGCCCGATTGCGGGAGAAAGGCATTGCGCGGGCGGCCAAATACACCTGGGACGCCTGCGCGCGCGCTACGCTGGCGCTGTATAACGAGCTGTGAAAAGTTGGGATTTGGGGTTTGGGATTTGTCCGCCAGAGGTGGATCCGCTTAGGGCGGAGGATATTCTACTGTGCCCAGGATGGTTATCATGTGGCAAAAGGGCGGAGAAAATGGCTTTTACTCTGAAGAAAGTGGTTCCCTGGGGACGGTCCTACGGCGAATATCTGGCAATGTTCGCATTGTCGGAGAAGGACCTTGGGAAACGGATCCTGGGGTGTGGGGACGGCCCAGCAAGCTTTAATTGCGTGATGAAACGTCGCGGGGGCCGCGTTGTTTCCGTCGACCCGATTTACCGTTTCGGCGCCGACGAAATAAGGGGCCGGATAAACGAGACGTATGAAGAGGTCATGGAACAGACCAGGGAAAATAAGGATGAGTTCGTATGGAGGCATATCTCATCGATCGATGAGCTGGGCAAGGTTCGCATGTCAGCGATGGACGACTTCCTGGCCGATTACGAGTCGGGTTTGGAGGAAGGCCGTTACGTAGACGCGAGTTTGCCCGCGCTTCCGTTCGAGGACCGGGAGTTCGACCTCGCCTTATGCTCGCATTATCTCTTTCTTTACAGCGAGCACCTTTCGGAAGATTTTCACGTTCGGTCAATAAAGGAACTTTGCCGGGTGGCATCCGAGACGAGGGTATTCCCGCTGCTGGAGCTTGGATCGAAAAAGTCTAGGCACCTCGATGCAGTGGTTAGTAGACTTGAAAAAGACGGTCTTACAGTCATTATGGAGAAAGTCCCCTACGAATTCCAAAAGGGCGGCAATCAGATGTTGAGGGTTATGGCCGCATAGCGAAGCGCCGCAGTTTACCGCCTACATGCGAAAGAGCATTCCCCATGAGTGGACGTTCGAGCCCGGGCAACAGGATCCTGCCGATGGGACTTGTGATACTTCACGAAGATAGGGATATCATCGTGGTGGATAAGCCGCCGGGCCTCTTGACGATAGGTACGGATAGGGAGAAGTCGCGGACGGCGTATTTCATCCTCACCGATTATGTCCACAAGGGCTGGGCCAGGTCCAGGAAACGCATCTTCATCGTTCACCGGCTGGACAGAGAGAGCTCCGGGATTCTCATCTTCGCGAAGAGTGAAGACGCTAAGTTTTGTTTGCAGAAACGGTGGAATGAGACGAAGAAGCAGTATCTCGCCGTCGTCCACGGTGGATTCGAGAAGAAATTGGATACTATTACGTCATACTTGGCGGAGAACAAGGCTCACGTCGTGTACTCTACGTCCGATCGCAGGAGAGGGAAACTGTCGCACACCGCCTACAGGGTGCTCAAGGAGACGAGAGGCCTTTCCTTGCTGGAAGTTGATTTGTTGACGGGAAGGAAAAACCAGATACGCGTACACCTGGCCGAGAGCGGACACCCAATAGTTGGTGACAGGAAATACGGGGCAGGAAATGAAGCGCACAAGCGTCTCGCGCTTCACGCCAGATCTATTTCCCTCAGACACCCCTGCAGCGGCAGGCAGCTCACGTTTGAAACGGAGATTCCAGCATACTTCACCAAGCTGGTCGGCCGAGTGAGCGCTGGGACATAAAAACGTACCAGACCTCGACCAGTGACTGAGGAGCTTTACGGATGTGCGAGGCTCCTCCTCGCTCCTCGGCACTTCCATCTTTCCGCTTTAAACTTTTGGCCGTGGTTACGGCCACAACCCCCGATATCCCGACGCCTCGGCGACGCGGCCGACACCCAGCATCATCGCCCCCATGCGCATATCGACGCGGTACTTTTCCATGATGGCGATGGTTTCGCCGAACGCCTGCGTCATCACCTTGCGCAGCTTCTCGTTGACCTCTTCCTCCGACCAGAAGTAGGCCTGAAGGCTCTGCACCCATTCGAAGTATGACACCGTGACACCGCCCGCATTGGCGAGGATGTCTGGCACCACAAGGACGCCGCGCTCCATTAGGATGCGGTCCCCCGCCGGCGTGGTGGGGGCGTTGGCGGCTTCGACGATGATCCGCGCCTTTATCTGCGGTGCGTTCTGCTCGGTGATCTGTCCCTCGAGCGCCGCTGGGATGAGGATGTCGCACTTGCATTCCAGGAGCTGCTTGTTGGTGATGGGCTTCCCGCCTGGGAAATCGCGGAGCGATTTCTTCTGCGCCACGTGCGTGAGCAGCTTTGGAATGTCAAGCCCGGCGGGGTTATGCGTCCCCCCGGAGACGTCGCTCACGGCAACGACCTTGCCGCCGTGCTCGTGGATGATTCGTGCGGTATGAGAGCCGACGTTTCCAAATCCCTGGATGGCTACAGAGGCCTCGCTCAGAGAGAGCCCCTTATACGCGCATGTCTGTTCCGTGACGTAGAAAACGCCGCGGGCGGTCGCTTCGAGCCGGCCCTTGGAGCCGCCGAGGCAGATCGGTTTGCCGGTCACGACTCCCGGCACGCTGTGGCCGACGTTCATGCTGCATGTGTCCATGATCCAGCCCATGACCTTGGGGTTCGTGTTGACGTCGGGGGCGGGGATGTCTTTATCGGGCCCGATGATGATCGCGATCTCGCTCGCGTAGCGGCGCGTCATCCGCTCGAGTTCGTACTCGGACATCTGTGATGGGTCGCAGACCACTCCACCCTTCGCTCCGCCATAGGGGATGTTCACCACCGCGCATTTCCACGTCATCAGCATGGCGAGAGCGGTGATCTCGTTTAGGTCCACCTGGGGATGGTAGCGTATGCCCCCCTTGCAGGGGCCGCGCTCCATGCTGTGTTGCACGCGGTATCCGGTGAAGACCTTCAAATGTCCGTCGTCCATGCGGATCGGCACGGAAACGATGAGGATCCGCTGGGGTGTCTTCAGCTTCTCGTGGATGTCGGGGCTGATCTTGAGTTTCTGCGCGGCGAGGTCGAGTTGCTGGAGCACCATGTCCAGGGGGCCCTGGCCCTCGCCGATCTTGAGCAATTTTTTCATGACACCTTCCTTTTACAGCAGTGGGAATCCAAATAAATGTGTAACCACAGAGTGCACAGAGAGAGAATCTCAGAGGACGCAGAGACTAATTACAGCAGAAACAACTTCTCGTGCCCTCAGCGTTTCTATCCGTGGTTAAAACTAAGTTTGGTTTTAACCCTCCGTGCCTTCTCCGTGGTCTCTGTGGTTTTGCTGTTCTTTTGGGCGGCCCCTGAAGAGGCGGTTACAATCAATCCTTCAGCCGCTCCGCCACCAGCGCCGCGATCTCCGTGCCTACCCGGAACTGCCCCTCCACCGTCGAGGCTCCGATATGGGGGGACAGGATGACGTTGTCCAGCTTGAGGAGCGGATTGTTTTCGGGCGGCTCCTTCTCAAAAACGTCGACGGCCGCCCCCTTTACCTTCCCGTTCGTGAGCGCCTCGCAGAGCGCCTGTTCGTCCACGATGCCGCCCCTGGCGCAGTTGATGATGACCACTCCCTTCTTCATCATATCAAACTGCTTCTTGCCGATCATGTGCGCCGTTTCCTTCGTCTTGGGGACGTGGAGGGTGATGATGTCCGATTCCTTGAGCAGCTTGTCCAGGTCGCACGTTTCTATCAGCGGGGCCTGAACGGTGGGCGAGCAGCAGCCGAACGGATCGTAGGTGGTGGCCTTCATCCCGAGACCCATCGCGCGTACGGCGACCTCCTGCCCGATGCGTCCGATCCCGATGATGCCGAGCCTCTTGCCGTAGAGCTCGAAACCGGCGAACTTTTTCTTCTCCCATTTGCCGGCCTTGACGGATGCGTCGGCCTGGGGGAGGAGACGCGCGAGGGCGAACATGAGGCCGATGGCGAGCTCGGCGACCGAGATCGAGGAGGCCCTCGGGGTATTCAGGACGGGGATGTTTCGCTCCTTGGCGCAAGCGGCGTCTATGTTATCTAGCCCCACGCCGCCTCGCGCGATGACCTCAAGTTTTTTCCCGGCCTCAATGACCTTGCGCGTCACCTTGGTTGCGCTCCTGACGATGATTGCGCTGTAGTCGCCGATGCAGGCGACCAGCTCGTCCTCTTTCAAGCCGATCCTCTCGTCAACGCCGAGACCGGCATTCTTGAGAATCGTTATTGCCTCTTTCGCTAGTGGATCGCAGATGAGAACCTTTTTCATGGAACAGCCTCCTTTCATCCTGAGCTATTCAACAACCACTGATGCTATACCCCCACTTTCAACGTTTTTATCCACGGATTACACGGATTTGAACTACAGTTTCTAGATTCAAGTTTCTGGTTGCTTGAAGTATCGTTTAATCCGTGCCAATCCGTGAAATCCGTGGATATAGGACTGTCTCTCTAACAGCGTTTATCCGCTTTAATCTGCGGCCAGTCCACCGTGTTTATCCGTGGTTAAAATTAATCTTGGGTTTATTCCTCTGTGTTCTCCCCCGTCCCAAAGGGATCCCTTCGGGAAAGGGGCCCCTTTAGGGTGTGTCTTCTCTGTGGCCTCTGTGGTTTTACCGTCTCCCTAACTCCAGATTCAGCTTATTTATCACGAGCCCGGTGTAGAGCTTCGGATAAAAGTCCGTCGATTTCTGCGGCATGCGTTCTCCGTTCCCCGCGACTTTTGCAACCTGCCATGCCTTCGTGGGGTTGAGGAAGATCGCCGTCTGATAGCGCCCCTCATCCACCATTTTAACCGCCAGGTCGGCGTAGCGCTCGTATGCCACGTTGGTTTCCTCTTCGAGTTTCTTCTTATCGATCCCGAGGAGGCTTTCCAATATTGTGTGAATGATGCTCACGTCGAGCCGTTTCCAGTCGTCGGATGCATCGGCGCGCATGAGCATGGCTGCGTCCGACCCATCCTTGAGGTTAAGGAGCGTGAATTCGCCCCCGAGATAGAGGCCGAAGCGATGATCGCCGTCCTTCTGCGTTTCCATCTTGCGCAGCATATCGGTGAGATCGGCGCAGCGCTCGGTCGTGAAGAACCTCTCCAACTCTTTCGGGAACGAGGCGATCTGCGCGGGGGTGAGGTTGAAGAGCAGGCGGTGAGTGGGGAGGATGGTGAGGCCCCGGTCGTGCATGGATATGAACGCCATGATATGGTTGTCGTAGGTTTCATTTCCGGGCAGGCAGCGCACGCCCTTTTCCTTCATCTCCCTGCCGTAGTTGAGAGCGGTCTCGTAACGATGGTGCCCGTCGGCGATGAAGAGGGCCTTGTCCTCCAGGAGTGCCATGACCTTCTGTTGAACGGTCTTGTCCGTCACCACCCATATCCGATGGACCACGCCGTTGTCGTCCCTCGCTTCGATGTCCGGTGTGCGGTGCCTTTCCCTGGAAAGGACGTCGCTGACCTCATTAGCCGGATCGGGGTAGAGCATGAAGATGAGCCCGGACTGCGCGGCGGTCGCGCGCATGAGGTTCAGCCGGTCCGCCTTAGGCCCTGCGAGCGTCCGTTCGTGGGGCATCACGCCTCCCTTTCCGAACTCCTCGATCCGTCCGAGCGCGATGAACCCCTGCCGCGTTTTTGCCGGCACGCCGGGGAGGGAATACTCCTCGTCGTAGATGTAGAGCGCTTCGCGTTCGTCCCTGACAAGGATTCCCTCGGCGATGCATTTTTCGAGGAACTCGCGAGCGCGGGTATATTGATTGTGCTCTGCGTCGTCCTGTGGGGTAGTCTCACCCTTTGAAAAACGAACGATGTTATACGGGTGCCGCTGATAATATCTTTTCTGGAGCTCCGGGGTTATTTTGTCGTACGGCTCCGCGAATACGGCGCCTACGTCGGGCACTTTTTTTTGATTATACCGGAAAGCTCGAAAGGGATATATCTTTGCCATCTCTTCCTCCATAGCCTGCGCTAACCTTGCCTAGGGGCGCATATACTATATCCGATCCCCCGTCAGCGTCAACTGTTTTTAAGCGCCCGATATGGCGGGATCACGAACACCAAAACGTGGACTTTACCCCTTTCCCGGTAGGGAATCCTTAAGGAAGCCCTGCGGTGAAGAGGGGGGCATTGGTTCGCGAAAGCGCACGCTATTATCCGCATCACCGGACAATCCAATCTTGAGCACCTGATCCGCCTGATTGTTCCGAACCTCTTGAATGCCAGAGAAAATCAGAAGAATCGGGTGCGAGACCATTGTATAATTTTTTGCATAATTTTTGTTGACCGAATTGGCACTTTTGATAAGCTAAATACCGAATTAAAATTAGGGTATAGCCTTGGTTCAAATGGGGAGCGTAGCCTTTGACCGTGAGGTAGTACTCGAATCGCGGTCTTTTTTTTGGGCCGGGGCGCATAAAGCCTGGAAATCATGCTTCGTGATACCCGAGGTTGTGTGTGGGTGCACGGCGGATGGGAGTACGGGCTGGAGGAAAGGAGTTGGTTGTAATGGCTAAGGGTACAGTAAAGTGGTTTAACGACCGCAAGGGCTATGGTTTCATCACGCCCGAGGAAGGTGAGGATCTGTTTGTGCACCACAGCTCGATTACCGGAGAGGGTTTCAAAACCCTAAACGAGGGCGAGGTTGTGGAGTTTGACATAGCCCCAGGCCGTAAGGGCCAGCAGGCGGTGAATGTCATTAGACAGAAATCGTAACACCGAATCGGAGATTGTGAAGGCCCTGGTTTCTTTATCGAGACCAGGGCCTTTTTTATGTGTGCGCCCGGCAGGGCGCACTTACTAGCCCCGTGAAAGACGGGGTACAGGC
>CAYWRA010000041.1:0-21847 GCA_964460305.1 uncultured bacterium
CGTATGCCAAGGGCTATGCCAACCCCAATCACGCTTGCCGTGAGCTGTGGGTCCATAAGGTTTGCCCGGTGTCCCACACGACCCAGTACACCGTCGCGCTGGTTCTCATGCCGGCGGGTAAGCCCCTGAGGATCAAGGACGCGGTTGCTCTTGATTGGACGACGGTCACCGTTGCCGGGTAACGCTTAGACCGCGGATTTTTACAAAGAGTAAAAGAGAGGACAGTAAAACCACTGTTTCTTTCCTTCCGCTTCTGCAAATCCGCGGCAAATAAGTTATTCTCTGTGCATCTCCCGAAGGGATCCCTTTGGGACGAGGCCGGTTGTCGGGTGGTGGGTTTGGGATTTCCCCATCTGTGGGGGAATCTGGTAAAATATTCGCCATAATCGTCCCATGAAACTACACACCGTCCGCAGCCTGATTGTCTATCTGCTCATTGTGTGCGCTCTTGCGCTTCCCGGCGGCGCGCACGCCCGTATGGAGGTCTTCCTCATGGGGCAGACGGTGGGTTTGAAGCCGCCGCCCATAGAGGGAGGGATTTGGTTCCGCGGCACGCCGTTCGGCCACATGGCGCTCTATATCGAGAGCGCGACCTATGATGGCGAGAATATCATCCGCCAGTGCAGGGAAGGGGAGGCCGGGGGTCTTGTGCTCACGGTCGATCGCCAGCTCAAGGACCAATTTTTTATCGCCACGCCGCGCCGCGAATTCTTTTACGGGGGACTCGATACTGGAAATCTCCAGCGATCCATAAGCAGGGAGGATATCGAAAAAGATCTTGCCGGCTTTAACGAGAAATACGGCCGTCTTTATAATAGCGGTCCCAACGTATCGGGCCTCGGCCAGGATTACGGCACGCTTTACATCAGGGATATCTGGGGGCTGGTGTATCCCACCACAAAAGAGGAAGAGGCGAAGATCATCAAATACTGGCAGCAGCGCCGCCACGATTCCTTCCATCGTACGGAAAACAACTGTGTAACCACCATCATCGGCTCTCTGAGACACGCAGGCCTCGAGGACCGCTCCTTTTTCATGAGGGGCCTTGCCCCGTACAATGCATGGACCTATCTGGTCAAAAATTTTCTCTGGAGTGGACCGCGCGCGCTGGCGCCGGATGGAAACTATTTCCTGCGCGACGGGGCGTATCTCACGCACTACCCGCAGCTTCCATCCGAGGCAGTCTACCGCTCGGGGAGGCCTTTTAATGTCTACTGCCTTAAAAACCTCGCCTATGTCATGTGGGCTGGGCCTAGCGCATCGCTGCCTCTCCCGGATCGCGAGCCCATCAACTATGCGCATTATCCCACCGGGGGGGAGCGTGCTACGGGCCGTTTCGCTTACGGATCCCCTGCCCGGCGGGGGCTGGATTTCCGGTTATGGTGGTACGTCACTCAGCCTGAGGAGTTCGCGCGGCTCTGGTTCCAGTCCCTCAAAGGCCTCTGGTTTCTTGCCACGGGGTAGGTTTCTTCGCGCCGTTCTTTTGAAGAATTTTTTCGCGCCTGATTGCTCTGATTTTCTCTGATAGCCATGATAATCAGGTAAATCAGGCGCTGAAGAAATATCTTTGGCTTACCGTTCAAACCGGTAATGCCGGCGGGCGAGGAGGATCAGGGGTATGGCGCTCAGGCTGCAAAAACCGGCCACGACGTGCGGGAGCGCATAACCGTATTCTCCCCCCATCCAACTGAAGAGCCACGAGCCCACCGATTGAGCGGCAATCATCACCACGTACATGGATCCGCTCGTCCCCCCAAGTCGTTCCCGAGGAAAGATCTGGGCGATCCCCACATAGGTGAATATGACGAACGCCGCGTCCCCTGTCTCATGGACGAGACGAAAAAGGAACGCAACCGGCGTGTGGCGGGCGGTACCGAAGAGAATAAGGCCGACGCTCGAGAACGTGATTGCGGTCACTGCAAGCCGGATGCTCGATTCGCCGCGGTCGCGCCGGCGACCGAAGTAATAGGTGCCGCAGGCGAGGAGGAAGATGGGAAATCCCATAAAGATCCCCGCCTCGGAGGTGCTGAGCCCGAGATTTTTCTTGAGGAACGGTGAATAGCAGGCGATCTCCGCCCCCCAGTGGAGGCAAAAGAGCGCAAGCGCAAAAGAAAAGAGCAGCACCCGTTTATGAGTGAGGTCGCGCACGTAGTTGGAGAGAGAGGCGACGTGGATGGATGACGGACGCAGGCAAAGCGCGACCCCCAAAATGAGGAACAACAGGATCACCGACAATCCGAACGTGAATCCGAATTCCACGCCGGCTATGAGAAGGCTGCCGGTGACGATGCCGCATCCCATGGAGAGCTGATACACAAAGTTAAAAAAGCCGATCTCGCGGCCCTGCCGGTCGGCATCGTGCGTTTTCAGAAAGAGCGCGTTCATCGTGATGCGGATGATGTTGTTACCGAGGCCGCCCAGGGCGAAAAGAGGGATCAATGCTATGAACCCATGGGTAGTGCGGAGTCCGGCGTAGAACAGCGCCAGTAGGCAGAGACCGGAGACGGTGTTCCCCCGCGCCCCGAATCTGTCTTCGATGAAGCCGATCGCGAATGAGCTGAGGAGCGCCGTGGCGGTGAATACCATGAGAAGGAAGCCGATGCGGTCTCCGCTCAAACCCAACCCCATGAGATAAACCGGCATGAAAAAGGAGGTAAGGTTATAGACGTAGGTGGCGGACGCGTAGATGGAATGGTTTAGGAATCTGTTTTTGTCCATGGCCGTTAGGTTTAACCTTGAATGCTCTCAACAACGTGGAACCACAGAGGGCACTGGGAAATGATCACAGAGAACACTGAGGGTTACTACAGCAACAACAGTTTCTCGTTTCTCGTGTGGTTAAAATTAATCTTGGATTTTGTCTCTCTGTTGCTTTTTGTTCTCTTTTACTCTTTGTAAAAAAATCCGCCCAATCCGCGGTTAATTCTTCGTGATCTCTCCCGAAGGGATCCCGTTGGGGCGTGGATAAAAAGATGGTGAATAACCAGGTCCTATTTCTGGTTTGCCTCGTGGATATCCTTGAGTACGAGCTGGATGCGCCGCACGTGATTCCACTCGTTGATCTGTGGAACGAAGGCGGCGTCGAAAACGTCGCTCCCCGTTTGGGGAATGCGCCCGGCCATTCCCCATCCGACGCATTCGAAGCTCGGGCCGCTCCCACTGGAGGGCCCCAGTGTGAGTTTGACGTGGTTTTTCGCGCGGCCGATGGTCCTTGGTTCTCCGATCAGGCGGATGCCTTTGGAGGCCATGACCGGTCGGGGATTGCCAGCCCCGAACGGCTCCAGCTTTTCGAGCAAACGCAGGAGGTCGAAGTCGAGGTCCCCGAGACGCACGATCCCGTCCACCCTGAGTTTCGGCTGGAGGTCGTCCTCCGAGAGTGCCTCCTCCGCCACCATGTTGATTCGTTCGCGGAAGAGATCGATCGTCGCCTCGGGAAGCGAGATGCCAGCCGCGTGAGTGTGACCGCCGAACGCCGAGAAGAGGTCCTGGCATTGCGAGAGGCCGCGGAACAGGTCGAATTCCGGTATGCTGCGGGCCGAGCCGTGCCCTGTCCCTTCCGAGCAGGCGATGACGACGGTGGGGCGGTAGTAGCGTTCGAGGATGCGCGCCGCCACGATCCCCACGACGCCACGGTGCCAGTTTGCTCCGGCTACGACTATTACTTTTCGCGCCCCGATCTCCTCCCGCCCCTCGATTTGGGCGATCGCCTCCTGGACGGTCGATTTTTCCATTGATTGGCGCGCGCTGTTCAGGCGATTCAGCTCGCGGGCGATCCCCTGGCATTGCGCGTCGTCCGTTTCGAGCAAGAGCTGCGTCGCGATCTGGGGCGTGCCGATGCGTCCAGCGGCGTTCAGGCGGGGACCGAGTTGAAAGGCGAGATGGCCGGCGCAGATCTTCACGTCGCCGAGGCCGGACGCGCGCACGAGCGCGGAGATTCCCGGCAGCGGAGAGCGGTTGATCGCATCGAGGCCGAGGATGGCGATGACGCGGTTCTCTTCCCTGAGCGTGGCCACGTCGGCGACGGTCGCCAGGGCGGCGAGTTGGAGGAGTTCGCTCCAAGGGATGCGAAGCGGGACCTTCTCAACGAGCGCGCGGGCCAGTTTGAGGACGATCGCCGCGCTTACGAGCCCCTCGAACGGATAGGGACAGGACGATTTCTTGGGATTGACGATCGCGTTTGCCGGCGGGAGGTCCCCCCGCTGAATGTGGTGGTCGAGCACGATGCAATCGATCCCGGCAGCGCGCGCCTCGGCGATCGGGCCAAAGCTCTCGGTGCCGCAGTCGAGCGCGATGATTAGCGACGAGCCGCTCTTCCTTGCCAGTTCCACCCCGCGGGGATTAAAACCATATCCCTCGGTGAAACGGTCGGGATGGCAGAAGGCGTAGCGGAGGCCGAGGCACTCCAGTATTTTTCCCATCGCCGCCGTCGAGGCGACGCCGTCCACATCATAGTCTCCGAATAGCATGATCCTCTCGCCCCTCTCACGCGCGAGCCTGAGCCGTTCGGTCGCCGCGTCCATCCCGTCCATGAGAAAGGGGTCGTGGAGATCGGAAATGCTTGGGGAGAGGAACACGCGGGCCATGTCGGGGGTGGTGATCCCGCGCTGCACGAGTATGGAGGCAAGCGGCGGCGGCAGGGACGCCTCGCGCGCGAGCAGCGATACCGTGCGTTCATCCACATCCTGAATTTTCCAAAGCATGGCGTAATCCTACAACAGAAATCCCAAATCCCAAATCCCAAACCCCAAAATGACAAATACCAATTGATCCTCTCAGTGTCCGCAGTGGTTTAAATTTTAGGCTGTTTGTCCGTTTGCGTCCAATCCTCCGCGCAGGGGGGATTTTACAGGATTGCCGGGTTGGGGTCACGATTTTTCACAAAGAGTAAAAGAGGATAAGGAGAGATCATCCTCTTTGCTATCTTTTTCTCTTTGTAAAATAGCCGCCTCGTGATTGGGATTTAGGCTTTGGGATTTTCTTCTTTCGATGTGCTATAATCCGACGATTATGAGACCGAACAACCTCATTGTTCTCATGCTGGCGCTGCTCCTGGCCGGCTGCGCTTCGGCTGGCAGGCGCACCATCCCCGATAGCGTCGACCGGTTGCGCGCCCTCGACCGGGATTTCTTGGACGCCGAGCGGTTATGGACCGAGGCCATTGATGACCCTTGGACGGAGCCGGAGCTCCAACGCCGCTATTTCGCGATGCAGGACCTCTGTCGTGAATGCTCCAGGCGCGCGAGCGGCTTCGCCACCATCGAAGAAAAACAACTGTGCGAAAGGGTGCGCGACCCGTTCAAGATCTATTTCAACCATCTCTGCGTCAAGGTGGACGGCCTAGAGGAGCAGATTGAGCTCAAGGAAAAATCGAGTGGGGGAGGAGAGGCGACGGTCGCATATGAGTACAAGCGGCGTCCCTCGCGGCAGAATCTGGAGAAACTCCACGCCATATTTACGCAGATCCACCGCTACTACGTGGGCTGGCCGTATACCTGGACGCGTTACATCAACAAATATCCGTTCCAAAAATCCAGGTCGGACCATTTTCAAAGAGAGTTTATGGACCGCGATCGTGAGTATCTGGAACTCACGGCGCTCCGGGGCGCCGGGGCGCACGAGCGTCGGCTCGTACGCAAACGGGCGGAGTTCGCGTTTGGACGCCTCAAAGAGGAATATGTCACGAACGATCTGCCGCCGGCTGGCGAGGTGAACGCATTCTACCGGGCCCAAAATCTCGATGAGTACCACCGATTAGTCGAGGAGGAAAACGCCCTGGATCGCAAGAGGGCGATGGAGGGGCGAGCCAAGGAGGTTGTGGTGTTCGTTCATGGGCTTAGCGAGACGCGTGGCTCATGGGGCAAGTTCCCCGAGTTGCTCGCGCGGGAGGACGTGGCCGATCCAACCTTAAAGGGGAAATATTTCAAGGTTTATGTCTTCTCTTATGATACGGTGGAGGATTCCAAGAGCGTTGAGGGCTTCAAGAAGGAACTCGACGGATTCATAAAAGACGTGATCGAGAAGGAGCGCGTCGACGGCGTCCACCTGATCGGCCATAGTTTCGGCGCGGTGCTCGGTCTCAAGTACGTAAATTTCGCGGCGGACCGGGTACTGGAGGGGACCGACCGCACGGCGCCTGGGGCGATGGCGGCCGCGCTCGTGAGGGCTTACGGCGAGGGAAAGTTCCGCCAGGCGGTGAAGAGTTTCACCTCGATTGCGGGATCGCTTTCGGGGAGTGAGATTGCGAACGTTGCGGGCGACCGGTTCATCCCCAAGGAACGGCTCTTCCGCAAAAAGCTTCCCCCGTTCCGGGGCGGCGTCCCGGGCTATGGCGACATTCAGGTAAGGGAGAATCAAATAGGGAGCGCCGTGAACCTCAATTCGTTCTGGAGGCTCGATACGGAGTGTCCGTTCGATCCCTACGGGCTAGTCCGTTTTCTCTCCCCCGACCACGCTCCCGTCGAGGAGATTGTGCGGCGCCTCCGCGAGGAAAAAATCCCGGTTCTTTGCATCGTCGGAGACCCGGCAAAGATCCAATCGCTTGCCCACAAAGAGGGATTCCTCAAGTTCGGCGAGGTGTGGAAAATTTTCTGGATCGACGGCATCGTGAAAATATTCAATTCGTTCAAGCGCGAAGAGGACGATGGGTTGGTCAAGAGCTACAACGCAAACCTTAACCATGCCTATTTGCTCCAATCGAGCGAGGATATCGGCTACAAAGAGGCGAGCGTTAGATATACGGATTACGCGCATTTCAGCATATGCAACGTGACATCGCGGGACCACCCCACCTACCGCTACGTCGTTTCGTTTCTCGAAGGGGCGCTGGCTCCGCAGATGCAGCCTGAGCATTTTCGGATACGGCGCTTCGGGACGCTCATGAGGGTTTTTCCCGGTTGTGTGGACCCAAATGAAAATCCTGATGCGTATTTCATGCCAACGGGGAAAGTGGTGTACCTGAAAGACCGGAAGCTGATCATGCCGGCGCTCAGGATCATGGTTGACGGCGCGGCATCGCAGAACGTATCGCTCGGGAGCCCCCAATGGAACGAGATGACGGGCGTCTGCTTCCGTGAGGGCGAGGTGTTAAACCCAGCGGCGCCCGCCCGCGTGGTCTATCGTGTGGGTGCGGAGGGTTATATCGAAAAGCTGGTCGCCGTCCCGGTAAGCCCCGGAGAGGTGAGCTATGCCGTGAACGTCGTGCTGGAAAGGGAGAAGGAGGGACATTGAGCCGCTCGCATTTTCTGTGGAATTTTATTAGAAATCCACGCCAGGTGGGTTCCGTGACTCCCAGCAGCCGCTGGCTTTGCCGGCGTCTGATAAGCGCTGCGGAGCTGTCGCGGTGCCGCTGTGTGGTTGAATTCGGACCTGGCACTGCGTGTCTCACCCGGAAGATTCTCGGCCTGCTTCACCCGGAGGCGACCCTGTTCGCGTTCGAGATAAACGAGGAATTCTGCAACTCGCTGAAGAGGAATTGCGATCATCCGCGGCTCGTGGTCGTCAACGACAGCGCGGAGAGAGTGGGCGAGCGACTTTCCGCGCACGGCTTCGAGGGCGCGGATTACATTTTTTCCGGCCTCCCGTTCACGACGTTGCCCGCCGCCATGCGCGAACGCATTCTCAGGGAAACCCTGAGCGCCCTCAGGCCCGGCGGGAAGTTCATCGCTTATCAGTACTCGCTCTACCTGCTCCGGACGCTCCGGTCGGTATTCGGCGACGTCAAGGTCGGCTTCGAGCTGCGGAACATCCCTCCGGCGTTTTGCTTTGTATGCACGAAGGGAACGACCAAACCACAGAGGCCACAGAGAAGGCACAGAGAGCACAAAGGAATAAACCCAAGATGATTTCAACTACGGATGAACACGGATGGACACGGGTAAACGATATCCACGGATTTAAACGACACTTAAAGCAACCAGAAACTCAAAAATAGAAACTGTGGTTCACATCCGTGTAATCCCCTGAAAGGGCCCCTTTGGGGCGTGCAATCCGTGGATAAAAACGCTGCGGATAACAAAATGCGTGCAGTAGTTTCTCGAATTTTCAATCCGCGGTTATCCCTGCCCGACGGGTGGTGGGCGGGCGCGTACATCCGCGGTTAGAAACGTTGAAAATTGGGGTATAGCATCGGTGGTTGGTGAATAGAAGATGCTCAGTGAACTCAGTGTCCTCAGTGGTTTAAACAGATGAAAAAACCGATCGGTGTATTCGATTCGGGGTTGGGCGGCCTCACGGTGGTGAGGCACCTACACAGGCTCCTACCGGGCGAGGACATCGTATATTTCGGCGACACCGCTCGCGTGCCGTACGGCAGCAAGTCTCCGGAGGCGATCGTACGCTTCTCTCGGGAGAATTGCCGTTTCCTCGTCTCTCACAACGTCTCCATGATCGTCATCGCGTGCAATACGTCATCGGCGCTCGCGCTCGACGCGCTCCGGCGGGAGCACAGCATCCGCATCCATGACGTCATCGCTCCGGGAGCGCGGAAGGCGGTTTCTCTCACCCGCGTGGGAAAGATAGGGGTCATCGGCACGCATGCTACCATCAGGAGCGGTGTCTATGAGCGGGAGATACGCGGTCTCTCCGATGCGGTGAAGGTGTACTGCAAGCCCTGTCCTCTCTTCGTGCCCCTGGCGGAAGAGGGATGGCTGGACAGGCCGGCCACGGTCGAGATCGCAAGGGAATATCTCCTCCCTCTTAAAAAGGAAGGGGTCGACGTGCTAATCCTCGGCTGCACGCACTATCCCGTGCTCCGGGAAACGATTCGGCTCGTGATGGGGGACCGCGTGTCGATCGTCGATTCGGGCAAGTGTTGCGCGGAGACCGTGCGCGGCGAGATGGCTTCGCAGAAGCGGCGCACGAGGGGCGGTCGGGCCTGCCCGCAACGCTCTCGCTTGCGAGGCGGGCGGGTGAGATATTTCGTGAGCGACATGCCCGAGCGGTTCAAGGAAATCGGTAAGCTGTTCATGAAGGAAGAGATCGCCGAGGTGACGGTCGTGTCGCCGGAGGAATTGGAGTGACGGGGCGAAAATAGAATCCAGAATATCGTCCTTTACTTACTGAATTCTGGCTACTGGCTTCTGTGGAGGGAAAATGCTCACCATTAAACTCGGCGATATCACCCGTGAGGACGTCGACGCCATAGTGAACGCGGCCAATTCGGGACTGAGGGGCGGCGGCGGGGTTGACGGGGCCATTCATCGGGCGGCGGGGCCTACGGTCATGGAGGAGTGCCGCCGGATAGGCCGGTGCCCCACGGGAAGCGCTGTGATGACAAATGCGGGGAAGCTGATGGCAAAGAAGATCATCCACACGGTCGGGCCCGTGTGGCATGGCGGCGGCAAAGGGGAAGCGGACCATTTGGAATCGGCGTACGAGAGCAGTTTTGCCATCGCGAAGGAGAACGGCCTGAAGACGATAGCCTTCCCGGCCATCAGCACGGGCGTTTACGGTTATCCTATAGAAGAAGCCACGAGGATCGCCCTTGCAGCCGGTAAGAAATATGAGAAGGATTTCGAGGAGATCAGATACGTCTGTTTCTCGGACCGCGATTTGCAGGTGTACCGGCGTTTGTTGGCGGAACCGATCGATTTCAACCACCGATGAACACAGATAGAGACGGCTTGATAAGTTTTCACAAAGAGTAAAAGAGGGAAAGAGAGACCAAGAGAACCGCTGGCGAAGAATAAGAAACCGCGCCCCGTAAATTCCGAGCCGGCGATTGTAATTACGTCGCCCACTCTCCGTTTCTCAGGCTCGTTTTTATGCAGGGGGTTAAAACTATGCGCGTACGCCAAACGGAGCGCCGCCATTTCCTTCTCTGCGTTTTGATAGCGGTGGCGGCGCTCTGCGGGTGCGCACACAATGCGCATCACGCAAATATCGTCTACCAGGTGTCGACGATCGGCGCTCTGGCGCAGGGCATCTACGATGGAGAGATTACCTGCGGTGAGTTGAAGGAGCGCGGCGATTTCGGCATAGGGACGTTCGATCGCCTGAATGGAGAGATGATCGTCTCGGAGGGCGCCGTCTATCAGGTGATGGCGGATGGTGGTGTGCGCATCCCCGACGATCGGGTTCGGGTTCCGTTTGCCGCCGTGACGTTCTTCAAATCGGGTAGAACGGACGTCTTGAACGGAAAGCTGGATCTCAAAGGGTTGGAACAGGCGATCGACCGTCTTTTGCGGACAGAGAATATTATTTATGCCGTGAGGATAGAGGGGAAGTTCGCGCACGTCAAGACAAGGAGCGTTCCGGAGCAGGAAAGACCGTATCGGCCTCTCGCCGAGGCCGTGAAAGGCCAGCGGACATTCGAGTTCAAGGAGACGGAGGGAACGCTGGTTGGGCTGCGATTCCCCGCATTCATGAACGGGATCAACGTGCCGGCATATCATTTCCATTTTATCAGCAAGGATAAGAAGGCGGGGGGGCATCTGCTCGAGTGCAGCCTGGACGGGGCGCGGGTCGAGATTGACGAGATCCAGGAATTCCACATGGTGTTGCCGCACGGCGACGCGTTCTATCGGGCGCAGTTGGCGGGGGATGCGCAATCGGCGGTAGAACGTGCTGAAAAACAGGTAGACAGGTAGACAAAAAAGCGAGGTGATGAATTTCATCACCTCGCTTTTGCCATTCACAATGTTGTTGATGATGCGGACTAAATATCCTGCGCCTTCACGGTCTTGCGGCCATTTGCGCTCGTGCGCTTGATCGCCATGTCGAGGATCGTCTGCACGCGCTTGCTGAGCTCATCGATGCTCTCTGCGGAGGTGTTGCATCCCTTCTGTTTGATATACGCCTTTACCTTACTCGCCACTACCAACACTTCGGCCATGATCTCCTCCCTTCCTTAATGTGAGCCGTTCGTGACCCTCCGCTCGCGCTCGATCGCCTCTTTACGCAAGAGATTCTCAAAACACCCCAAGCGTCATTCTACGACAGGCAATGGTGAAAAGCCACAAAATGTTTGTCAGGCTGGCGCCTGATTTCACAAAGGGTGAAGGGGTTGCACCTGATTTACCTGGTTGCTCTGAACCCCTTGAATAGCAGAGAAACAATTTTTTAACAAAGAGTAAAAGAGGGGAAAGAGGTATTACGGAGAGTGGAAAATGACGAGTATCTCTTGCCCCCGATTTACCTGATTACACTGACTATCAGATAAAACCATAGGAATGATCTATTCACCAAGCCCATAACCTATCATCCCCGCGAAAGGGGGGATCCAACGTCAAAGAATATGGAACTGGATTCCGGCTTCCGCCGGAATGACATGCTACATGCATTAGATGAATACGTGCTCTTGATCGGTAGATGAATAATCCAGGCTAAAACGGTTGGTTTCGAGGGTGCAAGCCAACCCGTATTCAAAAGAGGATACGAGTCCATGCCCTTATCTTTCTCTCTTTTACTCTTTGTGAGCATCTGGTCTCTTTCCCGAAGGGGCCCCTTCGGGGCGTGTGCTTCGCGTAAAAATCTGCTGCGCTACACCTTGAACTTTTGGCTGTAGTTTGCTCTTCGTGAGAGCCGGATGTCATGATATAAATGGACGATGGAAGAAATGACCCTGGTGCTGTGTCCGGTATACAACGAGAGCGGATCCCTCGAAGAGTTTTACGGGAAATTGAGAGCCCGCTACGACGGGGACGCGCTTTTTGTCGATGACGGTTCCCTTGACGGGTCTGAAAGAATATTACCGGGATTGCGGGATCACCGGACGTTCCTGCTCCGGCATCCCGTAAGGATCGGTTACGGGGCGGCCCTACGCGACGGTTTCGAGACCGCCCTCGAAAGGCATTATACAAAAATAGTCACACTGGACGTAGATCTTCAGCATGACCCAAAGGAAATCGCCGCATTCCAGAGGATGCTGGAGGGGCACGAAGTCGTCCTGGGCTCGCGATACGCGCGTAGGCCGGTTCAGCCCGGGGCGCCTCCTCAGCGGCTCGCTATCAACAGGTATACCGCGGGTTTGATTAGAGAGCTCTTCTCAATTACCTTCACCGATCCCTTTTGCGGATTCAGGGGATACAGGAGTTCCTTTTTGAAGAAGGCGCGCCTCGCCGAAAACGGTTACGGGCTGGGCCTGGAGATCCTCCTTGAGATGAAAAGGACCAAAACCCCTTTCGTTGAGATACCCGTGGAAACGATATACGTCGATCACCGGCGCGAGTTCCTCGATGGGCTGGACGATCCGCGATTGAGACTGCTTTATTATCTAGGCGTCATGGACAGGAAGAGGAAAGAGATCGATGGCTAAAAAAAGACTCCTCACCCCACCGAGGGGGGATGGAGAGATCATTTTTTTGCCTGAGCCGGTTGGTTTCTTCGGCCGGATTTCTGGATCCAATCGGATCGGAACCGCCCACCAGCCGTATTTTTTTCATCCCGGCGTGGCCGTTAAATTCATCGCCCTCGAAGCCGCCCCCCGAGGTAAAAAGGAAATCGTATTTCTGGATACGGATCGGGTGCGTATCAGCGTGAAGATACCCGCCGGGCGTGGGGGCGAAACCACGGCCGTCGACCTCATCACGACGGACCGGCTCCTGTACGATTATCAGGCGCACTCCGAGAATGTGTTCCGCGGATTCTTGGAAAGGATCGAGGCGTTGCTTCAGGGTGCATCGCAGCGTCGCGGCGGAGGATGCCTGTCCAATTTTCTGGCGTTTAAGGAGATCGTTATGGCCGGAACCGGAAGGGGGCGGCTCAAGGAAATACTCGCAGAGAGTCTCATGGAATACCATGGCCTCACGATGCCGTATCGCTTTCTTTCGGAGATGATCGATGGTGATGAGTTCCATGACCTATTATCGAAGATTGCCGCGGACCATGGACGATTCAGAGATGTTTTCAACGGCGCCCTCGACGAGTACGGAAAGGAGTTCAGGTTCCGCTACAGGAATTTTCCATTCCCAAGGCTAGTGGAGGACGAACTCCCGTTCTGGGTCGTGCGCGACGGATTGCGTGCGAGGTGCTTCAAAAAAGACCTGGATGCCTGCGGGCCGGGGGGGCTCAGGATATTCCCACGCGCCGTTACGCTCACGCTTTTCCTGCGGTTGTACAGGTTCGATTATTTCATACACGGCGTGGGCGGATGGAACTACGAGTGGATACAGGACAGGATCGTCGAGCGGTTTTTCGGCCGGACCCCGCCGCCATATGCCGCGGCGAGCGGCACGTTCCTGATCGGCGGTCTACCAGAGCGCGAGTTGCCCTATTTCTTGTTTGATCCCCGGGAGATCGTACTAACTACAGTCGAAAGTTTAAGGTGTAAAGTGTAAGGAGTGGGCTGTTCATACCTCCGACTTTAAACCTTGTGCTTTTAACTGTAGTTCACGTCTCCCGTTTCGCTGCGCGTGGGAATTTGATATACATAGTGCCGGGAGTGGCATCGTTTTCGGCATGAGATAGGGGCCGGGTGGCCGCGATGAGATATGCTATTCTGGGGGACATCCACGGCAACATGGAGGCCCTCGCCGCGGTCTTCGCCGATATGGAATCGGCGCGCGTGGACCGCGCTCTCTGCCTCGGAGACATCGTGGGCTACGGGGCGGAGCCGGAGAGGTGCATCGGCGAGCTCCGGTCCCGGGGGGTAGTGTCCGTCCTCGGGAACCACGATTCGGCGGTGGCGGGAGACACGCCCCTGGATTTTTTCAAAGACTACGCCAGGGAGGCCGTTATCTGGACCGCGGACAGGTTGTCCGAGGACGATAAGACTTATCTTAACAGCCTCCCTATCAGCCTCCCTATCACTGGCGGGGATGACGGTTTTGTCACGGTGCATTCCTCGCTTGCCGAACCCAGGGAGTGGGGGTACGTCATCGATCTCCTGTCTGTAAGGAGGTGTTTCGATTTCCTCCCGGGGCATCTGTGCTTTATCGGTCATTCCCACGTGCCCGTCATTTTCGAAGAGAGCGGCTCGATCACGGGCCGCCGCGCATGCGATCTGCTTTTGGATAAGGAATCCCGATACATCATCAACGTTGGGAGCGTGGGACAGCCGAGGGATTGGGATTGGCGCGCGAGCTATGGGATATACGACGAGGGTAAAATGAGATTTGAAATCAGACGAGTCCCCTATGACGTTGGGAAGGCGCAAGAGAAAATAATCGCGGCCGGTTTGCCGAAGTCTCTGGCATTCCGCCTCGGGGTAGGGCGCTGATATGGGACGGCCTTACGCATTGCTCTCGTTTTTATGGGCGTTTGTGATGTTCATCGGAGCGTCCCTGCCGATATCGTCTCACTGGTGTGCGGCATTCCCGCACGAAGACAAGTTGTGGCATTTCCTTGAGTTCGCCCTTCTGGCGGCGCTCGTCTACAAGGCGTTTGCGCACTCATCCGAAATGCGCATCGCCGCCCGGGCGGCCGTCCTGACCATCCTGATCGTTCTGCCGTATGCCGCGGCGCTGGAGATATACCAGTGCTACGTCCCTTTCCGAGAGTGCAGCTTTTTCGATTTTCTCGCGAATTGCGCCGGTTGGGCCGGCGCGATATTTCTTGTGAGGGATTCCCATGGATAGGGAAAAAGCCAAGCGTGAAATCGACGCATTGAGGGGTGAGATCGAACGCCATAACTGGCGCTATTACGTCCTCGACGATCCCGAGATATCGGACGCGCAGTACGATAAGCTCATGCGTCGCCTGCTCGATCTGGAGGAGCAGTTCCCAGAATTCCGTACGCCCGCATCGCCCACGCAGAGAGTGGGGGCTGCTCCGCTCGATGAGTTCGGCCAGGTAAAACACAGCTCCCCGATGCTCAGCCTCAACAATTCGATGAGCGAAGACGAGACGCGCGAATTCGATAAAAAGGTCAAACGCTTTCTCAAGTCTCCGGAAGACGAGCGGATCGAGTACGTGGCGGAGCCGAAATTCGACGGGCTTGGAATCGAGCTTGTCTATGAGGAGGGACGATTCGTCGTGGGGTCGACCAGGGGCGACGGCTTCACCGGCGAGGACGTGACGGCCAATCTGAAAACGATCCGCGCGCTGCCGCTTAAATTGAGGGGAGCGGGAGCAAAGCTACCCCGCAGGCTTGAGGTGCGCGGCGAGGTCTACATAGACGTCAGGAACTTCGAAGCGTTGAACGGGGAGAGGGAAAAGAAGGGGGAGCCGCTTTTTGCGAATCCCCGCAACGCCGCCGCCGGGTCCCTCAGGCAGCTCGATCCATCGATAACCGCTGGAAGGCCGCTCAATATTTTTCTCTATGCGCTCGGGGCCGTCGAGGGATGGAAATTCGAGAGCCAATGGGATTTTCTCCAGCAGCTTCCTCAGTGGGGACTGCGGGTGAACAAGCACGTGCGGAGATGCCGCGGCATAGAAGATGCGATCGGCTACTGCAGGGAGATGCTGTCCATAAGGGAGAAACTCCCCTACGAGATAGACGGTGTGGTGATCAAGATAAACAGCTTCGCCATCCAGGAGAGGCTGGGCATCATCAGCCGCAGCCCGCGGTGGGCGATCGCATATAAGTTCCCACCCAAACAGGAGACGACGCGCATCCTCGACATCGTCGCGCAGGTGGGAAGGACCGGCGCGCTCACCCCCGTTGCCGTCATGGAGCCGGTGCGGATCGGCGGGGTTGAGGTAAAACGGGCTACGCTCCACAACCAGGACGAGGTGGACCGCAAGGACGTCCGGGTGGGCGATACGGTGGTGATACAGCGCGCGGGAGACGTGATACCGGAGGTCGTGAAGGTGATCGTGAGCAAACGGTCTCCCGGCGCGAGGCGATACACGCTGCCAGCGCAATGCCCCGTCTGTGGCGCCGACGTGGTGCGGCTCGATGGCGAAGCGGTGGCCCGCTGCACGGGCATCTCATGCCCGGCGCAGCTCAAAGAGCACATCCAGCATTTTTCATCCCGCCGCGCGATGGATATCGACGGCCTCGGCGAAAAGCTGGTCGAGCAGCTCGTGGACACGGGCGTCGTGAAGAGCATTGTGGACCTGTATTTCCTGACGGAAAAAGACGTTCTCCCTCTGGAGCGCATGGCGGAGAAGTCGGCGTCCAACCTCCTCGATGCGATCCGGAAGAGCCGCGATACGACGCTCGATCGCCTCATCTTCGCACTCGGCATCAGGCACGTGGGCGAGCACGTCGCGAAGGTTCTCGCCGGGGCGTTCGGGTCGATGGAGGCGTTGCAAAATGCCGGAGAGGACGAGCTCCTCGCCGTTAAAGAGGTGGGGCCGCAGATCGCCCAGAGCATAAGGACCTTTTTCGGCCAGCGGGCGAACGTCAAGGTGATCGAGGGGCTTTTTGAAGGGGGAGTGAAGTACAGTCCCCTGAAAAGGCCGGAGAAGGGGGCGCTAGCCGGCAAGGCATTTGTGTTCACGGGAACCCTGGAGAATCTCGGCAGAGAGGAAGCGGAGAAGCTTGTCGAGGATGCCGGAGGGCGCGCTTCCGGGAGCGTGAGCAGGAAGACCGACTACGTCGTCGCCGGCGCCGATCCGGGGTCCAAATACGAGAAGGCTCAAAAACTCGGCGTGAAGATATTGAGTGAGGGGGAGTTTGGGAAGCTGATGGCAAATGACAAATGACAAATGCCGAGTGTGTATCGGCGTAGGGCCCGACAACGCTGAAGCTCCGTCGGGCAAGCGTATGGACGTTGGGCGTGTCGGCGGAGAGAAAAAATACAGCCCCAAAGTAAGCTGAGAGCTTAAAGCTTACGGCTACTGCTGCAATAATCGCGGCGGCGGCCTTTGCGATAGGTGAAGCCCGCACTTTGACTTCTATTGGATAGCGAACTTCGCGCTCACGTCGAGGAACGCATCTTGCCTGCCGTGGATGGGCTTGCTGGGGTCGAAGAACGCCGCCACAAGCTCGTACTCGCCCTTTGGTGCTCCCGGAGGCACTGTGGTCGATAAAAGCTGATAGCTGAACCCTGCGGGGAGGCCGTTCACTCTGGCGGCAACAGGCTTGAGCGGCACATCAAGCGTCCTCGCGTTCAGCATCTTTCCATTCGGCATCACGAGGACCTCATAGACGGTGAACAGCTTCTCGATCGGCTCGTTCAGCCTAAAGGTTGCGGTGAGTTGCTGCCCTGGACTAAATGACTCCCCGTTGAGCAGGATCTCCGCAGCGGGAGTGGGCGACGGATCGTAAAAAACATAGAGCCTGTAATCCCCCGATCCCACGTAGATTTTCCTGTCGGGGCCTATGGCGGGGGAAGAATCCACAGGGTATCCGGTTTGATAGCTCCACAGGAGAGACCCGGCAGGCTTGAGGCAGTAGATTCTGTCGTCTTCAGACCCCACGTAGACCGTACCGTCGGAGCCGATAGCGGGGGAAGACCACACAACGCTTCCGGTTTGATAGCTCCACAGGAGAGAACCGGTGGCATTGAGGCAGTAGATGTTGTTGTCCCACCCCCCTACGTAGATATTTCCCTCAGAGCCGATGGCAGGCGGTGAAGCGACGTAGTACCCGGCTTGGTAACTCCAGCGAAGAGACCCGGCGGAATTGAGGCCGTAGATTCTGTTATCCATAGATCCCGCGAAGACGCTTCCCTCAAGACCGATGGCTGGAGAAGAGTACACTTCGTTCCCGGTTAGATAGCTCCACCGGAGAGAACCGGTGGGACTGAGACCGTAGATTTTACCGTCGTAAGACGCGACGTAGACCGTACCGTCAGAGCCGATAGATGGGTCTTTCGCCACGTTGCCGGTTTGATAACTCCCGATGAGAGAGCCGGCGGAATCGAGGCCGTAGACTGTGTTGTCCGCAGCCCCCACAAAGACCCTCCCCTCAAAATCGATGGCAGGGGAAGTAGTCACTACATAACGGGTTCGATAACTCCACAGGAGAGAGCCGGTGGAAACAAAACTGTAGATATTGTAGTCCTTGGAGCCCACGTAGACCCTCCCGTCAGAACCTATGGTGGGGGAAGAAGACACCTGAGCCCCGGTCTGATAGCTCCAGAAGAGAGTTCCCGTTTGCGAGCCTGCATACCCACCCCGGCCCGTGTGCTGCGCATTCGCATGAAACATCGGCCACGGTGAGCTCGCTGGCTGGGCGAGGATAGGGAATGCTAAAGCAGCGAAGAAAATGGACGGCGATGCCGCGTAAAAATGCAACCTGTGTTTCATCAGCTCCTCCCTTCAAAGGTCTATTGGATAGCGAACTTTGCGCTCACACCCAAAAAAGCATCTCCCCTGCCGGTAATGGGCTTCTTCGGGTCGAAAAACACCACAACGAGTTCATACCCGCCCTTGGGGGCGCCCGGAGGAATCATCTTTGATAGAATCTGATAGGCGAACCCTGCGGGAAGGCCGTTTACTCTGGCGGCAACAGGCTTGAGTGGTACATCCAGAGTCCTTGCATTTAGCATCTTCCCATTCGGCATCACGAGGACTGCATAGACGGTGAACAATCTGTCGATCGGCTCGTTGAACGTCGCAACGAGCTGATTACCTACTGTAAATGACGTACCGTTGAGCTCAAGCACGGCCGTCGGTAAGGGAGTAGGCGTTGCTGTAGGTACTGGCGTATCCGTTGGTTCGGGGCCTTGCGTAGGCATTCTGGTCGGTGTGGGCGTCGATGTTGGTGTTTCAGTCGGCGTCTGAGTCGGTGTCTCGGTCGGAGTTGGCGTCTTCGCGAGCGCCTGCCCGACGCAATAAATAACATTATAAAGAGAGCCGATGTACACTCTCCCGTCACTCCCTAGTGCCGGAGAGGAGTACACAACAAATCCGGTCAAATAGCTCCAGCTAAATGCCCCGTTGGAGTCAAACGCATAGAGATTATTGTCGTAAGAGCCGATATAAACCATCCCGCCACTCCCCAGCGCGGGAGAGGAATCTACAAACCAACCAGTCTTATAGCTCCAGTTGAGCGCACCATTTGAGTTAACCGCGTAAAGATTATAGTCATCAGATCCGACATACGTCCTTCCGTCACTCCCAAGCGCGGGAGATGAAAGTACGTACTTGCCGGTCAAATAGCTCCAGTTGAGTCTGGGCACGGATGGCTCTGCATACTCATTCAATCCGGTGTGCCTCCCATCATGCCTAAACATCGGCCAAGGATGGGGGCGCTGTGTGGGTGTTTTTGTCGGGGTCGCGGTGCTCGTAGGAGTCTCTGTAGGTGTGTACGTCGGGGTACGGGGGTCCCACGTTGGTGTTCCCGTTGGACTGGGTGTGATCGTCGGCGTTACCGTGGGAGTTAGAGTGGGAGTCCAAGTCGGGGTAATCGTCGGCGTAGCTGGCGGGTGCCCACTTATCGGGAAAGGGGAGCCGTTTACATAATAATAAGTGGAACTCCCATCATATGTAATGACGATATTTCCTGCAATCGCCCCTTCGGCACTAGCCATGCACTCACTATCACCCGCGGCTGTCTGGTAAATGCCGGCCACGGCAGGAATAGTAACGCCCGTCGCAGCACCGCACGTGCTACTGCACCCACTGCAGTCGCATGCACAGGAGATGAGATTTGGCCTGGCCAATAATCTATCTATAGTATCTTTGTGCGGATGGCCGTAGCTGTTAGAGCCGACATTGATCACGGCTACCTCTGGCTTGAGATCGTTGAGATAACCGGCGCTTGTACTATACCTGCTGCCATGATGGTTTATGTGGAGCACATCAACACCTTCGGAGCCCAGAAGGGGGCTTCCGGAAGGATACGTGCGCAATGCATTACCCAGAGGCCTTTCGCCCACGCTCTCCATATCTCCTGCGGTGAGATAGTGAAAGTTCCCATATGTGATCAACAATCCGATGCTCTGATTATTTTCCTCAGAGGTGGAAAAAGTCTGCCCATTGATAAGAGTCCCATTCGCGACAACGCATAGGACATTTGCGCCTCCGCCAAGATCCACAGAGTTTCCTACGATAATCGCAACGCCCCTTCCGAAACTGCCATAGTTAGTTCCACAGCAATTATAGACTGTGCCGGCTGAGTAGCCGTTGGATAGAATAGAGTCCAACCCTCCATAGTGGTCGGTATCATCATGGGACGCAACGACGTAGTCAATGACGTGGTCCGCTAGAGCGGGTATGTTATCGAGGTATGACTTCAACATGCCGCCGGCGTTGCTCTTTCCTCCGTCAATGAGGATTGTCGTGTTATTCGGGCCTACTATAAGCTCGCTGCTGCCCTGCCCGACGTTTACGCAGTGAATCTGCAAATCCTGGGAGTAAGCAACAGCCGGCGGAAAAAGGACTGTAAATGCCAGTATGATGAGAACCGGAAGAACAAACTTCTCCTTATAATAGGGGGGGATAGAGCTAGGCATGTCGGTTCGCGCTATGTCTTTATAATAACGTCGCATAATGATTGCCATTTTGTCAAGAGTCAACTACTACCGCCTGGAAGGCGGGAGTAGTTGACTGCGCGCAAAAGTGCGCTTATTCCTCTTGCTTTACCGCGCTGAAGTCATCTAACCAGAGATCGTTATTATTATTTACGACCTCCCTGCAAAAAGCTCGCAGTGTCATGGTTGCAGCTCCGGTCGGTATAGTTACATCGCTGTAGGTTATCGCATTCCAACTGCCGAAATTTGCGCAGTTGATCCCGGTGTCGCCCGTTGGATACCAATTTGGTGTCAGGGAATTATTGCTGCTATCCCACCATTCAATCCTGAATCTCACATGGGTATCGCTCGCTGATGATTCCGGCATGTCCTGGTTCAGGTAGTAGTAACACGCAAAATCCCACGTATCACCAGGTGAGACCGATATGTAGTCCGACCTGATGTCCCTCGCAAAATAATTAGCCGTGGGGTTGTCATACTTACAAGACTTGGATCCCGAATGTGCCCGTTCTGTATTATTGAGGTCAATCATGCTTTCAGCATCATCTTCTGTTACTTCCTTATTCCAACACGTGGGCGTGGGGGTTTCAAAACTCGGATTGCATACCTGATTTGTAGGCGTGGGGGTGGGTGGAGGCGTATAATAGACCCTTACCTTCACTGAATCCACCAATACGGTCTGATCCTCCGTAGTGGATTGTATAGCTAAACGGAAATTCGTATCGCTTAACTCAGATGGGGTCCATGAGGTACGGTCCCATTTATCCGTCGAACCGCCTGGCGTTATGTACCAAGACCAGTTCATCGTCATTTGTGTATTTTCATTTTTTTGGACACAATACAACCCATTACAATTACAGGTAAGGCATTCAGGGCAGCTAGCCCATGCTAAACGAAATACGCTCGTGACAAACCCTGAACTAGAACCCGGCTTGCAATAAACCGCTA
The DNA here is from genome assembly GCA_964460305.1 of uncultured bacterium. Lineage (GTDB taxonomy): Bacteria > Auribacterota > Tritonobacteria > UBA1439 > UBA1439 > JAPLCX01. The sequence continues at coordinate 21,192 of CAYWRA010000041.1, forward strand.
TCTCAATACCATCGATAGTCGAATTATCGGGGAACGTAAAACCGAAGTTGTAAAAACACTCGTTTGTGCTGGGGCCCGATGGAGGATCGTAGATGGGTACTGTGGCCCAATCATTGTCCACGCCGTCGCATGCATTCCAAGGATCGGTCCACCCCGTGGCTGAACAATCTCCACACCCCCCGGGATCATGCCAATCTGTTACAGCCGCAAACAGGTTGCCCGGTAGTACAACTAGGGAAATTGCAGACATTACAAACCAGAAGCTTTTTTTCATTGCCGTCCCCTCCTCTGATTATTCGATCCATCCGAATAAGTAATGTTGCTGATTACCTGCACCGCGCTCGGCGATCCTTCATCTAAAGTTTATCCCATGAGCACTCTCCTTTCCAGCGCTTGACTAGACTCATCGCTTAGCGCTTAAGTGCAATGCAATGCGGGAATGAGAACATATAAGGCCGAGCAGATGGTTTCGGCAAATATTTCATCATCTCTTTTCTGAACCTGATTTTTCTTGCATAAAAATATTACGATAAAATTATTGAAAAGGCTAGGGTTCATAATGAACATACTTAATGATTATACCTCTTTAAGCCGCCAGGGATAGAGGGAATTGCGCTGTGAGCATTTTTTGAAGCATGGTAACAAGTGCCGGTTGT
>CAYWRA010000042.1:0-21613 GCA_964460305.1 uncultured bacterium
CATTCCTGCAGCGGGTTATGAGTAGATTGGGTTAGACCATGAGCATCCTACGATGGCTGGTGGTGATCGAACTTCTGGGAGCGGCTAGTTGGCCGCTCTGTTTCCTCCTATTCCGCAACCTCCCCGATGGCGGACTGGGAGTGGCGCGGTTGCTCGGGCTCCTCATCATATCGTACGCGGCATGGCTTGCCGCTTCTTTGAGCCTCTTCCCCTTCGATGGGGCGTCGCTCGCCTCGTTCCTTATCCTCTCCCTCGTGTGCTCTTCCATTTTCTATGCGCTGAACAGCAAGGAGTTGCTGGCATTCTTGAGAGAGCGGAAGCGGATTCTCCTCTTCGAACAGATACTTTTTCTCGCACTTTATTTCCTCGCCGTCTTCATACAATCGTATAAACCCGACATCACGCTCGCCGAAAAAGAGCCGGACATGATGTACCTCCAGGCGGTGCTGAGCGGCCGTTCGATGCCGCCCCAGGACCTCTGGTTTGCCGGGAAACCGGTGAACTACTACTACTTCGGCTACGTCATCGTGGGCGCACTGGTAAAACTCGCCGCGGTGAGGCCCGAGATCGGATTCAACCTGGCGGTCGCTAGCATCGTGCCGCTAGCCTGCTGCGGGGCGTTCAGCCTTGCCTATAATCTCACACGGCGAAGGGGAGTTGCCCTCCTTGCGCCGCTTTTCCTCATCGGCCTGGGTAACTTCGACGCGCTACTGCGCGCGCTGCGCGCGGGCGGACTAGCAGGCACGGACTGGTGGTATGAGATGTTCTCCCACGGATCGCGCGAGGTCATCCCCGGGACGATACACGAATTCCCATGTTTCAGTTTCCTGCTGGGCGATCTCCATCCCCACTTCATGTTTATGCCATTCTCTTTCCTCGTGCTCTCGATGGTCTTCGCTCTTTTTGCAAGGCATGGCGATCTCTTCCCTCGATTCTCCTTGGCGGGGTGGCGACTCTATACCATTATGTGCGCGTTTATTCTCGGTTCCGTCTTCATGTTCAACACCTGGGATTATCCGTCGTATGTGTTGCTCCTGTTGCTCGCGGCCGTCGTCCTGGCATCGCGGTACGGTCCGCTATCGAAGAGCAGGTCCTTTTTCGGCTGGATCCTGTTGCTGATCGTTCTCAGCGTCGTACTCTTTATCCCGTTCCGGCTCCAGTTCGCTCCCGCGGCGAAGCCCCATGCCAGCCTCGTGGATGCGGCAAAGCGTTCGCCGCTCGGCGCTTTCTTCACTGTTAACGGCCTTGCCTGCTTTGTAGCCTTCAGCTACCTGATCGCCGAGCTCGCACGCTGCTCGGCGGCGAGGGCGCTGAAATTGAACGGCTGGCCTCTCGTCTTCCTCGGGATGGGCGTGTTAATCGTAGGGGGAGCGCTTGCGGGATGCGCGGTCGTGGGGATCATGAGCGCGGTATGCCTGGTGGCCGCCATGGCCCTTTTTTCGCGCTGCGAATGGCCCCCGGAGAAACTGTTTGTGGCGTTGCTCCTGTTGTTTTGCGCGGTGCTCTTCCTCTGCTGCGAGCTGTTTTATCTAAAGGATTTTTATGGCGAGAGGCTCCAAAGGCAGAATACCGTATTCAAATATTATTTTCAGGCATGGATCCTCTCCTCGATCATTTTTGCCGCCGGGACCATGTTCGTGAGCGAACGGCTGCGCGGCATCGCGAGGATAACTTGGCAATCGGCGCTCGGAGTGCTCATCGCGGGTTCCCTCATCTATCCGGTTTTAGGGACTTATCATCGCTGCCAGAGATTTCGGAGCGGCGCGCTGTCCCCGACGCCCTACCTCCCGACGCTCGACGGGAGCGCGTATATCAAGCAGCGGTATCCGGGAGAGTACGATGCCCTGCGGTGGGTGAGGGAAAATATCCCTTCCGGAGACGTCATTCTGGAGGCGACGGGCGCGCCCTACAGCTTTCATGGCCGCGTCTCGACCTTCACGGGGCGCCCCACGGTGCTCGGATGGGGCAATCAGGAATCGTTGTGGAGAGATTGGAGTTGGAAGCGCATCACGGAGCGTACCGATGATATCACGCGGATGTATGACGAGACGCGCAAACAAACCATTACGCCGCTTTTGCGGAAGTACGGGATCCGCTACGTCTATGTCGGCACGCTGGAAGCGAAGAAGCACAACGCCGCGGGCCTCAGGGCATTTGCCGGGGCGTTCCCCCTGGTCTACGCACGTGATGATGTGAAGATTTATAGGGTGGATGAGGGGGATAAGTGACAAATCCCAAATCCCAAATCCCAAATCCCAAAGTAGCGGTAAACCGTGATAGGCCATATCTCTCGGTTGTGATTCCGGCATTCAACGAGGAGCCGCGGATCGGGGCGACGCTAGAGCGGGCATACGGTTACCTTTCCAGATGCGGGTATCCGTTCGAGATTGTCGTTGTAGACGACGGCTCGCGCGACGGCACCATCCGCGTCGCGGAGGCTTTTGCGTCGCGGAGTCCGGGCATCCGGATCGTCCTGAACGACATGAACCGCGGCAAGGGATTCTCGGTGCGGCATGGCGTCGAGGAGGCGAGGGGAGAGTACGTTTTATTTTCCGACGCCGATCTCTCGACGCCCATCGAAGACGTGGAAAAGCTGTTCCCGAAGCTGACCAGCGAGGGATTCGGCATTGCCATCGGATCGCGCAGCATTCGAGGGGCCGACGTGCGCATCCACCAGCCCTGGTATCGCGAGCTGATGGGGAAGATCTATAACAAGATCGTAAGGGCCTGCGCGCTCCGCGGCTTCAAGGATACCCAGTGCGGATTTAAATTATTCAGGGCCGACGTGGCCAGGCGCATCTTTGCCAAACAGCGGATCGAACGTTTCAGCTTTGACGTGGAGGCGCTCTACCTGGCGCGAAAATACGGCTACCGCATCGCGGAGGTCCCGGTGACCTGGTACGACTCTCCCCGGAGCCGCGTTAGCATCGCGAGCGATCCGCTCCGGATGTTTCTCGACGTGCTGAAGATACGCTACTACGATTTGAAGGGGTGCTATAAGATAAATCCCAAATCCCAAATCCCAAAATAGCTTAAAGCTTACGCCGGGATCTGCACGGGGGTTGGTGAACCGATCAGGATAAGCCATGAACCTAGACAGACGATATCTCACATTCTTTTTGGCGGCGCTGCTCATCGGGGGCGGTCTCCGTTTTTACCACCTTGATTGGGGGAGGCCGGAGGTGTTTCATCCGGACGAGGCGCGTGTCTCATATGCCGTCGGTGATATCAGCCGTCAGGTTTACGCCATGAGGGATCAGATCGGCCGCGGCGAGCCGGTCACTCTCAAGGATCGCATCAACGCATACAATCCTCGCTTCTTCGCGTATGGCACGCTCCCGATATACCTAATAAGATCCTCGAATAATCTGTTATCGTCGGTTCTCGGCCGCATTCTTCCCGCAGTAGAAGATCTCTTTGTGGTGGGCCGGGCCTGGTCGGCTTTTTTTGACACGTTGACGATCCTTCTTGTGTTCCTCATAGGGAAGAGGCTCTTCTCGCGGCGTGCCGGATGCCTGGCCTCTCTCTTCTTTGCCTTCACGGTCTTGCATATCCAGCTCTCCCACTTTCTCACGGTAGACGTGATGCTGACATCCCTGGTCATGCTTACGATCTACTGGTGCGTGCGAGTCATGCAGGAGGGGAGGTTCCGACATTATTGCCTCGCCGGCCTCTTTGCGGGGCTGTCCCTCGCGACGAAATTCACCGCCCTCCCGATCCTTCTCCCCTTCGGATTCGCGCACCTCGCGTATTGTTGGAGGCGGGGGAAGATATTGTCGCCGGCCCAGTGGGGGAAGTTTTTCGGCGGGATCGCCGCGTGCGCCGCGGTATTTATCGCTTGCGAGCCGTTCTTTCTCATCGACCATAAGGAGTTCATGAGGCAGTTGCGCGAACAGAGAGACATGGTCCAGGGGCGATGGGCGCCGCCCTGGACCCTGCAGTACACGCACACCATGAAGGGATTGTACCAGATCAAAAATCTGGTCGCGTATTGTATGGGGGCGCCGCTGGGCATTACCGTGCTCGTCGGGACGGGGTACCTCCTCTGCCGCTGGTTTAAGCGACCGGACCGGAATTCCATCCTTCTCATGGCATGGCTTGTGCCGGTGGCCGCAGCCACGCTGAGCTTTCAGATCAAATTCCCCCGATACCTCGCCCCGCTCATACCGTTCCTCTGCATCCTCGGCGCACAGGGTGTTTGCCTGATGTATGAAAAGGCGAGGGTGCGCGGTTGGGGATTTGCCTTTAGGGGCGCCATAGGTATCGTACTGGCATTTTCCATCTTTTACTCGTTTGCTTATGCAAACATTTACCGCCACGAGAGCTCGCGTATCACGGCATCCAACTGGATATATAAGAATGTCCCCAAGGGCTCGCGTATCCTCGGCGAGACCTGGGAGTTCGGCTCCCTCCCCATTGGAACGAATGAGGGGAATGCCGGCACGCACCGCTACACGCTAAGGCAGTTGGACATTTATAGAGGGGACGACAGGGGCAAGGCCAAGTATCTTGCCGGCGAGCTGGCTGCTGGGAACCTCATCGCGATCCCCACGAAGCGGATGTATGGCTCCGTTCTAAGGGTCGCCGAGCGATACCCGATCACGGCCAACTATTACCGGTTGCTCTTTGCCGAGCGGCTGGGGTACAAGCTGGTTAAGAGCATACCCTCCCGCCCCTCTCTTTGGGGCGTTAGTTTTAACGATGACTATTCCGACGAGAGTTTCACGGTTTACGATCACCCCAAGGTTCTTCTCTTCCAGAAGGTGGAGGATTATCCAGCCGAGTACATCGAGCGGCTTCTCAGGGCGGACCCCAGGATCGATTACTGGCCTGTGCTCGCCGATGCGCTCGGCGCGGACGAGTTCAACCGCCCACGGTCTCAAGGAACCCCCCAACCGGCCCTCGAGGGGTATACCCCTCCGCACTATAGCAGTGTAAGGGCGCTAATTATATGGCTAGTCATGGTGGAGATCCTGGGGTTTCTCGCGCTGCCGCTCACGGCTTCATTCTTCTGCAACCTCAAGGACCGTGGCTACCCTTTCGCCAAGGTTTTGGCTATCTCCCTTGCCGGCTATATAGTGTGGATCATGGCGAGTATCGGCGCTGCGCCTTTTTCGCGCCGCCTCATCCTTCTCTCCCTGGCCGTGGTGTTCATCCTCTCGTGGCGGCGCGCCGTGGGTGAGTTTGGTTGGCGCGCCTTCTTCAAACTTAGGAAAAAGACTGTCTTTATTTCCGAATCAATATTTCTGGGGGTCTTTGGGCTATTCCTGCTGTTCCGACTCCATAATCCGGACATCTATTGGAGCGAGAGCTCGATGGATTTTTCGTTCATCAACTCCATTCTGAGAAGCCGATCCTTTCCGCCGATCGATCCGTGGGCGTCGGGGATATATCTCAACTACTATTATTACGGCCACTACCTCGTCGCAATGCTCACGAAGCTTTCCGGGATCCCGCCATACATCACGTATAATCTTAGTTTCTGCCTCATCCCGGCGCTGGTGATTTCGTGCGTCTTCTCCATCGTTTACACCATCACCGGCAGGATAAGATACGGCGTTTTAGGAGGGATATTCGCGGGGCTCATGGGGAACCTCGATGGCTGCTTACTCATGATCGACACGTATCCATGGAGGGATGCGTTCTACCGATTCTGTCATATCGTAGCTCCCACCCACCACGAGCCGGCATTCCGTTTCTTCCGTTGCGCCCATGAGGTTATTGCATACACAGTGCACGAGTTCCCACTGTGGAGTTTTATCTTCGTCGATCTGCATGCCCACGTCATCGCCATGCCGTTCGGCGTCTTGCTCATCGCCCTTGGCCTGAACGTCCTGATGGAACCCCGCCGGGTCATCGGCCTCCATGGCCGCGGCATGCAGGCGATCGGCAATTTCCTTGTGGCTGCGGTGGCTATCGGCATGATGATCCCGATGAATACGTGGGATTTTCCGACATATCTCATGCTGCTCGCGCTGGTCCTATTGGCGAGGGAGACGCTCCTTCGGGAGGGGGGGCATGCGCGAATCCCCATCGCCGCGTACTCGATATGGTGGAACAGCGGTTTCTTCGGGGGCATCATCAGATTCGTTCTATCGATCATCCGGGGTGAAGGGCTGGTGGGCGCTCCACTGAGAGTCGTTGTGAAAACCGCGCTCCCCACGGCGCTCCTGGCGCTGACTGCGATTGCCGCCTATTCGCCGTTCTTCCAGTTCTTCGGCAGGGAGGGGATGGGGATTGGCGTCGTGGGCAATCTGACCACCGGGGCGATATCCCTTATCCGTTTCTTCGGTTTCTTCATCTTTATCATCGCCAGTTTCTTTATATGCGAGCTTCTGCGCTATGTTGATGGAGGGAGGGGACGTTTTTATCGGGCGCTCCTTGTGCTCGCGATCGTCGTCGCTGCGTTTGCGCCATGGGCCCTCTTCATGCGAGGGGGAGAGCGCGACTATGCGACGTTGTTTATTGCGCTCGCGCTTTTTCTAACCGGCCTTATCGTTCTAGCGCGGAACCGGTTGGAGAAACCGGCGGTGTACGCACTTATCCTCATCCTCTATGGTTTTTCCGTGATCGCCTTCTGCGAGGTGTTCCACATAAGGGATTTCTTACAGGGCGGGGATTACAAGAGGATGAACACCATATTCAAGTTTTACATGCCGGTCTGGTTCTTTTTCTCCATCGGCGGAAGCTATTGCCTCTCGCGAATCTTCGCGCGCCCCGGGTGCTGCTCTACGGGCCTGAAGAGGCTACTGCGAGTTGCGGGGAGGATCGTATGGCGCGTGGTCTTTATCGTGCTGTTCGCCGCCTCGCTTGTGTTCACCTTCATGGGGCCTAGGGCCAGGACGGTAGGCGACGATAACTATGGGCGGAGCTCGCTTGCGCCGCCACGCTGGCCGCTCAGGTTGCTTTTCCCGAGGATGTTGAGCCATCCCACGCTCAATGGGCTTGCGTATATGAGAAATAGCCTCCCCAATGAGTATGAGGCGATCCTCTGGCTGAATGAGATGGTAAAGGGGCAGCCGGCGCTCGCCGAGGCTACGGAGGGGGATTATCTGTACCAGTATGCGAGGATCAGTTCAAATACCGGCATCCCGGCGGTACTCGGGTGGTGGAGCCACATCGACCAGAGGGGGTACCCATATCGTGACCTCCGGAAAGACGACGTTTTCAAATTGTATAAGAGCAGCGATCCCTTTGAGTTGAGCGGCGTCATCGCCAAGTATGGCATCGCGTACGTGTATGTGGGCCCCACCGAGCGGCGGATTTATTCTCCCGGTCTGCTCGATAAATTCTCGCAGAACGCGCAGCTTTTTACGCCGGTATTCAGGAACAAGGACGTCGCGATATACAAGACAGGTTCTCCGTCGGCGGTGGTGAAGGAGTCGGGTGAGGCTGCGGCGGAGTCGGCCGGGGGTGATCAAAAAGCCCCACTCGTCGTGCCGCGCGTGCGGATGACCGAGGGGGGGGAGGGCTCGGAGTCAGGCGAGTATAAAGAACCGCGCGGCATCGCGCTCGATCCGAAAGGAAATGTCTACGTCGCCGACTTCCGCAACTATCGCATCCAGAAATTTGACGCGAAGGGATATTTCGTCGCCTCCTGGGGCGAAGACGGTAACTATCCCGGCCAGTTCAAGGACCCCTGCGGCGTGGCGGCGGATGGGCGGGGACGGGTATACGTGGCGGACACCTTTAACCATCGTGTGCAGGTATTCGACGAATCGGGCAAGTTCCTGTTTATGATCGAGGGCGGTTTTTTCGCGCCGCGCGGCGTTTGCGTCGACGGCAAGGACAGGATCTGGGTCGCGGATTCCGGCAATGGCATGTTGAAGCTCTTTTCCGGAGATGGGAAACCGATCAAGACGGTCGGGCAGAAGGGGAGCGGCAAGGGAGAGTTCGCGTCGCCGACGGGGATTGCCGTTGACCGGAAGGGGAACGTGTACGTGGCGGACACCGGGAACAAGCGGGTGCAGGTCCTGGATAGGGAAGGAAATTACCTGCGCGAGTTCACGGTCGACGGTTGGCAACCTGGTGTGTTCGATGAGCCAGGCATAGACGTCGATAAACGCGGCGACGTTTATGTCACCGACCCGCCCGGGAACCGGGCTCTCAGATACTCGAAGGATGGAAAACTCCTGGGGGTTTTGAAGCCGATGAAGGAGAGCGCACCCCTCCTCTCATACCCGATGGGGATCTCCGTTGAAAAGGACGGCGGGGTCGTATACGTCGTGGATTGCCGTAATCACAGGATAAGGAAGTTTTCGAAGGAAGAGTTTAGATGATCAGAACGGTCCTCATAGTCTTTGGCACTCGCCCGGAGGCGATAAAACTTGCGCCAGTCATTTTGGAGATTAAGAAGCAAAAATTCTTGAGGGCGGTAGTATGTGTTACCGCACAGCACAGGGAGATGCTTGACCATGTCCTCCGGCTATTCAAAATAAATCCCGACTACGACCTCTGCGTCATGAGAAGGAACCAGACCCTTGCATGGCTCACGTCGCGATTGCTCCTTTCTCTCCGCACCGTCATTGCCGCCGTCAAACCGGACGTCGTCCTTGTCCAGGGTGATACGACTACGACTTTCACCGCCGCGCTTGCGGCGTTTTACCACAAAGTTATGGTAGCCCACGTAGAGGCGGGGCTGAGGACCTGCGATAAATATGCCCCTTTCCCGGAGGAATTAAACCGTAGGATTACCACAGCGCTTGCCGACGTCCACTTTGCCCCGACCGTCGTTGCGCGGGCAAACCTCCTTCATGAGGGCATCCCCCCCGGAGTTATCCACGTGACGGGGAACACCGCCGTAGATGCCCTCCTGCTCGCCTCGCGATTCCCTCCGAGCGCTCGTTTCAAGGAGATCGCGCTGAAGTTCAATGCCGCCAGGAGGCTGATCGTGGTGACGGGGCACCGTCGGGAGAGCTTTGGCCTTCCTCTCCGGAACATCTTTTCGGCCATAAAGAGGATAGTGGTGAGGAACGGAGATGTAGAGGTTGTGTATCCGGTCCATATGAACCCTAACGTGGGGAAGGCGGCCCGGGAGGTGCTAGGAAACACGCCGCGCATTCACCTAATCGAACCCGTGGACTATGGCGTCATGGTCCAGCTTATGAAGCAGTGCCACCTCATTATGACGGACTCCGGTGGAATACAGGAAGAGGCCCCATCGCTCCACAAGCCGGTGCTTATCCTGAGGGACGTTACCGAGCGTCCGGAGGTCATCGCCGCGGGAGCGGGGATGCTCGTCGGGACCTCATCAGATGGCATTGTGCGGAAGACACAGGCCGTGTTGGATGACAGGGGCGGAATATATCGCCGTATGGCGCGCGCAAAAAATCCGTATGGCGACGGTCGCGCAGCCGGAAGGATTGCGAGAGTGCTTCTTACAAAAGGAAAGACATGAGAAAAATAATCGTCATCCTCCCGATTTACAACGAAGCAGCCAGGCTTCCTGTTCTCCTCAAAAAGATAAGAGCCGTCCCGGAGAAGTACGGCGGTAAGCTCGCTATTATCGCAGTGGATGATGGGAGCGCAGATGCCTCTCCTCAAATCCTCTCTGAGGCCGCGTCATGTGGGGATATCATACGTTTGACCCATCCCGTCAACAAAGGACTCAGGGAAACAATGAAGGATGGCTACGAGGAGGCCGCGAGGATTTCCTCATTGGATGACGTCGTCATAACGATGGACGCCGATGATACCCATGATCCCAGGTACATCCCCCAAATGGTCGAGATGTTGGATAGGGGGTACGACGTGGTCATCGCCTCCCGCTACCAACCGTCGGCGAGCGTGCACGGCGTTCCGGGGGAGAGGAAGCTTTTTAGCCTCGGGGCGAACCTTCTTTGCCGCTTTTTTCTTCGCCTCCAAGGGGTGCGGGACTACGCGTGCGGTTTTAGGGCGTTCCGTGCCGGTATCTTGAAGAAATGTCTCGCCCGATTTGGGGACGACTTTCTTGAGATAAAGGGTTTCGGCTTCATCTGTTCGGTGGAGGCGATCGTCAAGGTTGCCGCAGTGGGGGGGACGTTTGCCGAGATCCCTTTCGACCTCCGCTATGACCTGAAGGAGGGGAAGAGCAAGATGCGTGTGGGACGCACCGTGATGGGCTATTTCCTTCTTATCTGGAAATCTTGGATGATGCGGTTGGGTGGGCGATGCGAACGGCAAAAGGGCGCGGCTGCCCTATAGCGGTCCGGCATTACAATAACGCAGAGTATAGAAGAAGGATTCCAGGTGAACGTATGGAAGCCGACAGTGCGAAGGGTATGACGGCGCGGCGGTTAGGGTGCGGCGGGCGGATGGGAACGGCCGTAGGTTTCTTCGTACTCTGCGCGCTCTGGCTTTGGTGCAGGAATGGGGCGACCAGCCGGATCCGCATCGTCGCATCCGGAGACGAGGTCAAGGCGTATTTCAACGGGAAGCTCATCGCCGAGGGACGCGATGCCGGTCTGAGTCGGGAAGGGGGCATCGATCTCTCGTATGACGGTGAGCCATACTGGGGCTTCCCCATCCCCCGGGCGGTTGAGTTTGCGCGAGTGACCGACAACTCCTCGGGAGAAGTTCTTCTCGAACAGGATTTTCGCCATCCGCTCTCGGCAATCTGGACTGAACGCTCGGCATCCTGCAAGCCCGGCCGCACGGGACTCTGTTGTGATCGATCAAATCCCGTGAAACTCAGCACAGGTGCCCGCCCTTGGAGGAATTACACCCTCGATCTCCGGATGCGGAACTGCACGGCAATCGAGATCAAGGTGCGCTACCGCGATCTTGCTAACCATGTCGTCTTCCTTGCTCGTCCATTCCGCAATATCGACTGTGGTCTCACCTTCGTGATCGGGGGTAAGCGGCAGATGTATAAGAGTTTGGCGCCGTATTATTCCACGGGCGAAGCGGTTAAAAGCATTCTTTTAATCTTCTTGTACTATTTTCCATGGTGGGCGCCGCTGTTTGCAACCTGCGCCGCCATAGGTGGCCGCGCCGGATCTGTGCCCATTCTTCGAACGCTACCCAGGACGGCGATCGAGAATATTTTTATCGCCTTGCTCTTTACCGGATGTTTTGCATATCTTTCCTGGATCAATCTCGCGCTTCTTGACGGTATCCCACATGTCCAGGATTCGGTCGTCTACAACTTACAGGCACAGACTCTCAGCCGGGGCGCACTTTACGCCCCGGCGCCGCCAAATCCCGCGTCGTTTCAATTCGACTTTCTTATCGTTAGGGATGGTAAATGGTTCGGCCAGTATCCTATTGGGCACCCCTTACTCCTTATGTTTGGTCACCTCATGGGCATGCCTTGGATCATACCTCCCCTTGTGGGGGCGAGTGTACTGGTGCTCGTTTACCTGATTGCGCGGGCGTTGTTCTCGTGGGAGGTGGCGGTGGTGAGCGCGCTTCTCGCCTTGTTCTCGCCTTTGTTCCAGATGAATGCTCCCAATTTTATGTCGCATTCCTCCGCCTCCTTTTATCTTGCCCTTGGGATTTTCTTCCTCATCAAGTCCAGCCGGGGTGGGCGATGGTGGTGTGGGTTTTTATCCGGCGTGGCTCTCGGCCTCCTATTCAACACGCGGCCGCTGAATTCTCTCCCTGCGATAGCCTTGTCCTTCATGCTTCTTTTCTGTTTTGCGTTTAAACGAAGGGCATCGTGGGGGGCGCTGTTTGGTTTCTGTGCCGGTGTGTTCCTGATGCTCGCCTTGTGTCTTTATGCCAACTGCGTGCTCATGGGGAGCCCGCTCCGATCACCCTATGCGATAGGGGAAGTTCCGATCGGCTTCTTTAGCGAGAAGCACCCGTTCGGAATTGCTCTCCTCCATTACTATTCTCTGATGAGTTTATTTATTCTACTTATCTTGGGCTGGCCTCCTGTTTTTACCACGGGTTTTTTTATTGCGTTCTTGCTTCTTGCGATATGGGATATCTGGTGTGTGTTTTTCTTCCTGCTTTTTGCCGGCATGACCCTAATCAATACTTTGCAAGCGTCCATGACTGGAGTCGGATATATGTATGGACCACGCTTTATGTATGAGCCTTTTTTCGTGTTCATCATCATGATCAGCGTTGGCTGGGACTATACCCGCAGGTTTGCGCAGCGTGGGATCGAAGTAGTCGCGTCAGCCCGTCCTCGCGTACTGTCATGGCTCACACATGCGGCGTTCCTCGCCCTTACCGCGGTGCTCGTGTTCGGCGCACAGCGCGTGTGGCTTTCGCAGTCAAAGCTGCTCGTAACTTTTTATCATATACCGGGTAACGTGTTAGGGTTGAAGGGATTCAACCACACGTCGGGGGCCATGCTCGAGAAGATCAAGAGCCGCGGCATCCATCACGCGATTATTTTTGTAGGGGACCCCGACTCTGCCTGGTGCTGGTGGTACTATGGGGCGGTGTTTACACTGAACTCCCCGTTTCTGGACTCGGACATCATCGCCGTGAGAGACCTGGGGCCGCAGGAAAACAAGAAGGTAATAAATGCCTTCCCGGAGAGAAAACTCTTCCGCGTGAACGTGCAACGTCAGGAGATACGTAGTTATGAGTGATCATGCCATATGCCGGTACAATTACGAAGGGGAATATGGCGATGCAGGCAGGGTATCAAAAGGAGATTTTAGGTGAGGGTATGGGAGCGGTCAGTACGGAGGAGGATGGCGGCGCGGCGATTTTGGCGTTGGCGCGGTGTGGGGAAGGGGACTACCGCTGTCTTTCTCTTGCTCTTTCTACTCTGGCTTTGGTGCAGGAATGGGCCGAGCAGTTCTATTCGCATCGTCGCATCCGGAGACGAGGTCAAGGCGTATTTCAACGGGAAGCTCATCGCCGAGGGACGCGAAGCCGACGCGAGCCGGGAGGGGGGCGTTGGTGTCTGGTATGAGCACGGGCAGTACTGGGGATTCCCGGTCCCCCAGGCGATCGAGTCGGCGTGTGTGACCGACAACGCCACGGGCGAGGTCCTGCTCGATCAGGATTTTCATCAGCCGCTTTCCGAAGTCTGGACCGAACGGCCGGGGTCCGGTAATCCTCTCCGTAATGGGCGCGTCCGGTTCTGCACCGGGCCCCGCCCCTGGAAGGATTATACCCTCGAACTACGCGTACGTAGTTGCATGGTGATCGAGGTCGCCGTCCGCTATCAGGATCCAGGGAACTATGTCGCACTACTGGCGCGGCCCTTCCTGGACATCGATTCCTGCCTCACTTTTGTGACGGGTGGTGCATCGAAGGTGCACCCTGGCGGTATGCCGTATTGTCCTGTGAGCATGGCTGTGCAATACGTGCTCTGCATATTTGTATGCTGTTTCCCATGGTGTGTGCTTGCACTCGCGGCCCTCGGCGCGGCAGGCATTCTTATCGGGTTCATTGCCAGTCGATTCACGGAAAGTCGGATCGTCAAAGCTGTTGTCATTGCCGCCATCTTTGCGGGAGGGGGGGCAGGTCTCTACTATTTTCCGTGGTATGTGGTTGCACTTGCGACCCTCGGCGCAGCGAGCATCCCTATCGGGTTCATCGCCGTCCGTTCCGCGGCGTCAAGGGCCATCGAGGCCGTTTTCATGGCCGTCCTTTTCGCTGGAGGGTTTGCATATCTCTCCTGGATTAACTTGGCGCTCCTTGATGGAATCCCACATGTGCAGGACTCGGTCGTCTATAACTTCCAGGCCCAGACGCTCAGCCGGGGTGCGCTCTACGCACCAGCACCGCCCGTTCCCAATGCGTTTCTGTTTGCATTCCTCTTCGTAAGGGATGGCAAATGGTTTGGATATTATCCATGGGGGCACCCGCTGTTGCTTGCCATGGGGCAGTTGGTACACAGGCCATGGATCATCCCTCCGCTTGTGGGTGCGAGTGTGTTGGTTCTTATTTATCTGATTGGGCGGGAGCTGTTTTCTCGGGAGGTGGCGGCGGTGAGCGCGCTTCTCGCTTTCTTCTCGCCCTTTTTCCAGATGAATGCGTCCAACTTCATGTCGCATTCCTCCGCCTCGTTCTATCTCGCCCTTGGGATTTTCTTCCTCATCAAGTCCAGCCGGGGTGGGCGATGGTGGGGCGGTTTCCTCTCCGGCCTGGCGCTCGGCCTCCTATTCAATACGCGCACCCTGAATGCCGTCCCCGCGATCGCTCTCTCCTCTGTGCTGCTTTTCTATTTCACATGCAAAGGAAAAGCCCGATGGGGAACCTTCGCCGGTTTCTGTGCCGGAGGGCTCCTGATGGTTGTTTTTTACCTCTACGCCAATTATGTGCTCATGGGGAACCCGTTCACTCCCCCATATTCGATGCTTGCAAAGCCGGTCGGTTTTTTTAACGAGCAGCGTCCATTGAGCGCTGCACTTCGTTACTACTGCACCATGATGACCTTCTTCGTCATGGTCATTTTAGGCTGGCCGGCGGTTTACACAACCGGATTCTTCATGGCGTTTCTCCTCCTATCGAAGCGTGATGTCTGGTCGATGTTCCTTTTGCTTCTTTTTGCCGGCATGACCCTCGTTAATATTCTGAACCCGGTTATGACCTCAGTTGCACACATGTATGGTCCGCGTTATGTGTACGAATCTTTTTTTGCGTTCATTATCATGGCCGCTTGCGGATGGGATTGTGCCCGCAGGCTTGTACAGCGCGGGATCGGGGTATTTGCCTTAGCCACTCCCCTCCGCGCGAGGGTGCTCTCGTGGCTCATGCATGCGGCATTCCTGGCCCTTCCCGCGGCGCTTGTGTTCGGCGCCCAGCGGGAGTGGCTCTCCCGGTCCGGCAATCTCCTGAGTTTTGTATTTATACCCCATAATATCTACGGGATGAAGGGGTTTAACAACGTTTCGGGAGAGATGTTGGCGAAAATCAAAAGCCAAGGTATTCATCAAGCGCTTATTTTTGTTGAGGACCGCGAATATGACTGGTGGTACTATGGGGCGGTGTTTACACTGAACTCCCCGTTTCTGGACTCGGACATCATCGCCGTGAGAGACCTGGGGGCGGAGGAGAATAAGAAAGTAATCGATGCCTTCCCAGGGAGAAAACCCTTCCGCATCAATGTGCGGAGGAAGGAGATACGGAATTACTGATGGAGAGGGCCTGCGCGCTGTTGGAAGGCGGTCCCCGAGGGGGTTACTTTCGGGGTTCAAGCTTGACCGCATCGGCGGTTACCCAGCCGTTAGCGTTATTGCTTAGGGTAATGACCGCCGGCGTGTCTTTAGAAAAGGAATACGTTCCCAGGCTGTTCCACCTCCTGCTTTTTTCCTGTTGATTGACCCTGACTGTGGTAACTCCCTTGCCGTGGTGTAGCGTGTAGGGCGCGTCGGTGGCCTGCCAGGGCGCCGCGATCCATCGGGCGAATACTTCGTATTGCCCGTTTTTTGGAACGGCGAGCGTCCAGCTTACCTCGCCAGCGCCATGGGGAAGAAAAGAGCCGTGAACGAATGCGCCGTAACAGCCCTCTTCCGCACATTGATCCCACGGGCCGTTTAGAATTTTGAATCCGGGATCCTCGTTGTCGACGAGGATTTTCCCCTCCTCTTTTACCAGGGGGGACGTTATAAATTCAAGGGCGGTCCATACGGGCGTACCGTCGGGGGCGGTTATCTGTTTTTTTATCCGGTACACCCCCTGTGTGATATTGGAAAGGCGGCGGGAGTAGAGGATGAAAAGCTGTTTTTTTGAGGGATTATATAAACCGAGGTTGCCCAGCTTGCACCCCTTGTCTCCCGGCATGTAAAATGATGCGAGTATTTGAGGCGCATTGATCGACATGCCATAGGTGTTCCAGATTATCTCATCGTAGGAGTTGCGGACCGTCTTCGCATACTTGAAGGCCTCCTCGGCGCCGAATTGCCATCCCGCGTAATCGGCCCACGCGTAGAGGGGATATTCCAAGAAGTAGTGGCGAAGATATCCGAAGCTGAGATAGGATGCAATGATGATATACGCCAGCAAGAGACCGTTAAAGACAGCTTGTTTCAGCCACGGGATGAGCGTTCCTTGAGATCGCGGGGCCTTGTGCAGATATGAGAAGAAGACAAACGTTCCGTACCCGGCGAGTATCGCGAACAAAGGGCTAGCCATAATATTGCGTAACACGGCTGCTGCTTGAGTCAAGGCGCTTGGAAGGGGGTAAAGCAATAACCATACTAAAAATGCCTTGTCGGTTTCGTTTCTTCTGCGGACGAGCAAAACGACGGCGATTATTATAAAGGGGAGATAGTAAACGGGAAGGACCCCGTACCTACGCACGACGCTTCTAGTCCAGCCATCCCCCTCTTTGAAAAGGAAACGGTAAGAGTAGGAATCGACATAGGCTTTTAAAACCTTCGATATTTCCGGTTTTCCCCCACCGTAAAGCGCGTTGAGCCTGGCCATCGCGTCCCCCCGGTGAAACAGCAGTAAATCCGCAAAAGGTATCGCGAATATGCAGAACGCCAGGCCGAAGAGAAAGGCCGCTTTCTTGAGGCGCCGCAGTTTATTCCTATATATGACTATCAGGGCGATTACAAAGATGGGCACGCACAACCGTGCGGAAAAGTAGGTATAGATAGAGAGAGAAAAAAGCATTCCGGCAATGCACAAACATGTCCCCTGTCTTTTGCCGTACATCCCCTTCAGGAAGAAATAGAAAGCGGCAGTGAAAAAGAGCGGAAGCGTTATGGATCCGAAGGCGACCCGGCTGAAAAAGAAGTGCCATGGGCAGATGGCAAGAAACAGGGCCGCGAGTAGGCCCGCTCCCTTGCCGGCGAACTCTCGGCCCAGCAGGTAGGTAAATAGGATGGTAAGGACTCCTACCGCCGCCGCTGTTCCTCTCACGGAGGTTTCATTGAGTCCGAATAGCTTCACTGCGGGGATACAGAGATAGGCGAAGACCCCGCCCCTCCAGTCGCCCAGAGCGTACAGGAAGACGGGCAACCTCACGCCGTGCTGGTCTCTTAGATCCTTGGATATGCAGTATGCATCGTAGCCTTCCGACGCCTCGTCGCAAAAAAAACCGGGAGGAGTCGCGGGTAGATCGTAGAAATAGAGGAATGCCCCCAGGACGAGAATAGACGGTAGAATGATCTTGCGCATCGGATGTCGCTCAGCCTAAAAACTTGACTTTGAGCATCGTCGCCACCGCAGGAAGGATGTGATACGCCTTCACTTTTTTCTTCCCCGTGGTCCTGGCGGTGTAGAGCACGGGGAGCTCTTTTATGTTATACCCGTGTTTGCACAGTTTGCTGACTACCTCGAAGTCGAACCCCAGGCCCCTCAATACCCGGGGATTGATTTCTCTGAACGCCGACGCCTTGTAAAACTTGGCGCCGATGATGTCGGTGAAATTCTTACGGTAAAGGACGTTGGTTAAAAACGTGGTGATGATGGTCCCGAGATAGAAGGGGCGCTCGCGTATGATCCTGAGTTTTGATTCATTTCTCCGGTAAAATAGCCGGGAGCCGAAGATGGCGTCAAGATCGTCTTGTTCCGCCATCTCGATCATTTTATAAACGCAAGTTGGGTCGTATTCCAGATCTGTATAGTGGATGTAGACATACTTGGTTTGGGCAAGGCCGATGCCTTTGGCGACGGACGTTCCGAAGCCGTAGTTCCTCGGTTGATAGATTATTTCAATCGAGGGGTCGGTGAGGTTTCTTAAAAGCTCGACGGTCCCGTCGGTGGAATGATTATCCACGACTATTATGCGTTTCTCTATGTCGAGTTCCCGGACTTGCCTGATTGATTCCAGGATGGTCTCTACCTCGTTATATACGGTCACTACGATTGTCAGTTTCATATCTGCCCTAATGCATTATAATAATGACTTGAGGGGGGAATTCAAGTAATATCTTTTTTATATCCACGGCTAATCTCGCTTTAAACAAGGAAACAAGACGATTGGAAAATCCAGCGCCCGCTTCCAGAGTCCGGCTGCTTCCCGCCGGCGGTATTTTCCTGTTATTGGTTCTAGGCGGGCTCTGGTTATGGTGTAGGGACGGGAGCTCGACTCTGATCAGGATTGTTGCAAATGGCAATCATTATCAGGCATTTATCGACGGCAGGTCGGTCGCCGATTGCACCGAAAAGTCATCGAGTAATGAGGGAGGGATCGGTTTTAGCCAGGGGGGGCAGACGTATTGGGGTATCCCATGGGGGCAACGTCTCGTTTCGGTCAAAGTTACCGATAACGATTCGGGTGGATTGTTGCTTGAGCAGGATTTCGATGATCCGCTCAAAGCCATATGGGTTGAAAAGGCCGCTGCTCCGCTGCCGTGCCGCCTCCATTTTTTGTGCAGGGGGACGCCCATATCCCGACTAAGCACCGGATATCGGCAATGGATCAGTTACACCATGGAGGTCGAGGTCCGGAACCTTTTGGAGCTGGACGTCTTATTGCGTTATCGGGACAATAGTAACTATGTGAGACTGAATCTTCGCCCGTTTCGTGAAATGGACGCGGGTTTTATATTCGTTACCGAGGGCAAAAGTCGTTTTGAGTGGGCCGAGAGGCCGTATTACAAAACACGGGAGATAGTAATGAATATTGCGTTGCTTTTTCTATATCCCTTTCCGTATTTTCTCGTTGCTCTGGCGGTAATTGCTTTTATATTCGCATTGAATTATCTGTTCGCATCCATGTTGAAGAAAAATTACCATTGGTACGAAATTCTGTTTTTAATAATCTTGTTCCTGGGGGCTTTTGTTTATCTGCTATGGATCGATTATTATATCCTCGATCATGTTCCGCACGTCCAGGACTCCGTCGTCTACAATTTCCAGGCCCAGCTTTTGAGCCGGGGGAGGATTTTCGCGCCCATCCCGCCGGTGCCTCAGGCATTCGCACTGGAGAGTTTTATCATTTTTAAAAGCGACAAGTGGTTCGGCCAGTATCCGTTCGGGCATCCCTTACTTCTCATGTTCGGTCATCTCATCGGCAGGCCGTGGGTCATTCCGCCCCTGGTGGGAGCATGCGTTCTAGTTCTTGTATATCTTATTTCAAAAGAGCTGTTCTCGCGAAAAGTCGCGGTGGTCGCCTCGCTGCTCGCGTTCTTTTCACCGTTTTTCCAGATGAACGCCTCCAACTTTATGTCGCACTCGTCGGCCTCTTTCTATCTGGCCCTCGCGGTGCTTTGTCTCATACGCGCGTGCAATGGGCAGGTTCATTCCCACCGCAAGCTGTATGCGTTTGTCTCCGGGCTCTCGCTTGGGCTCCTTTTTAATACGCGCCCGCTCAATGCCGTCCCGGTGATAGTGCTTTCCGGGTTGGTGCTGATGTATTTTCTGTTCGCGAGAAAAATAGGCGTCAAGGGGGTTTTATGCTTTTGCCTCGGGGGGCTCCTGATGCTCGCCTTTTATCTCTATGCCAACTACGTGCTCATGGGGGACCCGCTCGCCTCTCCGGCCGGAAGTCCCGTAAGTCTTTTTAACAAGAACCATCCTATCGGCGTAGCTCTCTTGAATTACTACACCTTGATGTCCCTGTTTCTAATGACCATCTTCGGCTGGCCTGCGCCCTACGCCGCCATCTTCTTCATTGCATTCGTCATATTGGGCAAAAAGAACGTATGGAACGTCTATCTGTTTCTACTTTTCTGGGGCATGACTCTTGCGAACATGTTTTACACCGGCCTGAACACGACGGCGCACATGTACGGTCCCCGATATGTCTATGAGGTGTTTTTTATATTCATCATCATGGTGGCTCATGGGTGGGACCAGATCATACAATTTATTGAGAGGGGCCTGAACTATATCTATGGATGTTCACGCCGGTCCAAGATTATCGCCTGCGCGACCCATGCCGTGTTTTTGTCGATCCTGGTAGTATTGACGTACAATGCGCAGCGGCAGTGGCTCAACAGGAGCAGCAACCTGTACGATTTTTCATTTACCCCCCGGAACGTATTCAACTTGAAGGGATTTAATTCCGTTTCGGGAGAAATGGCGGACCGGATCAAAAAGAGCGACATTCACAACGCGATCGTCTTCGCCGAGGGGCATGAATGGTGGTGTTACGGCTCCCTTTTTAGCCTGAATTCGCCGTTCCTGGATTCCGACGTCATAGTCGTTCACGACTTGGGGCCTGAGATTAATAAGAAGGTCATCGATGCCTTCCCCGGCAGGAAGTTGTACCGCGTGAACGTCAGGACGAGAGAGTTAAAGGGTTATTAATCATCCAGCTTCAATGCGCTGTTTTTGAGTTTCAAGAGAAGAGTCTTGTCGGGCAATTTGAAGGAGATTGCGTAGTATTGATGGAGAATTGGTGACTGAATAACCGATTCCGGGTTGCCTTGATCGCCGATTATCTCTAAACGGGCGATTCTGATTACAGGATGGCATCGAGGCATATCTTGCATGGGGGTGTGTCGAAAGCGTCCCTTTGAGGGCTGACAGGCCTGAGATAGCGCGTGAGTAGATGTGCCCCTTTTTTATTGTTTGCGATCATTCTCAGATTAAAGTCCACGGCGCGCGGGGCCGAACCATCGAAAACGGAGGGGATATGAAAAGTGCGGTGCGGTTTTGGGTGCGTGCTATTCTTCCATGCGTTTTATCGAATGTAAATTTTGCTCTGAGTGATGAAGGCATCCCTCCTACGCTCAAAGTATTTACCACAACGATGACGCAGATCGTGCTCCAATGGGAAGATACCTATCCAAATACGTCGTTCTATAAGATACAGAAAGCCACCGACAGTGGTTTTACCAGCAATGCATGGAGTTATAATATTGGTTCTAATTCAGCCAATTTCAAGTACAAGATATTTTCGGATACCAGCAGGACGCCCGGTTCCAAATATCAATTCAACGGCTATCCAGTCAACGGTAGTCTGTTGGACAAAGATACGATCTATTATTATCGGCTCTGGGCCTATGTTGACGGGAATTATGTCGAATCCAATCATGTTTCAGCGCAGGTGAACAGCGCACCCGTGCGGGGACAAGAAGGCGATCTATGGGCAGATGTCGTTTTTGGTCAGCCTGATTTTGCCTCCAAAGCACTGGCTTATGTAAGTCCACACTCCACAGATGGAACTGCCGGCATCGTAATAGACCGCACTACAACTCCGCAACGTGTGTACATTATGGACGGACGCGCTAACCGTATCCTGGGATTTAATGGTATTCCCACGCCTGAATCTACGCCCGCGTTAGTAATAGGACAGCCTAACTTTTACTCATCTGCTTCGAATAAAGATAGCTGTTTTCAGACATATCCCTATGCACTGCCTGCAAGTAATGATACTTTGGGTCTTATACCTCCAGATATCATAAGCGTTGGTGAGATATGGATAAACGACAAGATGGTTCTTGATGAGAACCATAATCTCTACTGTGCGGATAACAGCAATCACAGAATTTTGAAATTCAACGATCCTTTTGCCCAATGGGCGCAGAATGGAGAGGTTGTCGCCAATGATTTGTGGGGCCAGTATCTTTTTACGGATCGTTCTAGGAATCGTGGGGGAGCACCTGCTGATAACAGTTTCTCATTTGGTGATACTGTCGGGATTGCATTTGATGTATCAGGCAATATGTGGGTTACTGACAATGGCAATAGACGTGTTCTGCGGTTCCCGAAGATAGATGGTGTGATTCAGCATGCAGCCGATTATGTACTGGGACAGAAAGATTTTAGAGGGAATTGCTATGTACGCAACGCATTGAATAGGAGGAGAGGAGAAGGATAA
>CAYWRA010000043.1:0-20412 GCA_964460305.1 uncultured bacterium
TGCGCTACAGTAAATACTTATCGGCCGATCAAAGTTGATGAATAGATCAGGCTAAGGGGCCCCGTTGGGGCGTGGTCCCGGTCTTTATTTCTTCCGCAACAACCCGCAACCCCTCCGTCACTCCCCTGAATCTGATCCCGAGGTCGCGCTCGGCCTTGTGGTTTGCGAGCGAGCTGTCCTCCGGGCGCGGCATGAGGTCTTTTAAATCCTCCATGCGCACGGGACGGAGGAGCCCGACGGGAAAATGGAACACCTCAGCGACCCGTTCCCCGAACTCATAACGATTCATCCTCTCCGGCCCCGCAACATGATAGATCCCCGCCACTTCCGGGCGCTCGATCATTCCGGCGACGGCCCTGCAGACGTCTCCGACAAACGTCGGCGTGCGAAACTGGTCCGTGAAAAGGTCCACGCACTCCCCTTCACCGAGCCGTCGAAGCATCCACTGGAGAAACGATCCGTGCGCTTGGCTCCCCACGCCATACATGAGGGCGAGTCTCGCAATCACCGCTCCGGGACAGCGGTCGCGAGTCCATCTTTCCCCCGCGAACTTGGTCTCACCGTACCAGTTGGAGGGATGCGGTATATCCTCCTCGTTGTACATACCCTTCCTTCCATCAAAAACCATATCGGTCGAAAAGTATATCATGCGCGCGCCGATCTCGGCCGCCAGCTCCGCGACAATCCGGGCCCCCTCGGCGTTTATCAGCTCCGCTTTCCCCCTCTCCCTCTCGCAAAAGTCAACGTCGATGATGGCGGCCGCGTTGAGCACCAGATCGGGGCGGAGCGCCCGAATGAGCGATGCCGCATCATCTTTCGACCCGAGGTCGAGCCTCTCCATACGGCATCCGTCGATCTCGACGGGACTCCGGCTGAACGTCCCCGTCACATGGTGCGCCCCGCGCAACGCCCTGGCGAGATTCCAGCCGAGAAAGCCGCTCGCCCCTACAATCAGTATCTTCCGCATGTAATCCGACCTCTACCAGTTGCACAATCCACTGATACGAAAATCTCAAGCTGCGTGGGGCGTAGGGAGTGGGGCGCTAGGCGAAAATACCAATCACGCCGTCGCGCCCGCCCGCCATCGCCAGCTCAGGCATGGCAGGCTGGCCATACGCCTCACGCCGACGCGCATTATCCTCCCCACGAGCCCATTGTCCGACGCCCGTCACTGGCTTATAATAGAGCCACACCATGAGGCAGCAATGACACCGGATAAACCGAGGCTCCTCCTTCACATCTGCTGCGCTCCCTGCTCGACGCACGCGATCAATCTGCTTTCCGGAACGTATGATGTGACCGGATACTTCTACAATCCCAACATACATCCCGAGAGCGAATACCGGCGCCGGCTCACGGAGGCGGAACGCCATTGCAGCCACTGCAATATACCCCTCTTACCATCAATCTACCAGCCCGGCGGCTGGCATACCCTTGTCAAAGGGTGCGAAACCGAGCCCGAGGGGGGAGCACGGTGCGCCATCTGTTTTCGCCTAAGACTCGAAGAGACAGCCCGTACCGCCGCCAGCCATCACTTTGACCGTATCGCAACTACACTGACCATCAGCCCCCACAAGGATGCGGCCCTCATCAACCGCATCGGGATGGAGGCGGGCGAGCGCCATCACCTTCGCTTCCACGAGGCCGATTTCAAAAAGGGGAACGGTTACGGGGAAAGCTGCCGGCTGAGCCGCGCGCTCGGTCTCTACCGGCAAAGCTACTGCGGCTGCATATTCAGCGAGGCGATGACGCGCGCCGGCCGGCCGCAACAGTCACCGCACGTCATCCCCCCACGTCCTTGAAAAAACCGCTTACGTCATTGACCGCGTCAAGCACGTGGGGGGCGACGTAGATCTTCGCCCCCTGCTGTAGCGCGATCGCGAGGCAATCGCTCGGCCGGGCATCGATCTCCACTATACGCTTCCCTGCCTTACCTTCGTCGCTGAGAAACAGGCGCGCGAAAAAGGTGTTGTCGCGCAAATCATTGATCACCACCCTGTCCACACTGACCTCAAGCCCCTTGAGGATATTGCCGATGAGATCGTGTGTGAGAGGGCGGGGCTTTTTCGCCCCCCCTACGAACATGCAGATAGCCGAGCCCACCTCCTGGTCCACATAGATCACGAACGTCTTCTTGCCGTTCCGCAAGAAGATCGCGAACCCGCCCACGGTGGGCGCGATGCTGCGTATCCGTACTTCGATTAGGCCGTTGTGCATGTGATCAAATCCCAAACCCCAAATCCCAAATCCCAATAATGATATATCGAGAAAGAATAGGGAGGCTGTTCATGGTTTTACCTTTGCGATGATTGAGCTAAATATTTTGATCATCTCTTTGCTCTCTTGAATGTCACGGGCGAGCAAGGCTTCATCAATATACTTCCCGGCGACGAGTCGCAGCCAGTAATTTGCCTCCCGTGCTTCTTTTCGAGCAATGACTATCTTATTCCTGAAGTCAGGCTTCGTAAAAGAACCATCTGCCTCCTCGACATTTGCTCCCACAGAAGTACCCGCTTTTATGAGCTGAACCCTGATGGCATTGCACGTCGGATTGCCGGGCAACATCTCGGCAATCTCAAGAATCCTCCTCGCAAAAAGGAACGTCCTTTCCCTAATATCATAGACGGCCTCGGCCTCCCGAATGAGCAAAAACTCACAGTCTATCACTTTCCTGGCCCCTGCCGCGGGTTGGGGTTCGGGAGTTGGTATCTTCCTCATCTCCTTAACCCCTCTCGGAGGTTGGGATTTGGGATTTGGGATTTGGGATTTGGGATTTTCTTCATGGCTTCTTCCACCGCTTCCTCCGGCGTCCTTGCCATAACCATTCCCGTCTTACCCTTGTCGATCTTCGCGATATCCCACGTGCCAAGCCCTATCAGGGGCACGCCCAGGTTGAGGGCGTATGCGATCTCGGAGAGCGTGCCGTACGAACCGCCGACGGCGATAATCACGCGTGCGCTGCGCACGATTATGATGTTCCTCGCATACCCCATGCCGGTGACGATGGGGATATCGATGTAGGGATTCGCCTGCCGCGGATCGTCGCCGGGGAGCACGCCGATCGTTAGCCCGCCCTCCTCCTTCGCGCCGCGCGCCGCCGCCTCCATGACGCCACCGAGCCCGCCGCAGATCATCGCAGCTCCTCTACGCGCGATCAGGCGGCCGACCTCATACGCATCCCGTGCCACATCACGGCCCGCGCGCGAGGCCCCTATGACGCCCACAATCACGCCCCCGTCACACCGCCGCATCGCCCCCCCTCCTCTTGGATCCCGAGAGCCTCAATCTCAACACCTTCACGCAATACTTCAGCAGTGTGAACGGACGGAGCTTCGAACTGCCGGCCCGGCGGGCGCGGAAGACGATCGGGATCTCGACGATCCGCAAACCCAAACGCCCGCTCCAGAAAAGAAGCTCGGTAATGATAAACGGATCGCTCGCCCGTATATCCTTCCGCATAAGGGATAAGAGCGCCTCCCTCCGGAAACAGCGATAGCCCGAGGTGGGATCGCACACGGATATCCCCAAGACCCATCTCAAATACCGCCGCGCGAGCGAGCTCACGGCGCGGCGCATGATTCCCCTCTCCTCGTCCCCGCCGCCTGGAACGTACCGCGACCCGATGACCAGATCGGCTGATTCGGACGCGTCGATGAGCGCCGGGAGATACTCGGGATCGTGAGAGAAATCGGCATCCATCTCGACAATGCGGTCGGCGCCCATCGAGAGCGCTTTTTTGAAGCCGTCGATCCCGGCGAGGCCGCGCCCCCTATTTTCCATCCGCCGCAGGAGGCGCACCCGGGGGTCCTTCTTCCCCATCTCCTCGACAAGCTTCCACGTGCCGTCGGGCGAATCGTCATCCACCACTAGGGCCTCGATGCCCACACGCTGCCTCAGCGCCTCGTCGATGAGAGGCACGATGTTCCTGGCCTCGTTATACGTGGGGAGCATGACGATCGTTTTCATATTATCATGTAAAGCGCGGCGCGCGCTCCAAGTCCCCGCCTCTCCGCAACCCCTCTCCCTTATCTGGCGAGGATCGTCTCTACGGCGGCGCGGACCATATCGGCGCTTATCAGGTCCATGCATGACGGCTCGCGATCGCACGCACGGAGGTAGCAGCAGGCGCAGTCCGTGTCGGGCACGATCTTGATCCCGCGGCCGTACACGTCGATCTCCGCGGCGGAGGTGGGGCCGAATAGGCCGACGACCTTCTTCCCAAGGCCGAGCGCCACATGTAGGCCGAGCGTATCGCTCACTACGAGCAGGTCACATAGGTCCACGAGGGACATGAACTCTCTTAAGCTATTATGGCAACCGGTATCGCTCAGGCCGCCGCCCACGGCCTCTTTAATCCTGCCATTACGCGCTACCTCCTCCTTGCCCCCGAACAACAGAACCTTGAATCTCCCGTCGGCGAGGAGGCCCCGTATGAAATCCACGCACTGCGGGATAGGCCACTGCTTCATGGGCCAGCGGCCGCCGCTTCCCGTATTGACGCCGACGATCACGGGCCTCTTTCCCGGCTTCGTCCCGCCTCCAGGCAATCCCGCGCTCTCCGCAAAGCGGCGGGCAAAAGACTTTTCATCATCCGTCAGGTGGAGAACGATATTCTGGTCCAAACCATCGAGACCGCATATCTCCATCACGATCTGCTGGTAGGTCCGCGTGTTCCGCTTCTTGACGTCGTCGAACAGGCCCATGAGGAACCATTCCCTTGCCTCGATATTGAATGGGAAGACCCGGCCGCGAGCATCGACGCCGAAGCCCTTTTTGATCCGCCCCTTTGCGAGGCTCCCCAACGCGGCGCTCCGCGGAGCGGCATCGAGACAGAGGACGAGATCGAACTCCTCGACGCCGAGCATACTCAGCGCATCCGGCCCATATGCGACCACCCTGTCGATAAAGGGGTTGTTTGCAAGGAGGGGGATGGCTTCGGGCATGGTGATCCAGGTGAGCTGGGCCCGCGGGCGCTTTTTCTTCAAGGGCGGGAGGATGCAAGTCGTGCGCAATACGTCCCCGAGCGCGTCGAGTTTGATGATAAGCGCGCGCTCCCTTACCGGGTCGTGGTATTTGCACTGCCGGCAGCGCACACCTTCCTTCTTGTGCGGTTCGCACGGCCTGTCCCAACGCAGCAGACGGCAGTCGGTTCTCACCCTTTCCATAGAGGGGCATTTTATCATCCCACTCTCCTCTCTGGTATGTTAAAATGCGACAGCGCATGCATGTTGGGATAACATTGTAGTGCGACATGTTCCGGTTTTCCTAATTAATTGTGCCAGATGATATTACACGGCAAGGCAATTCCGCTGGTTGTTTTAATCCTCTCTTTCGCCGTCTTTTCCCTCGCGCGTTCCCGCCTGGTGAGTCTCGGCGCCGAGGGGCCTGCGCAGGCGCGCTTTCTTACCGGAGACGAACCCGCCTACATGCTCCTTGCGCACAGCCTTGTAACGGATGGAGATTTCAACCTCTACAACAACCGCGTAAACAAGGATGGACGAGCTTTCGGCATGGAGCGATGCGACGAGCATGGCGCGCGGAAAGATTGGGAAAAGAAGGAAATCTATTCCATCCACACACCGGGCCTGGCTGTGTTGATCGCACCCGCATACGCCCTCGGCCTGCACGGCCCCATCGCCCCGAGGACCGCCGTATGCCTTTTCATGAACCTCCTCGCAGCCATCCTTGCAGTCAACGTATATCTGTTCTGTGTCGAGATTGCCGGAGGCGCCAGGCTGCCCGCACTACTGGCCACTGCCACCGTCGCACTTACGCCACCGGTCATATTTTATTCCAATCTCGTTTACCCCGAGCTCCCGGCGGCGTTGTTGATAGTATATGCGTTGCGGCATACGATGCCGACATTTTGCCGTCTCGCCGATTCACCGTCTCGCCGATTCGCCGTCTCATGTGCCATCGCCGCCCTCCCCTGGCTCTCATTCAGGTTTTTCCTTCCCGCGCTCATCCTGCTTTGGCTCCTCGTCCAGTCTTCACGGCGGCTCTCTCCCCCACACCGGCGCGGCGTCTCTCTCCCTCTGCTTCTCTTCACCGTTTCTCTCGCCTCTTTCTTAGGCTACCAATGGCGCGCATTCGGAACGATCAATCCGGCTGCCGGATACGTCTACCAGGATTTCGCCCGGCGTGGATTTTTCAGCAGGGGGATGCTCGACGGGATGTTCGGCATCCTCCTCGATGAGGGCCACGGCATCCTCACCTGGTCGCCCGTCTACATGCTTTCGCTCACCGGTCTGTTGCTCCTCTTTCGCCAGCGGAGAGAATGCGGCTTCTGGTTCCTCCTCCTTCTGCTCGTCATCTATCTCCCCGGAGCGAACTTCGTCTTCTGGTGGGGTGGATTCGCGCCGCCGCCCCGATACATGGTCGTGCCGGCGCCTCTTCTCGGGGCGCTGCTCTGCTACGCGTTGTCGAGGCGCCCGCGGACCTCTTTTATCGCCCTCTATGGACTCCTGCTGGCGGCGAGCCTGTCGTTCGGCTACGCCGGCTGCCGCCACCCCAACCTTCTCTACAAACACAGGCATATCGTCACCAACCACCACCCGCGTCTCATGACCCGCGCATTCCCATCGTTCGTCCACTCCCGCCCCTCGACCTGGCCCCTGGCTTTGGGGTGGGGCTCGCTCATCCTCGCAGTAAACGGATTTTTCTTTCTTTGCTGGGGGAAACCGGGTCGGTTCCACACGGGTTTGATTACCAATAAATTGCACGCCGGTCGGAGTCTTTAGTATAATCCCCTCCCTATGGAAAACCGGTTTGAACAAATGATGGGGAGGTTTCTCGTTCCGCTGTCGGGCCTCGGCGGACGGGTTACCGACTCCACGTATTTCCTCGGGAAAGACGGGAACCTCGTATTCGCCCAGGGATATAACCATCCCCGCGGGTCGATCTCGGGCAAAATCATCTACTATCCCTCGAAGGGGGGCTGGGTAGACATCTTCGGGCGGGAATACGAGTGCATGCACAAGAGCTATCGGGACGGGAAGATGTATTCCTACACCAATCCCGACCAGATCAAGAAGCACTATGAAGTCTTTCCCGATCTCGTCCGCACCGCTCCCGTCGCCCCAATCATCAGGAACAACCTCCTTTTCCCCCTCGCCGATTTCGCCGGTTTCTTCGACCCGAAGAAGTCCCTCCGGATCTGCATGGAGCTCTACCCCAAAATAAGGAAGGGGATCGCCGCGGCAAGCGACATCCTCGAAGTGCCCGTTGACCACATGGGGCTCACGGGCTCATTGCAGTACGGACGCCTCGAGGAGCATGATGACGATACCGACATCATCCTCTACGGCGCCGTCGAGGATAATTACGCGCTCATGCAGAGGATACGCCGGATCGTGAAGGAAGACCCGAAGTGTCACGTGCACGAATTCGGCAAGTTCTGGCCGCTCCGCTTTTACCATGGCGGCATCCTCGTATGCCCCTTCTTCGTGTACGCGCGGGAGGAGGAGATCCCCCTGCGTAAATGCACAATCCGAGTGGTGAAGAAACAGGTAACGATTGACGGCAGAATCGCCGACATCAGGCACTCGATCTACATGCCCCTATTCTTTCCACTGGAGGATGTGAAGCTCAACGGTGAATCATACGAGCGGTTCACCATGATCCTGGCCGACAGCTACGTGCGGGGGGAATTTGAGGTAGGGCAGCAGATCCGGGCGACCGGAGAGCTCGTAAACGTCGAAAAGGGCGGCGCCAGCTACCCCGCCCTCCTGGTTGCGAATAATTGGGACGTCACTACGGTCGAAGGTGGAAAGTAGAAAGTCGGAAGCACAACGCAGACAGCCTTGTCAGATCGCCCCACGCCGATACGCTTTAAAATCCCAAATTCCCCACCTGACAACCGGCCTCGATCGCTCACCCCTTCTTCCCCACCGGCATCAGATAGAGCGGCGCTTCTTCCTTCTCAAGACCGAGTACCCTCTTGACCTCGGTATCGCTGAATGCCCCGACCGCGACGGTGCCGAGCCCGAGGGCCTCCGCCTGAAGGTAAATGTTCTCGCCCGCGTGGCCGACCTCTATGTCAACGTATCGCTCGGCCCTTCCGCCATAACGGGCTGAAGTTCTCGCATATACCGCCGCGATCACGAGTATGGCAGGCGCTTCCTTCACGCATTGCTGGTTGAGCGAGGCTTCGCCCAACTTCGCTCGTACGTCGCCTTCCGCCTTGCGGATAAGCACATGCCTGGCTGGGACATAGTGGTAGATACCCGCAGGGAGCCCCCGTACGTCCCCCGCCACAAGGTAAACCTCGAGAGGATACGTCGCCCCGGCGGATGGCGCGGTCCGCAACCCTTCCTCATGCTGCGTAATCCCCTGGGCCGCCCACAGCAATTGCGATACCTCCGGGATGGACAGCGCCACCTTTGCGTAATCCCTCACCGATCTCCTGCGGTGTAACGCCTCCTCGACCGGGAGCCTCCCCTTGAGCTGCGGTGGGGGCAGGGCGACTTCATTGCCTGGATGCTTGCCCATGGCAAGCCCCACACATGACAACATGAGGATGGTGAACAACGTGTCCATATGAGCCTCCTTGGGAAATAACAAATGTCAAATGACAAAACGCATTGTAGTTCTGTCGTTTGTATTTTGTCATTTGTCATTCAATGAATTGTCATTTGGTATTTGTCATTAGCTGTCTCAGTGTGTCCTTGCATCAATGCCGGCCACACATTAGAATTATACCATGCGCATTCGACCGATTGCCATCGTTGCACTTCTCCTAAGCATCGCTCCGCTCCGTGCGGAGACGCCCCTCAAGCTCGACGTGATCGAACACCGCCTCCCGAACGGCCTCACGCTCCTCATGCTGGAACATCACCGGGCGCCCATCGTCGCCTGCTCGGTCTTCTACCGCGTCGGGTCGGTCAATGAAGAGCCCGGCTGCACCGGCATTTCACACCTCCTGGAACACATGATGTTCAAAGGGACTCGCACGATCGGGACGAAAGACTACGCGCGCGAAGAACCGCTCCTCAAAAAGATCGAGGAGATCAACGAGCGGCTGCCGGGCTCGGACAAGGGGAAGGCCGACTCCGAATCGGTCAAGAAACTCAAAGACGAGCTCGCGCAGGCCGAGCGACAGGCGGACTCCCTGACGACGAAAAACGAGCTCTGGAAGATCCTGACGCGGGAGGGCGCCGAGGGACTAAATGCCAACACCGGCCGGGACCGGACACAGTACGTCTGTAGCCTGCCCGCCAACAGGCTAGAGCTCTGGATGTGGCTCGAATCCGACAGAATGAGCAACGCGGTCTTCAGGGAATTCTACAGGGAGCGCGCCGTGGTTCTTGAGGAACGCCGCCTCTCGGTCGACGACAGCCCCGACGGCGCCTTCGGGGAGCAGCTCTTCGCAAGCGCCTTCATAGCGCACCCCTACCGTTGGCCGATCATAGGGTGGGCGTCCGACGTCGAGCACATCACCCCCGACATGCTTAGGTCGTTCTACCGGCGCTACTACGCGCCCAACAATGCGATCGTTGTCGTCGCCGGCGACATCCGGCCCGCAGAAGTCATCGCGCTAGCCGGCCGCTACTTCGGGCCGATCCCGGCCCAGCCGCCGCCGCCACCCGTCGTCACGAGGGAGCCCGAGCAGCGCGGGAAACGCGAGACGGACCTTGCATTGGACGCCTCTCCCCGCATTGCGCTCGCGTACCACAAGCCCGCGGTCAGCGCGGATGATGACATCGCGCTCAACGTGCTCGAGAACATCCTCTCCAGCGGGCGCACGTCGAGACTCTATAAAAATCTCGTCCAGGAAAAACAGGTGGCGGTCGCGGCATCCGCCTCATGTCCCCCGGCGAAATATCCTTATCTGTTCGTGTTCTGCGCAATCCCCCGCCGGCCGCACACGACCGATGAGGTTGATCTCGCCCTCCGCGCGGAGATCGAGAAGCTCTCCCACGAACCAGCGAGCGAGATGGAGATGCAGAAGGCGCGCAATCAGATCGAAGCGGACTTCGTGAGGGATTGCGAATCGGCCCAGGACCTCGCCTCGCTAATCGGGAACTACGAATCGATCGACCGGTGGAAATACATCAACAGCTACATACCGAAGATCCGTGCGGTCACTGCCAAAGACGTCACGCGCGTGGTGAATACGTATCTGCGGGAGGAGAACTGCACGAAAGTGGTAATCAGCAATAAGGAACAGAAAGCGCGCCAGGAGAACACTGATGAGAAGGCCAAAACGGGGCGGAGATAATCACGTCCCCCGCCACAGCGGCATCGCGATAATACTCGTCTCCATTTCCGTCCTGTGGCTTGCCGGCTGCGCGGCGCGGGGAAGGCCGGCGCATCCCCCACAGCTCGCCGCGCCACCCCTGACCTTTACGCCGCCGGAGCCGGAACGGATCGTCCTCGCATGCGGCGCGACGCTCTATCTGCTCCCGGACCACACGCTCCCCTTATTCAGCCTCTACGCCATCGCACGCGCCGGATCGGCTTACGACCCTCCCGGTAAGGAGGGCCTGGCGGCGTTGACCGCCAGCGTTATGCGCACGGGCGGCACGGCGCGGCTAAGCCCCGATGAGATCGACGGCCAAATCGAGTTCATGGCGGCGGACATCGGCACGGCCACAAACGATGATGCGAGTTCGATCTCCCTCTCCTGCCTGAGCAAAGACATTCAAAAATCAATGGGGCTCCTCTGCGACATACTCTTAAACCCCGCCTTCGGCCAGAATAGGATAGATCTGCGTAAAGAAGAGGTCCGTGAGGCTATCCGCCGCCGTGACGACGAGCCCTCCGGGATCGTCTCACGCGAATTCAACCGCCTCATCTATGGGACGTACCCGTACGGCCACGAGGCGATCGGGGAGCCGGGGTCGATGGAGAGGATCGGCCGTGAAGACCTCATCGCCTTTCATAGGGATTATTTCAAGCCGTCGGGGATGATCATAGGCGTCGCCGGCGATTTCGACCGCGATACGATCGTGAGGATGCTCGATGGCGCCCTCGGTTCGTCGCGCGCCAAACTCCCGCCTCCTCTACCGCCCGCGCCGGACCGCCTGGAACGCACGGTAGCCTACATCGAGAAGGACACCGAACAGGCCCATCTCATGGTCGGCCATCCGGGAATCAGGCGGGACAACCCAGATTATTTTCCCATCATGGTCATGAACGAGATCCTCGGGGCGGGCGCCTTCTCGTCGAGGATACTCGAGCGCGTTCGCGTAGAGGCCGGGCTCGCCTACCACGCCTCAACTTGCTTCACCACAGACGTGCAGACGGGGCTCTTCTATGCGGTATGCCAGACGAAGGAGAAATCCGCGACGGAGGCGCTCTCACTCATCCTCGGAGAGATGGAGCGCATGCGAACCGAACGGGTTTCAAAGGAGGAACTCGATCGAGCCAAGGATTCGTTCATCAACAGCTTCGTGTTCCATTTCACGACCGCCTCGCAGGTCGTCGCGCAACAAGTGGACATTGAATTCTTCGGCCTTCCACCCGACTACCTGAAAACGTACATCGCCCGCGTCTCGGCCGTGACGGAGGAGGACGTGCTCCGCGCCGCGCGAACGTATCTCCATCCCGAGAAGGCGACCATCCTGGTGCTGGGCGAAAAGGAGAAGTTCGAGCCGCCGCTTGAAAAATTCGGGCCGGTCAAAACGCTGAAGTTGGAGGATGTGAGCTCTGGGAAGTAACAGCTTTCAACGTTTCCCGATGTCGGCAAACTGCACCACGCCGCGGACGCGGATCTCTTCCCCTCCACGGGCGGCCGTAGCCCACGCCTCACGCACGGGGGCGAGCAATTCCATGGCGTCGAGTATCCGTCGGATGTCCTCGATCGCCCGGCGATCGCCCTCCCGCCCCACGAACGGGGCGAGGATCGCTAGTATCTGCTTGAGCGATGTCGCCGCGTGCGCAAATGAGTCGCCCCTCATCACAAAATTGGCCTGCGCAGGCGCCGCCCAATCCCGCCCACGTGGCGCCTCCGCGGCATCCAACTCGCCGAGAATGGAATCCGTCGCCGCGATCAACAGGCGATCGCCGTACAGCGCCAGGGTCGTCTTGTATAGGCGTTCGATGGGATCGCCCGTCCCCACGAGGCAATAAGGCTCTCCCCCGTGCCGTTTCAATTCGATATCGATCGGTTTCTTGATATGCGCCATCCGCTTGCCGTTCTGACCGGTCAGGGAAAGCTTCGCCCCGCGCGCAAGATTGATGAACCTGCCTATCCGTTCTCTAGCCAGCCGGCGATCGTTCACTAGAAGCGACGCCGCGGCGTTCACCATGCCGTTCTCATCCTGATAGATCAGGAGCGAACAGTCATCGCCGAGCCACGAAAGCGAAAAATGGTCGACGGGGAATATGCTCGTCCCCCCTCGACGGGCGAACTCAACCGCCTTTGCATTGCTCCGCAAGCGAAATTGCTTGAGCAACGCATTAGGGTCGTACCGGCTCCCCGCATAGAGGAGTCCCCGCCGCTCCATGAGACGCGCCAGCGGATCGGTGGAGATATTCCGCAGCCCCGCGCCGCCATCTTTGACCGAAGCCTTATCGCCGGTATCAATGGAGATATCCGTCCCCAACTGGTTCCCCTTCAGCTCGAACACGCCTCGCACCGACCTCCAGTCTCCAGCAGTTCCTCCAGCCCAGTCCCGGAGATCCCTGAGTGCCGCCAACACCTCTCCCGCGCCAGCCGGACGGGAATCCAGGCAAGCGCTGAGCTGCCGGAGATCGACGAAAAAACCACCCGAGGGGCGTCCCCCACGCGGTTTCTCCTCTCCGACGCCTCCTCCCACGATCGGGCCTGTCCCGCGCCCTCCTCCCGCCACAAGGCTATCGACGCGCTTCCAAAATCCCTCACCGGAACCCATCGTTGCAATACCCAGGTCGCCTATAAGCGCATAGCTGTAGCTCGGCGTGTTACGTTTCCGGTCCATGACCGTGGCCACCACGAGCCTTCCCTCTCTCCGGAACACCGGTTTCCTCCCCCCGCCGAAAGGCAGACGCGCGCGGCCCAGCTCCCACAACTGGAAGCAACGCGCCTTAAACCCGACCCGGCTCCAGACCGCTCCCGATAGCCCCCCCCTCTCTTTGTCGAGATAGAGCGCGAGCGCGCAATCACGGCCGAGCGCCTCAGGCCAATAGGGGTTGTCGAGAAGTTTCCATATCCGATCCGAGCGCTTACTCCCGGATCGGCTATCATCCATGAGGGGGATGCCGCTTGCTCGGAGATTTTTCACGAACGCAGACCCGGCGCACCCGCCCCAGATGGATGCGAGTTCGCGCGCCCGGACGCATGCAACCATCTTCTCCGGGGGTATGATGTCGGACATCGAAGGGACCACGCGACGCGGGTAGATAAAGACACCGGCGGCGATCGCCACGCACATCGCAACCAGCAGCAACAGGGTGAGAACCCGTTTTGCCTTTGACTTCACCATGGGCACATGATACATTGTGGCGCATTCCTTTTCAATCCGGAATCCACACAGAGACAGAGAGACGAGGCAGTTGTTTTACAAAGAGTAAAAGAGGCTCGGAGATCAAGGGGGAAGAAATAGAGGTAAAGAAACAATTGACACACAGGGGCTATTTCTTGTTCCGGAAACGAGAAACTGTTTTTGCCGTAGTAATTACCCCTCCCCTTCTGAAGGGGGAGGGAGGGGGTGATCACCACCCGCTGAGAGTCCTCTTATCCTCTTTTACTCTTTGTGAGAACCCGGGGTAGTCATACCTGCTTATCTCCGTGTTCCGCGGTGTAATACATTATCTCTTCAGCTTTAATGGGAATTAGAAGGAGACCAGCCGGTGAAAAAAACAATCGCGTGCTTGCAGCTCGTGCTCTTCGTCTTCACGTTCGGTTGCGGGGGCATGATGACCCCGCCGCCGCCGTTGACCTTCAACCAACCGCTCTCAAAGCCGTTCACCCACTCACTCGCCGTCGGCAAGTTTGAGGACAAGAGCTTCGCGCGCTACCCGCTCTTCATCACGGGGAGCGACCTTCAGGATCTTTTCCAGTACGAGCTCGAGAAAAATCGCGCCTTCATGAACGTCTTCAGCGTGAATATCGACAAGAAAGACGACCGGAAGGCCATCGAGGAAAAGGCGCTCGCGGGGAAGGCGAACCTGATCATGGAAGGGGAGCTCAGCGAGTCGCTGTGCAAGTTCGTGGGTAGCAATGAGCTCGGCATCCCGATGTACATCCTGATCGGGACAGTGCTCGGCATTCCCCTCGGTTTCAACATCAAGGCGCAGACGTGGCAGGGCGCGGCTGAAGTGGTCTACCGCATCAGGGACATCAAAACTGACAAGATCCTTCTCTCCCGCAGGGTGCAGGCGGTCGCCTACAGGAACTTCAGCGTCTGGGAGGAACGCACCGAGCGGGGCACCAATAAAAACTTCGTCCGCCGCATGCTTACGCCGCTCGTCCTTCAGAATCTCAAGGTGGCGATCGTCAAGGACGTCATTGCCAACTTCAAGGACTGATCCCGCAACAGAAATGACAAATACCAAATGACAAATGAATTACAAATGACCAAAGGACAAAACCTCATTGTGTTTTGTCATTTGGTATTTGTCATTTCTTCTATTTGTCATTAGCTGTTTCCTACGGCGTCTGCTGGGGCGTCTGGACGCCGGCGGGAGTTTTCTGTCCATCCTTGTAGGCATCGGCGAAACCCTTGCCAACCTCCGACCAATCCTTACTCGCCTGGCCGAGGTCCACTTTCACGCACCCCGCGATCGCCAGCACCGCAAGCGCCAGCATAGACAGTAGAACAGATCTCATAAAACACCTCCATATAAAATCCCAAATCCCAAAACCCAAATCCCAATATTAGATGTCAGCTTACGGCTTACAGCCAAACAATGCTTCTTGCTTAATCCGTATCACTTAATCCTTATTTCTGATTATCGCTTCCCCCCGCTGTTTTCTCCTGCTGTGCATAAGGACAACCGCCGGGCGGCGGCCCCATGGGCCGGGGCGGCGAGGGGACAAAATTCACGGGCCCCAGCCGGCGCATTTCATTTATCATATCACCCATTGATTGCTTCTTCGACGTGGAGAACCTGGAATAGATTTTATTCATACGCCTGCTCCCGCAGGAAGAGCATTTCCTGCGCCAGAAATTCCACGCGTCCACCTTCTCCATGAGGGCGGTTGTTTTGCCGCAGCGGCGGCACTGGTATTCGTAAATAGGCATCTGTTTACATCCTCCGCCGAAGGCGGATCCGCCTCTGGCGGACAAATCCCCCACCTGACAACCGGCGGGCAAGCCCGCCGCATGGCGGGACAAACCCCAAAGATTAATTGCTCGATTGCTTATATTGTACCCACTCAAATTGACTTTTGCAACGCGCTCCAAACCTACTCAACGATAACCACAGAGCACACAGAGAAGACATGCCCCTAAGGGGCGCCTTTCCCGAAGGGATCCCTTTCCCAACGGGATCCCTTCGGGACGGGACGGGGGAGAGCACGGAGAAATAAACTCAAGATTAATTTTCACCACAGATGAACACGGATTATTTATTATTCCAAAATCCATAAACTGGGGCTGCTGTAGTAAACCTCTGTGTCCACTGTGATCATTTCTCTGTGCTCTCTGTGGTTATACATCGCAGCATCCTTCTCAACAAACCAAGATTCCGTTTGTCCCAGATATCCCCTTTTCCTTTCGGAGTTTCGAGCACCATGGGCATACATGCGAACCTTGGATCGTTTAACAGGAGCGAGAAGGCCTTCCGGCCGATGGCGCCGCGCCCGATATGCTCGTGCCGATCGATTCTCCAACCGAGTTTCGCTTTGCAGTCGTTCAGATGGAATGCCTTGATCTTTTCCAGCCCTACGGTCCCGTCAAATTCCCGCATCACCGACTCATACCCTTGAGAAGTCCGCATATCGTAACCGGCCGAAAATACATGACAGGTATCGAAACAAACACCGAGCATCTCTGGCCGCTCGACCGCCGCCATGATCTCCGCAAGCTGCTCGAAGCGCCACCCGAGGCTCGTGCCCTGGCCGGCTGTCGTTTCGAGAAGAATTTTCGGACATCCCGCGGGGCGCCCGGCGAGCGCTTTGTCGAGGCTCCCGGCAACCTTTTTGATCCCCTCGCGCATCCCAGCGCCGCCATGGGCGCCGGGATGGAGCACCATGAACGGGAGGTCCAATTCAGCAGCGCGGCGGAGCTCTTCCACCAGGGAGGAAACGGATCTTTTCAACACGTCACGATCAGAGGAGGCCGGATTAATAAGATAGGACGAATGGGCGAATATACTTTGGATGCCGCTCGTCCTCCGCTCGGCCATGAAGTGGTCGCGCTCTTTTGGGTCGAGCGCGCGCATTGCCCACTGGACGTTGCTCTTGACAAATATCTGGATCGCATCGCAATGGAGGCGGCGGCCGCGAAGAACGGCCTGGTCAACCCCTCCCGCTATGGACATATGCGCGCCGAGGAGAGGTTTGCGGGGTGTGTCGCCGGACATCACGTCGGTTCCTTTTTCAGTCCGGTTGCGCCACGACAAACCGCTCACTCCGGCAGGACGGTCGGGCGCGGTGTCGAGAAAACGAATTCCCTGGTAAAGTAAGGATCGTAGTTGCCGGGCAACGGGTAGAAGAAGAGGCCGACCTCAAGGACTCCGCCGACCGTTCTTAGGACAGTCATGGCGACGCCCTTCATCGGTCCCCACGTCGCACCCAGGAAATATCCACGGTCTTTGGTTATCTCCATGGGGCAGTAGATCATCTCACACCAGCCGGTGGTGATGTTGACGCAACCACGACCGAATTTGCCGCTCGCACTCCTCGTGACGGTGTCGGCGGTCTCGATGTCCGCCCGCGCGGGCGCAATCGCGATCGACACCCACAGAGCCGTCGCCAGGCATATACCGATGAGCCACTTCTGAATTTTCATATTTTCGTTACCTCACCTGATCTATCCACCAATCGCAGCAGAAATGACAAATACCAAATGACAAATGAATTACAAATGACCAAAGGACAAAACCTCATTGTGTTTTGTCATTTGGTATTTGTCATTTCTGCTATTTGTCATTAGCTGTCTCAGTGCCTCCGTGGTGAGCTATTAAGTTTTTGCCGAGGTTGAAATAATAACACACCGCACTTTCAAGGGTCTAACCCTATTTCGGGCAAGAGGGCGATCTCGGAATGGCAAGCCTCACTCCGTCAGACCGGGGACATAGGTTACACTCTCGGCCTTCCCGCTCCCTCCGGTGAACGGCGGGAGCGGGAGAAGGTCACTCCAGTAATCCTGCAGTGTCGTTCCATAATTCCCTCTCCCCGCAGTGAACGGGGGGAGAGGGTCAGGGTGAGGGGGGCACTATTTCGTCAATCCCCACCCTCGGAGCATGTCGAGATTCTTGTAATCGGTCATATCGTAGTGGATCGGCGTGACCGATACCGCGCCATTTTTGACCGCTGCGCTGTCGGTCCCTTCCTCCTCGGCGATCTCCATCAGCTCCCCACCGAGCCACCAGTAGTCCCGCCCCCTCGGGTCGACGCGCTTGTGGAACTCCTCCGTGAACCTGGCCATGCCCTGCCGCGTCACCTCAACGCCGCGGATCTTCTCCCTCGGGAGCACGGGCACGTTGACGTTCAGGAGCGTCCCCGCAGGCAATCCGTTCCGGATGACGGACTGTGCAAGCCGTGCAGCGAACTCCGCGGCATATCCGAACTCCCGCGAGGTGAAGCTGTCTAAGGAAATCGCGAAGGCCGGAACCCCCAGCATAGTCGCCTCAGTGGCCGCGGAGACCGTGCCAGAGTAGATGACGTTCATCCCAGTGTTCGGCCCCTGGTTGATGCCGGAGATCACGAGGTCCGGTCGCTGCGGCAGCAGCGAATTGATCGCGATCTTGACGCAGTCCGCCGGCGTCCCCGACACCGCCAAGCCGTAGAGCTCCCCGTCCTTCCGCACCTCGCTCACCCTTAGTGGGTCAGCGGTGGTAATGGCATGCCCCACGGCGCTCCGCTCGGACGCAGGAGCAATGATCGTCACCTCGCCGATTTTCTTTATTTCGAGATAGAGCGCGTACAGTCCGGGAGCGTTGATTCCGTCATCGTTCGTGAGCAAGTATTTCATCTCTACAACTGCCTCCATGTAAGTGAAAACCCCAAATCCCAATCTGCGTTCATCTGTGGCCAATTATCCGCGTGAATCCGCGGTGAAAATCAATCCGCTTCATCAGTGGCTCATTGCCAATCCCTCAACTCTCGACTATCAAAGTCACCGGGCCGTCATTCTCGAGTCTCACAAGCATCTTCGCGCCGAACCGGCCGGTGTGCACCGTCAACCCCTCCGCACGCAGGCACGAAACAAAATTCTCGTAGAGCGCCTCTCCCTTTGTCGGCTCGGCCGCCTCCGTGAAGCTCGGGCGGCGCCCCTTCCGGCAATCCCCGTAGAGCGTGAACTGCGACACCACAAGCGCCTCACCGCCGGTCTCTTTAAGCGAGAGGTTCATCTTCCCCGCACTATCCTCGAAGATGCGTAAGTTGGCGACCTTACCTGCGAGAAATTCGGCGTCCTTTTCCGCGTCATCCACCTTCACGCCGATGAGGATGAGCATGCCGGCCCCGATCTCGCCGACCGTCTCCCCCGCAATCTCCACCGCCGCCTTGCGTACTCTTTGCACTACCGCTCGCATAATGCTATGCCCCTTGTCATGCATCTGCCTTGACGGTAGTTTACCAAATAGAACAAATGCACCGGTACCCCGAAGTGGCGGATCATTGAAACGGAGCAGGGTCAAACCTTTACTCTTTACTAAAGGATGGGGATTTAGCATAATACGACCATGGCAAGACCACTGAGAATTGAATATCCAGGTGCGTGGTATCATGTCACGAGCCGAGGGAACGAGCGGCGGGAAATATTTCGCGACGACAAGGACAGAATTCGATTTCTCACAACACTGAAAGAGAGCATAGAGCAGTTCAAGGCGGAAGTGCATTGCTATGTGCTGATGAGCAACCACTTCCATTTTTTATTGAGAACGCCCGAAGGCAACCTGAGCAGTTTTATGCAGCGATTCAACACGGCCTATACGACCTATTTCAATCTTCGACATCAAAGGGTTGGACATCTTTACCAGGGGAGATTCAAAGCGACGGTGGTTGAGGCGGATGAGTATCTGAAGGAGTTGAGCCGATATTTGCACCTGAACCCGGTACGACTGGAGCAATACAAAGATCTGTCGATAGAGGAGAAAGCCAGGATACTCAAAGAATACAGATGGAGCAGCCTGCGTGGGTATCTAAGCTTGGGGAAACGGGATGAATTTGTGAAGTATATAGCGATATTGAACTACATGAGCGGAGACACAAAGCAGGGCAGGAAGAGATATTGCAATTTTGTCATATCAGGAGTGAACAAGACCCTAAAGAACCCCCTTGGAGAGGCGCGGGCGGGAGCGGTGCTGGGAACGGAGAGCTTC
Source organism: uncultured bacterium (assembly GCA_964460305.1). Taxonomy (GTDB): domain Bacteria; phylum Auribacterota; class Tritonobacteria; order UBA1439; family UBA1439; genus JAPLCX01. The sequence continues at coordinate 19,414 of CAYWRA010000043.1, forward strand.
ACTGAGTGGATAAGGAAAACTTTTGTTGATGGACGAAAATGGTCAAGGAGAGAGCAACCACAGGTGAAATCACTGATAACTGCCATCTCCATGGAGGAGATAGCGCGGGTGGTGGGAGAGGAGTATGGAGTCAAACCCTCGGAGATCATGAAGGCGTGCTCGCCACATCGCGAGGCGCGTCGGGTATTGATTGAGATAAGCTATAGGCTTAACAGCGGGGTGAGGCCGATCCAGGATTTGGGCGATGAGTTAGGAGGGATTGGCGGAGCTGCGGTGAGGAATTGCCATATGCGCCTTCAGGAGCAGATAATGAAGGATACGAGACTGGCCACAAAGGTGAAAAAGATTTACAACAAACTTGTCAGTAAAGAGTAAAGGTTTGACCCTGTATTTTGCGGGAATGATAGTAAAGAGGTGCGGAGCCGAGTGAAAAGTTTCGTTTAATATCTGCCAGATGTCTTTCATAAACATGCCGCCATTGGTTGGGATTGATTTTACAATGAATGGAAGAATCGAAGAAACAAAATCGTGGAATTTTGGGATGCAGGTTTTCACAAAGAGTAAAAGAGAGTAAGAGGAATGGGGCCAATTCTAAGGGGGCTGCCACGAATAAATCCAGCAGTTCAACTTTCTCACCTGCTGCGCAAGGCGGCAGGGGGAGATTACTACGGTAAAAACAGTTTCTGGTTCCTGGAATAAAAAATCCGTGTTCATCCGTGGTTAAAACTACCGCTATTTCTTCAAACGGGTCGGCTGAATCCGCCCCCTACAGCACCCATCATTTATTTCTTCACCCCTGCTCCCTCAAGTCCCCGATACGTGGTGAGACCCGAAATGGGATTGCTTCTCCCGCTATGCGGGATCGCAATGACGTGGACTGTGGTTGCTTCTTGCTCTCTTTTATTTTTTGTGCAAAGCGGGGCCGTCCTGAAGCTCCGCCGGGACCTGTTGCGTCAAATAAAAAAGTACTCATAGACAAAACTTATTAGAAATGCCCCC